>JACZJB010000097.1 GCA_014860805.1 Anaerolineales bacterium
GAACCCGGCCGTGGCTAATTTCTTACAGCCAGCCGACCTCAGTCTTTCTTGCTGATGTGCAAGAACAAAGGCAGACAAACACCGTACTCGTCACGATTGTTTCCATTATCGTTGTAATTATCGCAACCCTTGTCGCAAGAGCCTTGACCAACCCAATTCTCTCCCTCACGAAAACTGCTAACAAAATCTCCCAGGGCGACCTCACTGCTCGCGCGACAATCCAATCCTCTGATGAGATCGGGATCCTCGCAACTGCTTTTAACTCGATGACTGACCAGCTCAAATCCACACTGGAAGGGCTGGAAGAGCGTATCGAAGAGCGCACCGCTGAATTGCAGAAAAACAAACTGGAACTGGAGACCATCGCGGACGTTGCCCGTGAGATTGCCATCATCCGCGATATGGATACGCTGCTGAACGTATCAGCAAACCTGATTAAAGAAAGGCTCAACTATTACCACACAGGCATCTATCTCGTGGATGAGCGCGGTGAATACGCACTCCTGCGCGCAGCAAGCAGTGTTGCCGCTGAAAAAATGCTCTCAAGCAAATACAAGTTAAGAGTGGGTAAAACCGGGCTTGTCGGGAACGTTACAAGCACAGGGCAGGCGTATATTGCCTCGGATGTTGGTCTGGATGCCGTTCATTTTGAAAACCCACTCCTTCCCGATACACGCTCAGAAATCGCCCTTCCCCTCCGCAGCCGCAGCATTACCATTGGCGCGTTGGATATTCAGGCGAATTATCCAAACGCCTTCGACGAGCAAGACATCCAGACGCTTCAAATCCTCGCGGATCAATTGGCAGCCGCCATTGAAAATGCCCAGCTTGTACAACAAGTGGAGGGCGCACTTAATGAACTCACAAGATCCAACCGCACCCAGACGCAGCAGATCTGGCAATCCACCATCGACGAGAAGGCAATACCTGCATACGAGTATGACGGGCTTCAGATCAACGCCGTACCAAAAAACCTTGCACCAGAACTGTTGAAAAAATTAAAGGAAGGCAGCCCTGTAGTAGTTTCACAGCAAAGCGATCGGACATCTGCTGAATTGACAAAAAGCACGAATACTCTCCTCATCCCATTGACCGTGCTCAATCAAGTTGTTGGTGTCATTGGGCTCGAACAAGAAGACGCTTCTCACAAGTGGACAGAAGAGGAAATTGCTGTTGCCCAGGCAGCCGCCAGCCGTGCAGCCTTAACGCTTGAAAACGCCCGCCTGCTTGAAGAAAGCCAGAGGCGTGCGTCAAAGGAAAGGACAATCTTGGAATCAACGGCACGGATTGGTTCAGCCATCAACATTGACAACATTCTTCAAGCCACAGCCGAGGAGTTGGAACGGGTCTTGGGTGATTCCGAGGTGGTGCTGCAATTTACTGAAAGCAAGAAATTATGATTATGTCTGTATATAATTTTGAGGCAAGAAATGCTAACCAATATTAGAAAGATTTTTGCGCCGCCGATATTCGAAGACGATGAAAGGACGCGAGTAGCCGCGTTACTGAATAATATTCTTTGGGCTGTAATCATCATCGGAACAGTATATGCAGCCATAGCGCCTTTCATACTTGAACAATATTTTTCAGCGCTCCTGGCCGGCGGCGTCGCTGTCTTTGGTTTCATTTCGCGCTTCTTAATGAAGAGAGGTTTCATACAGGCAGCGAATATTACGTTGTTAACCATCCTTCATATCATATTAACCATATCCATCGTCATCACAAATGGAACATATGGAGCTGTATATTTCAGCCTGCTAATGACAACCATTATAGCTGGTGTGCTGGCGGGCGGGCGCGGCGCTTACACCATGGCAGTGATCAACGGGTTAACAGCACTGGTCATTACGCTGAATCAAGACTCCCTGCCCCCTGCCCTAATTCCTCAATCGCAAATTACGTATTGGTCATCCTTAATTGTATATTTGCTCTTTGTTGCCTCGTTGCAGCAAGCCTCTTTCGCTGGTTTTGAAAAAGTTCTCGGCAATTTACGGAAAATTCAAATTGAGTTGACCAATAAAAACCGTGAACTTGAAGGCCTTAGCAAAGACCTTGAAAGCCGTGTTGCATCCCGCACTGCCGAACTGAACGCAGCAAACCAGCAAAATGAAAAACGTGCCAGGCAATTCGAAGCTATTTCAAGGGTCTCGCAGGCAATCAACAAAACCCAAAATCTGCAGGATCTCCTGCCTCAAATTACCCAGGTAATCAGTCATCAATTCGATTTTTATCACATTGGCATTTTTCTAATTGACCTGAACAGGGAATATGCAGTCCTAAGCGCCACCAATAGTGAAGGCGGGGCAAGGATGCTGGAAAGACTGCATAAACTTCGGATTGGGCAAACAGGCATCGTGGGGAATGTCGCGAAAACAGGAAAAGTCCGCATCGCGCTTGACACTGGATCTGATGCTATTTACTTCAACAATCCTGACCTTCCGGACACCCGTTCCGAAATGGCCCTGCCCCTCCTGCAGGCCGATGGAGAAATTATTGGAGTTCTGGACATTCAAAGTACAACGCCAAACGCCTTCAAACAGGAGGACATTGAAATTTTAGCCACACTGGCTGACCAGGTTTCAGTGGCAATCGTCAATGCGCGCCTTTATGAAGAGACCCAAAAAGCATTGATCGAAGCGGAAATGATATATCGCCAGGAACTGAAAACTGGCTGGGAAAAATTCTCCCGCTCACAAAAACTCGCCGGCATTCGTCGAAGAGGCATGAAGACCAGTTTCCTTGCAGAACCGCTGGAAGTACCCGGCATTAAAGAAGTAATTCAATCCGGTGATGTGTACAGGGAAAGGATGGAGGGTGCAAAATCGACACAACTTACCATCCCCGTTAAACTGCGCGGCGAGGCAGTTGGAATATTAAATCTTAAGGCAGGCGCCAACCGTGAGTGGAGCGCAGACGAGATGGACATCATCAATGCAATTGTTGAGCGTGCCGCGCTTGCCATCGAAAATGCGCGCTTGCTGGATGAGAGCCGCAGGATTGCAGAGAGAGAACGCGCAATCAGCGATATTTCAGCAAAGATCGGCAAGGGAACAGAGATTGAGACAATCCTCCGAACTGCCGTCAGGGAGTTGGGCTCTCAAATTAGCGGAGCCCAAGTGACAGTCGAGATTGGAGGCGGCGACGAATAGTCGTTAAAACCATGGACAATTCCCGATCAAACCAAAACCACCCGCCTGAACTGCTCAGCGAATCAGAACGCCACGCCCGAAACGGCAGGATCATTACTCTCGTAATTATGATTATGGCGATTCCGTCTGCCATCCTGTTTGCATATATTGGGTTTCTCAATCATCTTCCACAGCTATACATTGTTTCAGCCGCTTTGATCGCAAGCGCGATTTTCGATCTATACCCTCTGGCTTTAATTCGCTCGGGCAGCACAGACCGGGCGATGACCATCATTATTTTTGTGTTCAACGCCAATATTCTGATCGTCCCATTTCTTGTAGATGGATTGGGAACGATAATTGCCGCCTCTGCCATCGTTGTGACAATATCCATCGCCGGGCTGGCATTATCTTCAAAATACTCATCAAGAGGGATTGGGCTTGGCATTTTATTTGGGATCATTGCGCTTCTAATTGACCTGCTATTTGGCGGCAGCCGAATACATATTCCACAACTTGGAACTTATTCCACCTACATCGCCGCGGCGATCAGCATTCCCATATTCGTTATACTGGCAAGGGAATTCAATAAATTCAATCTTCAAGCAAAAATCACCCTGGGCATTCTGATCACAGGCGGCGTCACAGTTGCGACTCTTCTCGTCTTCGGATTAAACAGGGCCAACCTGATTGTGGGAACACTTTCCCATAAGCTTGAAAGCAACAGCACAGAACAGACAGAATCCCAGATCCTCAACGTCATCCAAAAGGAATCCGAAAAGGCAAATTCTGTTTTTTCAGAAGCACAAAAGGACATGGTTAACATTGCCGAGTATCGAACCAGGCTTGAAAACCAATCCTATCTGTTTAGTTCAGGTGAATATTGGAATGCAGGTGAAAGGATTCGGCAGCTTCCGAGTGGACAATACGGCAACTCCAGGCTTGATCCATCCTCCATTTTCATACCCAACAACGTAGTAGTGGATGAAGCCATGCTGGCCGATATAAACACCACTGCATATCTTGATTTCATGGCGCCCAGCTTTCTCAAATCTCATCCCGAGGTAGTGGCGCTTTACTACATCAGCAGGCTTGGGTACACAACATACTATCCAAATATCGCCCTTGCTGAAAATGTCCCCGCGGATTTCAACCCAACAGAGCAGCCTTTCTACACGATCGCCACTCCTCAAAACAACCCGGAACACGAGCCGCGTTGGACAGAACCATACCAGGATCCGGCGGGCACCGGATTGATCGTAACCTTGACCACTCCCATCTATTCGAGTGTAGGCACATTCAAAGGTGTGATAGGGGCAGACATCCAATTATCGAAGGTCTCCAACGAAATATCCAAAATCCAATTTGGGAGATCCGGGTTCGCGTTTTTGGTGGACAAAAATGGCCGTATCATATCCATGCCGAGGCAGGGATATGCAGCTTTTGAACTACAACCCGAAGAAATTCCAGTTAATGAAAACCCAAAGCTGTCGCTTTTTGATAGCAGCATAAATTCCATGCGAGCCATTGCACAAGAAATTGTAGCCAGCGAACCGGGTCTTATGACCGCAAACATCCGCAGCGTGGAGAACTACATTGCGGTCGCGCCACTGGAAACAATGGAATACCGCCTTGTCGCTTTTGCGCCGGTGGATGAGCTCAACAGCGAGATCATTTCAACACGCAGCGAAGTGGAAAATGAAATCCAGTCCAGTTTGCGGTCTGCAGGCGCAATTCTTATCACGTTATTTATCGGTGCGCTTATTATCAGTTTTTGGGTCGGCCGAGTCATCACTCGCCCAATGAACCGCCTGACAAAAACAGTGGAAGAGATCGCAAGCGGAAATATTGCTGCCCGCGTAGAAGTAGAAACGCAGGATGAAACCGGCATCCTTGCAAGATCCTTTAACACCATGGCAGAGAGACTGAATGACACCCTCCTGGGACTCGAAGAACGCATCTCTGAACGCACCCAGGAACTCGAAAAGATCAACGAAACCAACGCATATCGCGCTTCTCAATTTGAATCGATCGCGCAAATATCGCGCACCATCAGCTCCACGCAAACTTTGGACACATTGCTTCCGCAGATCACAGAAACCATTTCAGAACGACTTGGCTTTTACCACGTTGGAATTTTCCTTCTGGATAATTCCAGGGAATACGCTGTTCTGGTAGCCGCCAACAGCCCCGGCGGAAAAAAGATGCTGGACCGCAACCATCGTCTATTGGTCGGCGAAACAGGCATCGTTGGTTATGTCACCAAAACCGGACAACCCCGCCTCGCTCTGGATGTGGGACAGGATGCTGTTTACTTCAATAACCCAGACCTCCCGGAAACTCGTTCCGAAATCGCCCTTCCCCTGCGCATCGGCCCCACAACCTTCGGCGCGCTCGATGTGCAAAGCACAAAAGCACAGGCTTTTTCCCAGGAGGATGTCAGCATCCTCTCGACACTCGCCGAGCAAGTAAGTGTAGCCATTCAAAATGCCCGCTCATATCAGGAGAGCCGGGAAGCCCTCGCCCAGGCAGAGGCCATTTCAATGCAGCTTAGCGAACAACAGTGGAGCAAATTTCTAACGCACCAGACAATCGGCGGCTATCACTTCGACGGAGTAGACGCCAGACAGATCAAGCCAGAATCAAGCAAAGCCATGACCCACAGCCTGTCCATCCCATTAATGCTTCGCGGCACAAAAATCGGAACATTGAAGCTTAACGCACCCGATCCAAATCGAATCTGGACAGATGAAGAGATATCTCTTGCGCAAGCCACAGCAGACCGCACCGCGCTGGCAATTGAAAATGCCCGTTTGCTTCTGGATGCCCAGAAGCGCGCTGCAAAGGAACACACCATCGGCGAAATTTCATCCAAGATCGGCAGCCTTGTGAATTTAGAAAACATCGTCCAAACCACCCTTGAGGAACTGGGCAGCACCCTTCCAGGTACGGAGATTGCGATCCAATTCAACCAGACAATACCCGAGCAAAGTACCCCAGGCTCAGGAGAATAAGATGTTTTCAAAGATATTTGATTACTTTAGTGATGAAGAAGATCAAGATCCGTCGTTTATTCTCTTAACGCGGAATATTTTGCTCTTTGTCCTATTCGTTAACATCGCACTATTGCCTTTGGTGACCGGTATCATTGGAGAAGGCTCCCGGAACCCGCCCGCATTCATAACGCTCTCCATAACGCTTACGCTTGAGTTGATCTCCTTATACTATGTCCTTCGAAAAAAAATCCGAATGGCAAAAGTGGTTGTGCCCATTGCCCTTCTTGCTGCTGTTACCATTATTGCATTAAACACGAACGGATTGAAAAGCACCGGCATCGTGGGAATGCCGATCATTTTGATCATCGCCGCCATTTTGCTGGGCAGGCGTTCAATTTATTTGGTCGTTCCCCTCGCCATAGGCGTATCCATATTAATCGCTTTTTATGATTTGAACGGCAAAATCGAGTTCGTTCCTGCGGGGACGGATGATGCCGTCATCATACCAATTCTTCTTTTGGGATGCGCTGGAATTATTCAGCTCTTGATCGGCCGTCTAAACGACAGTATCCAAAGAGCCCGCAAAAGTGAAGAACTGCAAAAAATCGAAAACATCGAACTTGACGATCTGCGTGCGTCCCTGGAAGAGCGCGTCGCCCAACGCACCTCGGAGCTTGATTCTGCCAATCGCAACAATGAAAA
Source organism: Anaerolineales bacterium (assembly GCA_014860805.1). Lineage (GTDB taxonomy): Bacteria > Chloroflexota > Anaerolineae > Anaerolineales > Villigracilaceae > Villigracilis. The sequence continues at coordinate 6,827 of JACZJB010000097.1, forward strand.
ACGCGCCAAGCAGTTTGAGGCGATCGCGCAGATTGCCCGCGCCATTTCCTCAATTCAGGACCTCGATTCGATTCTTCCACAAATCACACAAGTGATCAGCGAGCAATTCGGTCATTATCACACTGGCATATTTTTGCTTGACGAGAATCGTGAATTTGCAGTTTTACGTGCCGCCAACAGCGAAGGCGGACGCGGAATGCTTGAGAAAGGGCACAAACTCCAAGTCGGACAGACTGGTATCGTAGGATATGTAGCTGCAACCGGTCAACCGCGCATCGCTCTGGACGTGGGAACGGATGCTGTTTACTTTGACAATCCCTTCCTCCCAAACACCCACTCGGAGATCGCGCTGCCGCTTCGCGTTGGAGGCCAAACTGTAGGCGTATTGGATGTTCAAAGTGAAACATCCAACGCCTTTACCGAAAGCGATATAGAGGTATTGTCTACACTTGCGGATCAGGTGGCCATCGCCATCCAAAATGCCCGTACCCTCGAAGAAGCCCGCAAATCCCTTGCCGAGGCGCAGAGCGCTTTCGGTCAATTGACACAGGAAGCCTGGAAGATCATGCGGCCGGAAACGGTCGGGCTGGGCTTTCAACTAACAGAGAATAGCGCCAAGCGCCTGGAAAAACCGCTTGAAGGCCCTGAAATTGAGAAGGCAGTTACGAGCGGTGAAACCGTGCTCACCAAGGAAAACAACAAGGTATTCAATCTTACAATTCCGATTCGTTTGCGCAACAATGTGATCGGCGTGATGAACTTGAAAACGACCGGGGAAGCAGTCATTACACAGGATGAAGTGGATATCGCTGAAGCTATTTCAGAACGCCTTTCTCTCGCAATTGAGACAGCCTCCCTTCTACACACCACACAACGCCGCGCAGATATTGAACGGATCACAACCGACATTTCAGTAAAGGTCAGTTCATCCACTCGTTTTGAAACTATTCTACAAACCGCGGCACAGGAGCTCAGCCGTGCTCTGGGCGGCGAGGTCATCGTACAAATCGAACCGATTGCAATGAAAATGGACGTCTAGCTGTCCAACCGCCATGTTACAACTGTGAATAAGAGACCCGCTATATGAATCAACCCAAACCCAGTCCGCAATCACTTCTTCAACGGCTTTCTTCCCTGCCATTAAGCCTGCGCGGAAAATTGATTATAGGCAACATGCTGATCACCCTGCTCGCCATTTTTGGAATGGGATACTATGTATATTTCCGAGCGCAAGAATCGAACAACTACCTGACGACACAACTGGAACAAACCGTCAATCAAAACGCCAACAACCAATTAACGTCGATCGCAAACGAACAGTCAGCAAAATTAAACTTCTTCTTCGAGTCGAAAAGTCGCGAAATCACGTTGATTGGTGCAAACATTAACACGTTGCTTTCGCGGGAGTCCCTCCTTAATAATGGAATATATTGGGATGCAGCACAGTCATTAACCACCCTGCCAAATGGAAGTTGGGACAATTCAAATACCGAACCTTCATCCATTTTCATTCCAGCAAAGATTCTTGTATTAAACCCAGGGCTTATCTCGCAAATCAACACCCTCAAACTGACAGAAACCAGCATTCCGTCAATCCTGAAAGCCAACCCGGAAATTATTGCCATTTATTTTGGCGGCTCTTCCGGAGAAACGATCTACTATCCAAACATCGACCTTGCAAATATCGTCCCGCCCGATTTCGATGTAACCCAGCGTCCCTGGTATGTTGCGGCGGACCCTGTAAACAATGCAAACAGAGATGTGATCTGGTCTGACCCATACCAGGATGCTGCGTTAAATGGACTGGTAGTCACCGCCAGCATCCCTGTATTCAAGGCAGACAACCAATTCCGCGGTGTCGCGGCAATGGACATACAACTCAACAGTATTACAGATGTTATTTCAAGTATAAAGGTAGGCGAAAGCGGGTACGCTTTTCTGATCGACCGCAACAAAAGACTGATAGCCTTTCCCGCCGCCGGCTATGCTGACTTTGGATTGACACCCGAAGCGCTCCCGCTCGGTGAGGTCATGGACTCTACCCGTCTCCCCGGCATGCCCTCTTCTTTTTTTGACATCCTTTCCAAAATTTCCGCAGGGGAAAGCGGATTTACATCCATTACTTTTAATGATGTGAACCGCTACGTTATTTACCGTCCCCTGCCTGAAATTGGGTACGGGCTCGCCATCCTCGTCCCGCAATTGGAATTGCAAGCTGATGCGATCACTGCCAATGAGCAAATCCAACAGCAAACCCAAAACACAATCCTTATAAGCTTAATTTTAATATTCGCCATTCTGTTTGCCGCATCCATCGCATCCCTTGGAATGGGGAATGCACTGACCTCCCCATTGATAACCCTTACCAAAACCGCCAAAGAAATCGCCAGCGGAAACTTCGACACCAGTGTGAAAATCGATAACCAGGACGAAATCGGCATCCTTGGTCAGGCATTGAATACAATGACCCAGGAATTAAGAAAATCTTTTGTAACCTTGGAACAAGGAGTTGCGGAACGAACGTACGAGCTTGAGATTTCTCGCGCACAAAGCGAGCGCCGCGCACTTGAACTCCAGGCCATCAGCGAAATATCCAAAGTGATTGCAGGGGAACAAAAACTGCCCGTGCTTCTCCCCTTGATCACGCGGCTTGTCAGCGAACGATTTGGCTTTTATCACACCGGCATATTCCTTCTGGACGACACAAATAAATATGCCGTTCTTCAGGCTGCCAGCAGCGAGGGTGGAAAGAATATGCTTGCACGCGGACATAAATTGGAAATCGGGGAAAGCGGGATTGTTGGATTCGTAGGTAAGTCCGGAACTCCGCGCATCGCATTGGACGTTGGGCTTGATGCGGTTTTCTTTGACAACCCCGACCTCCCCGACACCCGGTCTGAAATGGCACTGCCGCTAATCGTAAGAAATAAAATCGTTGGCGTGTTGGATCTTCAAAGCAAAAACCCTGGCGCATTCACAAATGTTGAGTTGAACACCATGAGCATCCTTGCAGACCAAGTTGCCATTGCCATTGAAAATGCGCGCCTTTTTCAGCAAACGCAACAGGCTCTTACCGAAGCGCAAGCCCTCTACCGCCAAAATACCCAGGAAGGCTGGAAAAAATTCAGCCAGGAAGAACCTTCCATTGGGTATCACCAAACCTTAACAGGCGGCAGCAAACTATTTACACCTTTGGAAACAGAGGAGATTCGCCAGGTGATGAACCGGGGCGAATCCATGGTGTTTTTTGGCGGAAAGACCTCAACAGAAGCATCCATCATTATTCCGATCAAATTGCGCGGGCAAGTGATCGGGGCACTTAAAGTCAAGGCGCCGGAGCAGGATCGAGTTTGGTCAAGAGACGAAATCAACCTCGCAGAGACGGTTTCCGAACGTTTATCGCTCGCCCTTGAAAACTCGCGTCTAATTCAAGAATCCCAGGGTCAGGCAGCGAAAGAACAGGTTATTTCAGATATTGCTTCAAAGATTGGAGCATCCGTACGAACGGAAAACATCCTGCGCACAACAGCGTTGGAACTGAGTCAATTATTAGATAATGCCGATATATTCATCGATCTAAAGACAGGGCCAATCTCTGATAAAAAGGTTCTTGGATACCACCAAACCCTCGGCGGAGGGCAGCTGGTCACCAACAAAACAGAAGCCATCGGTGAAACGTTCAAAGACAAAGACGCCAAAACATTAGCCGTACGCATTCAGTTGCACTCACAAGACATTGGTACAATCTATGTTCGTTCAAACAATAAAAAAGGCTTTAACAAGGATGAAATAAACATTATAGAGTCGGTGGCTGAGCGCCTGGGACTCGCGCTGGACAATGCCCGTCTCTTTGAAGAGACCTCCACACGCGCGGAACGGGAAAGACTCGTCACAGACATCACCACAAAAATACGCACCACCAACGACCCGCAGGAAATGATCCAAACCGCGGTAGACGAATTAAAACGAGCCCTGGGTGTGACGCAAGTGGAAATCGTCCCACAAAAAATAAGCCCCCCGGATAATTAGGTACATGAGGTAATGCAATGCTAAAAACGATAGCCGTATCAAATGAAAAAGGCGGGGTGGCAAAAACCACAACAACTCTTTCCCTGGGAGCTGCCCTGGTGGAATTAGGCAACCGCGTCTTACTGATCGACCTGGATGCCCAGGCAAACCTGACTCTCGCGCTGGGGTTTGAGCCGGGTGAAAACGAAAACACCTCCAGCAGCGTCATGCTGGACAATGTTGCCCTGCTCGACGCGCGTAAAAAGACGGACGTTGAAAAACTTGACCTGATCCCCTCAAGTTCGCGCATCGAAATCTCGGAACAATTTCTGCCGGTCCGCACAGGATATACAACCATTCTGCAAAAAGCGATCCAAACCGGAAACCTGCCTTATGACTATATCATTTTGGATTGCCCGCCCGCCTTGGGTGCGATCACCAAAAATGCGCTTGCAGCGTCTGATCTGCTTCTCATCCCAACCCAGGCGGAATATTTTTCAGCATACGCCCTGAGAAATATGATGTCACTGATACGCAACATCCGCGAGCAGGACAATCCAAACCTTGCTTACCGTATTCTGGTTACCATGCTCGATCGAAGAAACCGCACGCATCGCAACATCCATGAACAACTTCGCTCCACATTCGGCGAAGGCGTATTCAACACCGTTATCGAAATGGACACCAAATTACGCGAAAGCCCCATCGCCGGCCTGCCGATTACCCACTACAAACCCGGCGCACGCGGTTCCACACAATACCGCGTTCTCGCTCAGGAGTTAATGGAATATGCCAAAGAAACCGAAGATAGACAAGCGGCTTAACAAACTTTTCGAGGATATTCAACCCGAGAAGAATATCTCGAAGTCCGGGAGCAAGCCCAAAGTCCAGGAAGAAGCGCCTCTTCCTCCGCCTGCGGCTGTTCCACAACCTCCCGAATCAGCCGCCACTCCCCGTCCAACCAGGAGGCGTCAAGCCGCTTCCCTGTTTACTGCGGAACTATCCCCCGAGACACTTGATGAGCCTTCTGTTTATTCTGTTAATATCCAAACCGGTGACAAGGATTGGCTGACCCTGCGGTTATTGGATGAAACCCAAAACCGCACCTGGACGGCTGACGAACAACTGCTGATACGGCAAGTAACCGACCAATTGTCACTTGCGCTTGAAAATGCCCGCCTGTTTCAGGAAGCGCAAAAATTCAAGCTGGGCATTGACCGCACTGACAATGCTGTTTTCATCACCGATATTCGAGGCGTGATCCAATATGTAAACCCCGGGTTTGAGAAGGTATATGGTTTTAAAGCCGAAGAGGTTTTAGGGAATACCCCAAGGATTATCAAATCCGGCGTCATTCCCGACGAACAATATAAATATTTTTGGAATACCCTGCTGAGCGGCGGCACAGTCTCCGGTGAAATTACGAACAAAGCCAAGGATGGCCGCCTGCTTTATATCTCCGGAACGAACAGCCCCATTCTGGATGATAACGGAAAAATTCTCGGCTTTCTCTCCGTGCACCAGGATATCAGCGAAAGAAAAAAATCGGAAGAAGCACTCGAAAAATCAGAAGCGGATTTGCGCGCCCTCTTCGCCGCCATGGAAGACGTGGTGCTGGTGATGACCAGGGATGGCAAGTACGAACGCATTGCGCCGACCAATCCATCCCGTCTGGTAAAACCGCCGGAAGACCTGCTTGGAAAATTCGTGCATGAAGTGCTGCCAAAAGAAACAGCCGATCGATTTTTGGCCGCCATTCAGGAAACACTGAATACCTCAGACAAAGTTCAGCTGGAATATGAATTGCCTGTTGAAGACGGGGGAACGTATTGGTTCCTTGCCAATCTGACAAAGCTCGATGATGACCGGGTATTCTGGGTGGCTCGCGATATCACCGAGCGCAAGGTGGCGGAAGAATCCCTTCAGCGCCGCAATGACTATCTGGCTGCTTCTTCTGAAATCGGCAAGATCGTCACATCCACGCTGGATTTGAACACGATCTTCTCACGGACCGTAAATTTGATCCTCGAGCGGTTTAACATATACCACGCGAGCATTTTCATCGTGGAAGAAACAGGTTTCAACATCGCTCTGCGCGAATCGACGGGCGCTGCCGGCGCAGAAATGAAAAAGAAAAAGCATACGCTCCAGATCAATGAAAAGTCCATCGTCGGGAAGGTGGCGCAAAATGGACAAGCGGTGATCGTAAATGACGTCTCTACTGATCCGACACACAAATTCAATCCCCTGCTTCCTGATACCCGCGCAGAAGCCGCGATTCCCCTGCGGATCGGGAATCGCATTATCGGTGCCATTGATATTCAGGCTAAAACTGTAAACGCATTTACAGAAGATGAAATCGCTGTGATGCAAACTCTTGCAGATCAGATCGCGGTAGCCATTGACAACGCGCGCTCCTTTGAACTCTCCCAGCAAGCGGTTATGGAGATGCGCGAGATTGACAGGCTTAAGAGCCAGTTCCTTGCCAATATGAGCCATGAACTACGTACGCCTCTCAATTCGATCATTGGCTTTTCGCGCGTCATTCTTAAGGGGATTGATGGTCCTGTGACTGAACTTCAACAGCAGGATCTGACCGCCATTTATAATTCCGGGCAGCATTTGCTCGGTCTGATCAACGACATATTGGATCTCGCAAAGATTGAAGCGGGCAAAATGGAACTGGCTTTCGACGAGGTCAATATCGCGGATGTAGCCAACAGCGTACTCTCCACCATGAGCGGCCTGGTAAAAGACCGCCCAATTCAGTTGAAGCGTGTCATCGAGCCGAATCTGCCGCCCGTCCGGGCTGATGCGATCCGAGTCCGCCAGGTGATGATCAACCTGCTCTCGAATGCAGCGAAATTCACAGAAGAGGGAGATATCGTTGTGGAAGTCAGTCTCAAGCCAGGTCTGACAGGCCGCAACGAAATCAGGGTAAGCGTAACGGATACCGGCCCCGGCATCTCTCCGCAGGATCAGGAAAAATTATTCCAGGCATTCTCGCAAGTGGACGACTCTCCCACCCGCAAAACAGGTGGAACCGGCTTGGGGTTATCCATTTGCCAGCAATTGGTCAATATGCATGGCGGGCGGATTTGGGTGGAAAGTGAAGTCGGCAAAGGCAGTACATTTTATTTTACGCTGCCGCTCTTCCGCAAGGAAAAAGAAGAAGACGCCATCCCCACAGGCAACAAGATCATTTTGTCCATTGATGACGATCCTCAAGTGATCGGACTGTATGACCGGTATCTTCAGCCGCAGGGTTACCAGGTAATTCCATTAACCGATCCCTCACGGGCAGTGGAACGCGTGCGTCAATTAAGGCCGTTCGCTGTGACATTGGACATCATGATGCCAGGAATAGACGGCTGGCAGGTACTTGACGCCTTAAAGAGCGACTCGGTCACCCGCCATATTCCTGTGATCGTTTGCAGTATTATCGAAGACCTTGAAAAAGGATTCAATCTTGGCGCAACAGACTATCTTGTGAAACCCATCCTGGAGGATGATCTCGTCAATGCGCTGGACCGATTGAATACCGACGGCTCCATTCGGGATGTGTTGGTCATTGACGACAACCCCGATGACCTGCGGTTGATCAGTAAGATCTTAAATGACGACGGCAGGTACAAGGCAATCCTTGCAGAAGGTGGAAATAACGGATGGAACATTATCTCAACCGGAAACCCGCCTCACGCCATCATACTTGATCTGTTCATGCCCGAAATAAATGGATTCCAAATTTTGGAGAGGTTACAGGCAGATAAAAAGCTGCGAGACATCCCAACCATTGTCATCAGCGGCATGGAACTTACCGCCGAGCAAAAGAAACAACTTACTGAGTTTGGTCAAAGCGTTCTAACCAAAGGCTCATTCAGCGAAAAAGAATTGTTAACATCCATTCAACGTTCCCTGGACCGCATCCAGATGAGCAAATAGACAGGAGATCCACCCAACGTGTCATTCATCATCAAATGCCTTGACTGCGGACATAATGCTCCGTATTACCCAACATCATCCACCTGCCCAAAGTGCGGCAGTCAATGGCGTGAAGCGGAATACGATTATGAACGGATTGGAAAGACTCTGCCCCCGTTATTGGCAACGAGGCCGGCGGGGCTTTGGCGTTACCGGGAACTGCTGCCGGTACGAAATCCCAACATCAGCTTGTCGTTGGGCGAAGGAAGTACACCCTTAATCCGCGCCAGCAATTTAGGCATGATGCTGGGCTGCCCGAATATTTACATCAAAGACGAGCGGCAAGGACCCACTTCATCATTCAAGGATCGGCAGGCTGCGGTTACCATTGCCGCCCTGAAAGAAGCGGGAATCACTGAAATGGTGGCAGCATCCACCGGAAATGTAGCTATCTCCTATTCAGCGTACGCTTCCCGGGCCGGGATGAAGCTATGGGCTTTTGTCACCAGCCTTGTTCCGTCAGTAAAGATGCGTGAAATCGCGCTGTACGGAAGCCAGGTGATCAAGATCACAGGTTCCTATGACCAATGCAAGCAGGTGGCGTCTGAGTTCGCCCGCCAGCGTCATTTGTATCAAGACATGGGAGCACGCACCATTACTTCCATCGAAGCGATGAAGACCATTGCTTTTGAAATAGCAGAGCAACTCACTGCCGTTCAAGGTCCCGGAGAAAATACACAGTGGCGCACACCAGATTGGTATGTGCAGGCAATTAGCGGCGGCATGGGACCGCTGGGAGTGTACAAAGGATTCCGCGAAATGAAACAAATGGGATGGGTGGATCGTATCCCATCCTTTGCGCCCATTCAAGCAGAGGGGTGCGCTCCCATGGTTGACAGCTGGAAAAAGGGATTGGAGAAAGCCGAACCGGTGAAATCTCCCAAGACCCGCATCGAAACCCTTGCGACGGGAGACCCCGGGCGCGCCTACGAGTTTTTGCGCGAGTATGTCAATAACACCAATGGCGCCTTCGAAAGCGTCAGCGACGAAGATGCATTCCGCGCCATGCATGTTCTCGCAAAAATGGAGGGTATTTCCGCTGAGCCTGCTGCTGCTGTGGCGTTTGCCGGGCTATTCAAGCTCATCCGCGCTGGAATCATAAAACCCAGCGACACGGTTGTTGTGAATTGCACCGGTCATACCATGCCGGCCGAGCCCAGCATCCTTGGAGACAATTGGTCTCGCGACATCAAATTCCCAAGCGTTGAGCAGACGCCGCAGGAAGGATTGCTGTCTGCGCTTACGCAGGTCGCTCCTGAACGTTTCCCCAAGATCGTTATTGTGGAAGATACCGCAGAAGCGCGCCGCTTGATCCGCCGCATTCTACAGTCACAGGGAAATTTCACCATTATGGAAGCAACCAACGGATGGGAAGGTTTGGAATTGATCAAACGTGAATTGCCCGATCTTGTCATCCTGGATCTAATGATGCCAGAAATGGATGGCTTCACGGTCATCGAGTCTCTGCGGGCGAATCCGGAAACAGCCGTTATCCCCGTCATTGTTGCAACGGCAAAGGAACTAACCCCGGATGAGAAAAGCAGGCTCGGCGGGCAGATACAGTCCCTGATGCAAAAAGGCGATTTCCTTAACGATGAATTCCTTGAAGAAGTGAAATCGTTAATAAAATAATTAGTTTCCATTGGTATCGAAACCACAAAGGCTGGCATTCTTGCCAAAAAAACAAACAGCCGGGATTGCAGCGGCATTTAGTTCAGCACTATTCCTTGGGTTGGCGCCCGTTTTTGGGAAACTCGCCATCACCGGAGGCTTTTCGCCTTTTGCAGTGGTCGCATTGCGTACCGGTTTTGCAGCAGCGATACTTTTCATTGTCATTTCGGTTTTCTACCGCCAATATCTCTATATATTCCCGGTTGGTTTGATTGGCTGCTCGCTTGCCGGTGCCATCAACGGACTGGGGTCCCTGCTCTATTATCTCGCACTCCAGAGGCTGGACGCGAGTCTCGGTCAATTGCTCTATTCGTTGTACCCATTCTTCGTAGCACTCTGGCTGATACTCGATCACCAGCCGCCGAGCCGTCTGACATTTTTTCGAATTATCCTTGCAACAATTGCAGTCCTGCTGTTGACCAGCGTTCCCGGCCGCTCAGTGGATACGATAGGGGTCATCATGATGATCGGAGCGGCGATACTATATGCCATGCATTTGCCGATCAACCAGCGTGTTCTTTATGAAGTCCCGGCCCCTACGGTGGCCCTCTACACGCTTCTGGCAATGAGCGCCGTTGTTCTCCCCGCTTACTTTATTTTTGACCGCGCCTGGCCCGCCGCAGACATCCCCTGGCTGCCGGTTGCGGGCTTAACCTTCGTTACCGTTTTTTCGCGGATCGCGCTCTTCCTCGGGGTAAAGAAGATCGGCGGGATGCAAACTGCCTTATTGGGATTAGCCGAACTATTGATCGCCATCTTTTTTAGCAGCCTTTGGCTGGGCGAGAGTCTTTCCGTCACCCAATGGCTTGGCGCGCTCGGACTCGCTATAAGCCTGATCCTGGTGATGTATGAAGATCACACGCCGCCGACACACAGCGGCAAAACCGGCTGGCTTTCCTGGATCCGGGCGCCAGGCTTACCCAAGGATATTTTCGGACCGTATGAATAAAAAAGACCACATTGCTGTGGTCTTTTTTATTTTTGTACTGAAAGCTACTTATCACCCTCGTACAAATATCCTGTTCCACGGACACTGACAACCTGCTCCGAAAGGGACGGGAATTGATCAAGCTTATGCCGCAGCCGACTGACGAGCGGACGAAGGATTTCAGGCGCTTCACGCTGCGACGTATCATAGCCCTGTACCAGCAGGACCAATTCACGGTGCGAAAAGACCTTGCCTTTGTTTTCCATCAAAATCCGCAGGAGCCTGCCTTCAGCAGGAGTGAGATGCTCGATCTTGCTCTTGTGCTTGATCTGGCGGCGCGAGAGGTCAACCGTTGTGCCATCCTTCAAACTAAAAACTTCCTGACCCATATCAGAATCAGCGGAAGACATGTTATTCAAGCGCGACTTTGCCGAACGGCGGGAAAGACCCTTCTTCACAGTGGAGAGGATCTGCGCCGGCGAAGCAGGCTTCAACAGATAATCATGGATCCGCAGACGCAGCGCCTGGATCGCCGTCTCAGTGGAGCCGTATGCCGTCAACAAGATCACTTCCGTTTCAGGAGAAACCTGATTCACTACCTGGACAACTTCAAGGCCGTCCATGCCCGGCATTTTTAGATCAACGATCAGTAGATCCACATTATGAGTGCGGATGTACTCAACAGCAGCCTGCCCATTGGGCGCAGAGGCGACGATGTAGCCTTCCAGTTTTAGAATATCGGTGAGAGATTGTCTCGCGACAGGCTCATCATCTACAACCAGAATATTTGATTTCATTGTTATCCTCCTGTGGGTAAGAATATGCGGAAACAAGCACCGGGACCGCGCTCGGGGAGTAATTCCAAGACGCCGCCGTGTGCGGTAATTATATTGTAACTTACCGTAAGCCCCAACCCTGTGCCACCCTCTTTGGTACTAAAGAACGGTTCAAAGATA
>JACZJB010000098.1 GCA_014860805.1 Anaerolineales bacterium
TTGCCACTGATCCCTACTATTTTTCAAACGATGAACATTATGGCTTAGCCATCTGCATCCCCATCCTCAGCGAAAAGGATTTGCTTGGCGTGCTCTACGTGGAAAGCATCGAATCGGATGCCTTTGATTATGAAGATGTAACCACCCTGGAAACCCTGGCAAATCAGATATCCGCCTCGCTGCAAAGAGCATTATTGTATTCCCGCGCACAGGAACATTTACGCATCATGGCCACGGTTCAGGCTGTCTCGCGGGTTATTTCCAGTTCACTGGATCTGCAAACTATCTTCGACTCCGTGGTGCAGGAGTTACATAAATCATTCGGGTATACACATGTCAGCATCTATTTATTGAAGGATGATTATCTTCACCTTGGCGCACAAATGGGATACCCGCAGGAAATGATTATTGACAAGATCCACATCAGCCAGGGAGTGACCGGACGAACGATAAAAACAAAAGCCGTACAATTCATTCGGGACGCCTCCAAAGAACCGTCTTTTCTAAGAGCAGACAATACCGTTATAAGTGAAATCTGTGTTCCATTGATGAAAGAAAAGGCGGTTCTCGGAACGCTCAATGTGGAAGGTGATGCAAACCGCACACTCAAGGATGAGGATGTCGAATTGCTGACAATCCTCTCCGGTCCAATTGCCCTGGCAGTAGACAATGCCCGCCTGCATGCACAGGTCAAGGAAATGGCAATGACCGATGCCGTCAGCGGACTCTCCAACCGCTATGCTCTCGAAAAGATTCTGACAGCCGAGTTGGAACGCTCCACACGGCTGACCTCTCCTCTTTCGCTGATCATATTTGACGTGGATTCATTTAAGGAATATAACGACAAATGGGGGCATCCCGCGGGGGATATACGGCTTAAAGCAACGGCGGATATGATCCGTGCCAATTTGCGTAAATACGATGTTGCCGCGCGCTATGGTGGTGATGAGTTCGCCATCATCCTGCCAAACACAGACGAGACCGGCGCTCTCGAATTCGCCAAACGCCTGCAACATGCCGCGCGCGCCAGCACCACGGAAACACCCGTTGAAAATAAAGGTGTCTCAGGCCACACATTAAGCATCGGGATCGCCTCATTTCCACAGGATGCAAATTCTCTCGCCAATCTTCTACTTGCCGCTGACCATGCCGAACTCATGGCAAAGCGGCTCGGCAAAAATCAGATCTTCCTTGCGAGAAATCTCAACAAAAATGAAACGACTTGACCTTTTCCCAATTTCAGCAAAAATTGACAACGATAAACTGAATATCGCAGGACATGATCTCACAAAATTAATCGAAGAACACGGCACACCGTTATATTTATACGACAAGGCAACGATGGATGATGCGGCGCTTGGATATAAAAACGCGCTCGCTTTGCACTACCCCGGACCTGCTTCTGTTACTTACGCAGGCAAGGCATTCCTCTGCACTGCCGTCGCTCAATGGACTCAGTCACATGGCCTATATGTCGATTGCACAGGCGAAGGTGAAATTGCAATTGCCGCCGCTGGCCGCGTATCGCGGGAACACATTCTTGTTCACGGTGTAAATAAATCCATCAATGATCTGAGCTCTGCAATTCAACAGGCTGGCACAATTGTCATCGACAACCTGACTGAATTGAAAAATCTCGCCGAATTATTTGAGGGTCATTCATCGTTTTTCCCCGATCTTTGGCTTCGTCTTCTGCCCGGTGTTGCAGTGGACACGCATCACGCGCACACACAGACAGGGCAGCATGACAGCAAATTCGGCATGACACGCGAAGAGATTTTGGACGCAGCGGATTTTTGCAGAACTCACAAGCTGCCATTGAACGGCATCCATTTTCACCAGGGTTCAAATTTTCGAGATGCAAGCCCATTAAAAGTAGCAATCGAAATTGGTCTTGATCTTGCAAAGGAAATCGGTCTCACAAATGAATGGCACTTCAGCCCGGGCGGCGGCTGGGGCGTAGCCTATCATGAGGATGAACTTCCACAGCCTGATACAAATGAATATGTACAGGTCATTGCAGAGAATGTGACGGCAGGCTGCCGCGCCCGCGGACTTGCCCTCCCTCATCTGCATTTGGAACCCGGGCGAAGTTTGGTAGCGCGGGCAGGCGTGGCCGTCTATAAAGCAGGCGCTGTTAAAAGACGCGGCGACAAAATTTGGATATTAACTGACGGCGGCATGACAGACAATCCGCGCCACGCAATGTATTGGGCGAGATATTCTTGTTTGCCAGTATCAAACGTCAGCGCCGAAAGAAGCGAGATCGTATCGATCGCAGGACCGTTTTGCGAGTCTGGGGATGTCATCATCGAAGATCTACCCATGCCAAAAATCCACGAAGGCGATCTGCTTGCCGTTCCCGTTTCGGGAGCCTATCACTTGAGCATGTCATCCAATTACAACGGCTCGCGCAGGCCTGCAGTATTGTGGCTGGAAGAAGGACGGGCGACGATCATCATGAGAAGAGAAACGACTGACGATTTATTAAAAAGGGATTTGAACATTTCATAGCCTCTCTTTTTTTCAGTCCGGGCCGCGTTTAAATGTGTGAGGTAAAATCAGGAAGTTAGAGAATCGAGAGTAGAGAATAGTCACCTAATCTCTGCTCTTTCATTATTTATCGTTTAGGAGCCGCCATGCAAGCGCAACCGCCAATCGCCCATCTTAAATCAAAAATCATTCTTTACCTGCCCCTTATAAAATCGACCCAAACCAGCCTGCTCTTACTGACAGGTGTGGCAGGTTTTCTGAGCGCGCGTACCATGGTCAACTGGGTTCACTTTTGGCAAATGATTCCGAGTCTTTTCCTTGCCATTGCAGGTTCCACCATCCTCAACATGTGGTGGGACCAGGACATTGACATGAAGATGAAGCGAACGCACAAACGTCCCACTTCTTCAGGACAGGTAACACGCATAGAAGTTCTCAAACTTGGCATCATCGTCTCGGTGATTGGTGTCGGCTGGGCATTGCTTCTAAATTGGTTATACGGCGTAGTTGTCTTTGCAGGATTGTTTTTTGATGTGGCAGTCTACAGCATGTGGCTCAAGCGCCGCACTTGCTGGAGCATTGTTTGGGGAGGCATCTCGGGCGCCATGCCCATCCTTGCGGGGCGTGTTCTTGCAGTAGGTCAAATAGACGGGATTGGCATCTTACTGGCTTGTGCCGTGCTTTTCTGGATCCCCACTCACACACTTACGTTCAGCCTCAAATTTGCAGATGATTACAATTCCGCGGGCGTGCCAACTTTCCCATCCACGTACGGCGAAGCGGTCACGCGCTTTGCCATTGCGCTTTCAAGCATCATCGCAGCAGTAACAATGGGCTGGGCTTCCGTCTGGATCGGAGTCACAGCAGGTGTGCTGCGCGTTATCATTGTGCTGAGCGCAGGGTTATTCTTTCTCGCCGTTACCACCGTCTTCCGCCCTTCAGACCGCGTCAACTTCAGCCTCTTCAAATACGCATCCATGTACATGACCTTCGCCATGTTTTTGATCATTCCCAAATGAAAATCACATCACTAGACCGCATCCTGCTCTTCATCACCGGGCTGCTTGCTGGCTATCAAATCGCCATCGGCATCGACAAAATGGACAGCACATCCATCATCGCTTACACGATTGCCTTCGGGGTGATCCTGGTGGCGGGGCTTCTGCTCATCATCCTCGGTTTCGAGGCGCTGGATTCCCCCATCGTAGTTATCATCTCGACAATTATTCCACTGACCTTATCGCTTGGTCTTGTCTGGCAGCATCTCGCCTCTTTTCGCAGCCCGTACCTGCTCTTCACCATCATCGGTTTCCTCGCTGTGACATTAACCCGCTCGATCCCCATCCAAAACAAACTGCCCATCATCACTATCGCCATCACCCACGGCATCGCAGGCATGACCATCTTCCTGCTGCCGCTCATCCTTTCATTTCAAGGAAAAGTAAATCCGCTTTTCTCCCTCGTCGGCATCGGCGGCGCGTTGATCGGCGTTCTCGGCATATTGCTCTCCTTTTTAAAAACAGGAAAACCAATATTATCGAGAGACACGATTATGAGAGTATTCCCGATCCTCCTGCTGCTAACGACAGCACTTTTTGTGGCGGGTTTCAAATATGGATAAATCATAAATTCTAAAGAGATTGAAATCGTTAGAATTACTTCTCCGTATTTGGTTCTTCTGCTTGTGAGGTGTGAGGCGGCACGATTTCTTCATCCCAAGGCTGTTTATCAAGGAGTTTGGCATTGACATACCTCC
>JACZJB010000099.1 GCA_014860805.1 Anaerolineales bacterium
TAATCAAAGGCGTGCAAAGGCTCGCCAAGTTCGAGCATGGCATAGTTGGTTGCATCCACAATGTTGTTGATGGCGCGAATGCCAGCCAGTTTGAGCCTGCGCTGGATTTGATATGGGCTGGGTTTAATTTCTACGTTGCGGATCAAGCCCGCCACGAAGCGCGGATTGAGTTCAGAGTTGGTGATTTCGATTTCGACCGAATCTTTGACAGACGCGCCCGATGTTTTGAATTCGATGGTCGGCTTCTTGAGTTCGCGTCCAGTCAGTGCAGCAAGTTCGCGAGCAATGCCGATGACGCTTGCGTTGCGCGCCATGTTTGGCAAAATGGAAATATCCAAAACCGCATCCCCGATGTAATCAGCAAGCGGCATGCCTACAGGAGCATCGTCATCGAGGATGATGATGCCGTCGCTTTCGTCTGTGATGCCGAGTTCCTTCTCAGAACAGACCATCGAGTACGAGTCCACACCACGGATTTTGGCGCGCTTGAGAGTCATCAATACTTGTCCGTCAGCGTGACCGTCATACAGGGTGGAGCCTTCTTTTGCATATGCCACTTTGATCGGCTTTTCGAGTTTGCCCGTGCCTTTCAAATGGAAGATGTTTGGTGCGCCTGTCAGCACGACCTGTTCCTGCTTTCCGTCGAACAGGTCAAGCAGGGTCAACTTGTCGGCATTGGGATGCGCCTTCACCTCGTGGATCTCTGCCACGACGATCTTTTCCTTGTCCCATGCGATGCCGTTGGTCTTGAACTCGTGTTTTTCGCCTTCTTTATAAACAGGCATTTCCAGACCTGCGTACAGGATCTCGTCCACTTCCATGCCGGCCAATGTTAATTTGCGGGCAATGTCTTCAGGAGTAAGTCCGTCGAGGTCGATAAAGTCTTTTAGCCATGATAGAGGTATTTTCATAAGTCACCTAAAACTGTTCCAAAAATCTCACATCGTTACCCCAGAAGTAACGGATGTCGTTGATCTTGTTGCGCAGCATCAACTGACGCTCAGGACCCATGCCCCAGGCGAAGCCAGAGTAGATCTTTGGGTCATAGCCGCCGTTTTGCAGCACATTCGAGTGCACCATGCCGCAGCCGAGAATTTCAAGCCAGCCGGAGTTCTTGCAGACCTGGCATCCCTTGCCGCCGCACACGAAACATTCCACATCCACTTCGGCAGAAGGTTCCGTGAATGGGAAGTACGAAGCGCGGAAACGCAGTCTCGCGCCTTCGCCGAACATACGGCGGACGAAATCCGCTATTGTGCCTTTCAAGTCTGCGAAGGTGATGTTCTTTCCAACGGCGAGTCCTTCCACCTGATTGAATTGAATCTCAGAGCGGGCTGTGATCTGTTCGTAACGGAAGCACATACCGGGTAGTGCGATGCGGATCGGCGGCGGGTTCTGTGGATTGGTCGCAGCGTATTCTCTCATCGCCCGGACCTGTCCGGGCGATGTATGCGTCCGCATCAAAATCGGGTTATCACCGCGGTCACCCGCTTCGATAAAAAATGTATCCTGCATGTCGCGCGCGGGATGATCTGGCGGAAAGTTGAGCATCTGAAAGTTCATATCGTCCATTTCAACTTCACGCGAGGTATACACCTGAAAACCCATCTCGGCGAGAATGTCCAACACGCGGCGAAGCTGTTGCGTGGACGGATGTAAACGTCCGATCTGTACTGAGCGACCGGGCAGGGTTACATCCAAATTTTCTTCTTCGAGGGATTTTGCCAAGGCAGCATTCTTGACAGCCTCGGCACGTTCCGCCAAAGCGGATTCGAGCGCCACCTTTACACGGTTCGCCTCCGCGCCGACAACTGGTTTCTCCTCCTTCGAGAGTTTTCCAAACCCGGCAAAGACCTGCATCAGCGGCGAACTGCGCCCAACGTTTGCCACGCGCCAGGCATCCAGAGCGGCTTGATCGTTGATCGTCGCCAAAGACTCCAGCGCAGATTTTTCGATTTCCTTCAATTGATCCAACATAGAACCTCCAATTCAATAATCAGATTGCTTCGGGCGGAAAAACACTGCCCTCGCAATGACATATACATAAACAAAAACCTCCCGTCCACAAATGGGACGAGAGGGAGTTCTCGCGGTACCACCCAAGTTAGTCACACTTGCCGTTTAAGGCTCGTGACTCTCTTTGTGCTGACAATCATCAGCTTCTCGAATAACGTTGAGAAAACGGCTCAGACTACAAAACGTGGCACAGCAACCTGACACGCTCTTCACCTTCACGGCTCAAGAGGGAACTTCAACTGATTTCGGTCGAGTGCAATTTCACCGCTTGCCTTGCACATCTCTGGCGGCTTCCGCCAGTTTACTTTCCTCTGTCACAGCCTTTTATCGATTGCTGTAATTATCTGCAGAATCGGGATGATGTCAAGGCTTATAATTCTCCCATGAATCGCAAACTTGACTTCCCAATACTTTTGCTTTTTACCGCCCTTCTTTTCGGCATCATCATCCGTTTTTATCCAGCCATCTCAAATGGCTTCCCGCTCAACGACGGCGGCATGTTTTACACCATGGTGCAGGACTTGAAGGCAAACGGATACGCACTTCCGCAATTCACAGCCTACAACCATGCGGATATTCCATTTGCCTACCCGCCACTTGGATTTTATGTCACTGCGCTTCTTTCTGCACTCCTGCCTGTTTCTGACTTAACAATATTTCTCTACCTTCCGGCACTGGTCAACACCTTTTCCATCCTTGCCTTTTATCTCTTCGCCAAAGAGACTCTTAATTCGCGTACCCTCGCATCTCTTGCGGCAATCATCTACGCTCTTTCTCCGCGTTCCTTTCTCTGGCAGGTCATGGGCGGCGGAGTCACCCGCTCCTTCGGCATGTTGTTTCTGATTCTGATGCTATGGCAGGCAGTGCGATTATTCAGAGAATACAAAGACAAGCATTTATTCCTCACCATCCTCTTTGGCGCAGGGACGGTATTAAGTCATCCGCAAACGGCGTTGCATGCAGCTCTGGGGGGAATTTTGATCTTCCTCTTTTATGGGCTGAATAAACGTGGAATCTTATCCGCCATTTTCGTTGGGTTGGGTGTGGTTTTGCTGACATCTCCCTGGTGGCTCACCATTTTCCTGAACCACGGATTTGAGCCGCTTCTCTCGGCAGGACAAACAAGCAAACGTACTCTTGAGTTCTATCTAATTGTCCTGCAATTGCATGGCCCAGGAAATTATCCAGCCATTCCATTTTTGATCTTCCTTTATATAGGCTTATGGAGTCTGCTCAAAAAAAGAGATTTCTTCTTTATCGTGTGGAGCATATCGGCTTATCTGATTGATCCGCGTGGAGGAGATGGCGTGGCTTTGTTGGCTGAGTCCATGCTGGTGGCAGTTGGACTGATTCAGTTATCCGCGTGGATGACTCATCGAGGCACCGAACAGCCTGAGATCGTGCTTTCACAGCGCAGCAGCCAGATATTGGTGTTCGGCGTGATGTTTTGGTTTGTGCTTGTGGGTTCTGCCTCTGATTTTCAATTACTTAATACAAGTTTGAAATCAGAGGATTTGGAAATGATCGAGTGGGTTGATTCCAGTATAGATGGAGATAAAACTTTCCTGCTGGTAACGGGGCGGGAGTTTTCGATGTCCGATCCTTTACAGGAATGGTTCCCGACCCTAACAGAGCAATATAGTGTAACAACTCTGCAGGGCTTGGAATGGACTCTGGCTGAAAGATTCTTCCCCTGGTACGAGCAGCTCGCTGAATTTCAGCACTGCGAGGACGCAGCTTGTGTGGATGAATGGTCCAACCGTAACAGTGTGGACTATGATTATTTGATCGTGATGATTCCTGCGGAAACGGATGAAGGCGAATTGGCTATTTCCTTGCGGACTTTGGCAATCTCTGTCAGTAGTTCGGATGAGTATGCTCTGATGTATGAATCTGAGCGCGCTTTGGTGTTTGAGCTGAAAAAGTAAGGCGACCCATCAAGGATGTTGAGCTTTAATATGCCCTGGACGGGTTGCCTTACGTGGTCACATCTTTTCCTTCCCACTCATTCATGAACTGATCCAGAAAATTCACCATTACAGCATGTCGCTGCTTTGCAATTCGTTTGGCGGTTTCTGTATTCATCATGTCCTTCAATAAAAGCAGTTTTTCGTAAAAGTGATTGATGGTGGCGCTTTTGCTGTTTTTGTATTCCTCGAAAGTGACATGCAGGTTTGGCGGGGAGTCAGGATCGTACATCATTCTGTTTTTATAACCGCCGTAGGCGAAGGCGCGGCCAATGCCGATGGCGCCGATGGCATCCAGCCTGTCGGCATCCTGCACGATGAAGCCTTCAAGGCCGTTCATTTTATTTTCCACACCTGCGCCTTTGTAGGAAATGTGCTTGATGATCTCGCAGACGGTCTCAGTGGTGGTCATATCCACGGAGCAGGATTCAAGCCAGGCACGGGCGCGAAGCGGGGTTTCATCGCCTGATTCGTTGAACTTCCAATCATCAAGATCATGGAGCAGTGCGGCGAGTTCGACGGTGAATCGTTCTGCGTTTTCATGCTCGCAGAGGGTGATGGCGTTCTTCCAAACGCGATAGATGTGCCACCAGTCATGTCCCGAGGAATCGTCTGAAAATTCCTGTTTGATGTATTCGGCTGTTTTTTGGATGATGTCTTGTTGATTCATTTTCCTATTTTCCCACAAAATAAATCGGGCATTGCGCCCGATCTATCCGTTCCATTTCATTCGCATGTACACGCCGCCTTTTTTTAATTCCTTGAGCATTTGGTTGAGGCGTTTTTGTTGCGTGGCTTCGAGTTTGGCACGGTTTATCCAGCCGATGTAGTCATTTTACTGATAGGGTGGGCGCGCAAGATAGGCGTCTATAAGGTTGTTTTTAACAAGCGCGTCGCGGAAAAAACCGGGCATTTCATAACGTGGGCGTGGAGGCATACGAACCCCTTATGTTTTTAGGGTGCAAAGCGCCTGACGAATTTCACCAAGATGATACGCAGTGTGAATGACGATGGATAATGCTCCGCCCATTGTGTCTTCATTCCATGTGGGATTTTCGCGGAAGAGTTTATCCATGCGTTGATAGGCTGCCTTTAATTTATTTTTGTAGTCCTCCCATTCTTCGGGGGTGACCTTTTCCACGGTGCGCCAGATCAACCCCCAATCTCGCGGACTGTTGTCGCCTTGCAGGGCAAAACGTTCAAAGGACTCAATGTAAAAGGTGGCATGCGCAACCTGAGCGGCGAGCGAAGCGCATTTGCCGCCAACAGGAATGGATGCCTCTTCTGAAGAAACCAATTCGAGCGTTTCAAGGAGACCATTGTGTTTATCCAAATAAATGCCGTGATGATTTTCGAAAGTCTCATCCAGCAGGTCGAGCAAAACATTTTGAAACGCTTTTGGTTCGATAAATTCAGCCATGCTTATCCTGCTCCTTCAAAAGCGGATTTGAGCCACGCGACCAATTCCGCGTCCACTTCCCTCGCGTCGCTGAGATTAACAATGTAATTGCACATACTTCCTTTGGGTTGTTCCAACAGCCGCGCATTTTTCTTGAAATCTTTTGCGTTGATGCCCACTTCGAAGCGCGTGTTGGTCTTGGGTCCGATCATGGCGAATTGCTTTTTGCGGCGCAGGCTCACATAGCCCTTTTTAGGCGCGACTTCAAACTCACCGAACTTTTGAATCTCTTTCATCAACTTCTCGTGAATGGGGCGGAAGCCAGCCTTCGCGCCTGAATAGATTTCATCCAGCACGGCATCTTCCGATTTCCCTTCTGCGGCGCGTGTGCCATCCGATTGCAGGACAACATGTACGAGGGTGTTCGCATCGCCATGTCCGAGCCCGAGTTTTTCCTTGAGCATGTCGCGGATCTCGCCATGCTTGGAGAGTCCGCTTTTTTTTATAAAGCTGGATAATTCTTCAAGAGACATCCCCGTTTTTTTCTGGATGTTGTTGATCTGGGTTTGAATGGCTTTATCTAGTGAGTTCATAATTCATCTCCTTATTATCGCCAGATTCCAAATATGAAACCAATGATTGTGAAATAGACCGTGATAAAACCACCGTTGATGAATATATATTTCCACGAACGCTGCTCAAAGAGCGCGATGATCGCAAAGATCAAGGTCGACCAGCCGAAACCGGCAAGGAAGCCTGCGGTGGCACCCCAAACTGCATCCGTATTCGCATCGCCGAGAAAGAAGGCCAGGTTGTACGAAATGATCAGCGAGAAGAGAAAAGCCAGTCCGTAAGTTTTTGCAGGGCTCTGCTTGGCAAGTTGTTCCTCGGTCAGCTTTGTTTCACTCAGCCAGGCCTTGTAAAAAAGGAAGGGCGAATACCACAAGGCTCCAAGGGCAAGGTTGAAGATGGCGCAAACAAATACCGCGATGTGATTAATATATAGATTTTCCATGAGATTTCTCCTTTGGTGAATTTCGTAGAAAATTTTACAAAATTTGAATCTGGTTGTATTGGAAAAAATTTACATTAATCCACGGGAACATAATTTAAAGTGCTGGTCTTCCTTTTGATGTAATCATTTGGTGTGAATCCTGAAAACTCCTTGAAATCGTGTATGAAGTGTGCCTGATCGTAAAATCCGCTTTCAGCGGCGATCCCGCTCCAATGGATGAAGCGCTCCGCCTCAATTTCCTGTATCGCCTTTTGGAAGCGCATGATCTTGAGATATTGTTTCGGGGATAGACCAACCTGCCCTTTGAAGAGATCGATAAAGTGCTTCTGAGAATACCCTATTTGATCGCTGAGGTTGTGAAAGCTTGAGAGAGTTGGCCGCTTGATAATACTTGCAATGGCGTACTTGATGCAGTTGGCGGCTGTGCTTTCGTGAAGTTTATCTCCAGCGCGTCCTAGTAAAAATAATTCAACAACGCAAAACATCTCAGAGATTGATTTTGTAAAAAGTAATCTCTCTCGCAGGTCGAGAATGCTTTTCCCAAAGACCAGATCAGCCATCACTACTGAATCAGTCAGCTCACTCATCGGGAACGGATAAAAAGGGTGCGCAGCTCCTTTTTTGAATGCTACAACCAGCATTCGACTGTCTTTACCGGAAGGGATAGTGATGGGACGAGTCCGCACCCCGCTTACCCAGGCCTTGCGGCAAGACTGAATAACTTCCAATGTGTGGTTGTCGTGAATGTGTTGGGGGAGTTCGGTCAGATCGATAATGAGTTCGGTATTGCCATCGGGCAGAAACCTATCCAGGGAATGGGCAGGATTAAACCCCTCGAAATAGACAAAGTTATCAATAAACTTTCCTAGAGGAAAAGACGGTTGGTGGATTTGAAATATCATGAGATGTCAGCCCAATGTCAGAGAATGGAAATCCACATCAGTTGTTGAGACATTGGTTCTCCATAACACTAAGAAGGTGGATATCATTGTTTTGATTATAGAACAAATTTTCTATTAATACAACCCCGTTTTTCAAGTTTTATCTTTCATTGCCATGCTTGAAGTGGCCTGTGATGCACGCCATCACCAACTGTGCCTGTATTGAATCTGCGGGCAAAATATCTTGTAAGAAATTACTCGCAACTTTTCCTTTAAGAACTGTAATCTGTTTTCCATGCCAATAAATAAGAACCTTCCCGTCTTTGGTTTCCCGAAACGTAAAAGGTTCTTCCTGTAATTTGCCGCGCTTGTCAATGTTGCTCATGCGAATTAAGCGGACTGCCCTGCAATCTTTGCCAACTCGTCTTCCATTCGTTTTCGCCAGCGGATCGCAACCGGCGCATTGAGATGACGGCGCAGCATTTCCTCGGTCTTATTTTTCTCGTAATAATCCTGATAAAGCTGCTGGATGGAAATTGTCTCCCCTTGGAAATTTTCCAACGCTACAGCATCTCCTGCCTTAATGACTCCTTCGCGCTTCACCCTGCAGTAGAAGCCTGGCCGCTCGGCCTGACGGAATTTCTTCACCCAGGCAGGATCCTCCATGCGTGCAGCAAATGTCCAACATGGGATGCGCGGCATGGTCACCTCAAGAGTCACGTCTCCAATAGTGAGAATATCTCCAATATTGAATGAGCCGCTTTCTAGTCCACTGATAGTGATATTTTCGCCAAAGGTGCCGGGGTGAATCTTTACGCCCAATTCCTTTTCCCACCATGCATAGTCCGCTGCGCCGTAAATATAGACAGCCTGGTCGGGTCCGCCGTGATGTTTTTTACTTTCGATGAAGTCACCTTCGAGACCAATTCCCGTGACACGCACGGCATTTTGCACCGGCAATTTGTAGATGCCCGTCCTGTCCACCGAATTTCCCATTTGTATTTCTTTTTCGATCCCAAGATTTATGCTGATAATTTTCATGCAGGGGATTTTATCTCAACTTTGAATTTCTTTTTTCCTGCGTATCAGAAGCAACGGTGCAAGCATCAACGGGATGGAGAGTCCAAGTCCGCACAGCCCGCCAATCCCAAACATTCCGCCGATGGAAGCCAGTGCAAATTCCTCGTTTCGGATGACTTTGGTGCTCCCGTCCGCAAAGGTGCAGGTAATTTCCACGGTGTGACCATAGGTGCCGGAAGGGCTGCTGGTTGTCGGTACGGATGCGCCTTCCTGCGTAGAAGAGCTTTCCGCGCCTGGGCAGTAGATCGCCACAGCGATTTTATCGCTCAAGTCCGGGACGGCAAACAAAGATGGTCCCAGCATGAATGTGGTGGCAAAAATGATCCCGCATGAAATTGCGCCAAGCACCACCCATGCGATCAGCCGCGCGATCCAAACTTCTTTTGTAGTATTAAGTTTCATGGGTCACCTCTAATGGAATCGATTGTAGTGAATTTTAAAGGGGGGACAATCACACAATCGGGTGGTCGGAAACAACTCTCCTTTTATTTTTCTTGCAATACTTCGCCAACGGTCTTTATGACAAGGCCGTTCAAATTTTGTTGGTCTGCGAGGCGGGCGGCAAACTGCGAGAAGGTGTCCAGGTCAATCGAGTATTGATCACAGCCGCTGCATACACGGTGAAATACGAAGATCGCCCATCCTCCGCCTTCCTCCTCTACAGACCGAATATAGTTCATCATTTTCGGAACGCTGGTATCACTGACGATGTAGGGCATGGCTCTTATGGAATAGATGTCAGCCGGGGGAATGGTATCAGGCCCGCCGCTGACGCCCCGCGCATTTCCATACCCGCAATCAATCACGGTCTGTCTGGCCTCTTCATCATAATGACCATATGGAAAGGCAAAGGATGTAATGTCGAACCCGTAATTCAATAAGTTCATTCGATCCTGGCAAATTTCTGTCTTTAGTTCATCGCCGTCTATTTCACTCACATTGACATGGTGCAGTGTATGTCCGCCGATCTCATTGCCGTCCTCGTATAGTCCGCGGAGTTGCTCCTCGGTCATGTATCCCTCCATGCCGGTAAAACCGCTTACGATGTAGAAGGTGGCGTGTAAATTGTTTTGAGTTAGGATCGAACGAACATTATAATTATCCGCCGCTCCGTCATCAAAAGTCAGGCTGACAACGGTATTTTTGAAGTTGATGCTTTTTTTGGGAGTCGCTGTTGCAGCCGGTACACTGGCGCAGCCCGTCAGAAAAATAACGGTTAGGATAAATAAATTGCGTACCAATGACATTTTTTACTCATTTCACTTTCTGTGGGATATATGCAGGTTCATTGTAGCGGATTCAATGTGAGATGGCAAACCCATGAAAACAAGCGGGCTTGACGCTTCTCCTTTTTCCCCGTAAGATAAGCCCCGCGATAGAACATACATTCACAATGAAGAAGACAAGAAACATAAAGATCTAATTTCTCCGTTGTGGTTAAAAGATTTTGGGAGTACTTATGGAACTTGGTATCGTTCGAAAAATAGATATTGATACAGAGATGCAGCAGTCGTATCTCGATTACGCCATGAGCGTCATTGTGGCGCGCGCCCTGCCCGACGCCCGTGATGGACTCAAACCCGTGCAGCGGCGCATCCTTTACGCGATGTACGACATGGGCATTCGCGCAGATACGGCTTATAAAAAATCTGCCCGTATCGTCGGTGAAGTGCTCGGTAAATATCATCCACACGGTGACTCGGCTGTGTATGAAGCCATGGCGCGCATGGCGCAGGATTTTTCCATGCGTACGTTGCTGGTGGACGGTCAGGGGAATTTTGGTTCTGTGGATGGCGACCCGCCAGCCGCGATGCGTTATACCGAGGCGCGTCTCACCAATGCCGCGCTTGATATCCTCTTCGACTTAAATAAAGAAACCGTAGACTTTCTGCCGAACTTTGACGACACCCTTGAAGAACCCGGCGTGCTGCCTTCCGCAATCCCAAATCTTTTAGTGAACGGCGCCACAGGTATTGCTGTGGGGATGGCAACTTCCATTCCGCCGCATAACCTGAGCGAGATCGTGGACGCGCTTGTGTACATGATCAATCGCTGGGAAAAGCTCGACGATATCGACGTTGAACAATTGATGGAATTCGTGCAAGGACCGGACTTCCCCACGGGCGGTCTCATCATTCAGGAAAAAGGCGAAGAGGGAATCGAGTCCGCGTATGGTTCGGGGCGCGGACGTGTGACCGTGCAAGCCAAGGCGCATGTCGAAGAGATGGAAAGAGGCAAAAGCCGAATCATTGTCACAGAATTACCGTATCAGGTCAACAAGTCCAGTTTGATCGAGCGCATTGCCGAGTTGGCACGCGATGGACATCTGGAAGGGCTGTCTGATCTGCGCGACGAATCCGACCGTCAGGGAATGCGCATCGTCCTTGAGATGACGAAGAATGCCAATCCTGAGATCATCCTGCGCGATCTGTACAAACGCACGCCCATGCAAAGCACGTTCAGCATCAACCTGCTCGCGCTGGTGGATGGCGAGCCGCGCACGCTCACCCTCAAGCAGGCGCTCCGCGTTTATGTGGAACACCGCCTGACGGTTGTCAAGAGGCGTGCTGAATTTGATCTGGATAAAGCCAAAGCCCGCGCGCATATCCTTGAAGGATATTTGATCGCATTAAAGAATTTGGATGAACTGATCAACATCATTCGCTCCGCACCGGACGTTGAAACTGCCCGGGGTAAACTGATGAAGCGCTACAAGCTGTCAGAGTTACAGGCGACCGCAATTCTCGATATGCAGCTTCGCAGACTTGCCGCTCTTGAACGCAAGAAGATCGAGACCGAATACAAAGAAGTGACCGGCATCATCAAGGAATTGACAACGTTGTTGAAGTCACCCAAGCTGATGCGCGGCGTGGTCGCGGATGAACTGTTGAAAGTCAAAGCCGCGTATGGCGACCGCCGCCGCACGCAAATCGTGAACTTGAAGCAGGGCGGCAAAAGCACTGGCGCAGCGCTCACCACGCGTGATTTACTCCCGCAGCAGACCGTGTGGATCGGCGTCACGGACGATGGACTTGTTTCGCGCACGCACGATGACAAACAGCCGAAACATTCAGGCAACGATGCGCCGCGTTATCTTATCAAAGCCAGCACAACGGACACGATCTATTTCGTCAGCAAATTGGGCAAGGCTGCCGCAGTTGCCGCGCATTTGATTCCCGAAACCAATAAGTTGAGCCAGGGCTCGGCATATTACAAAGTGTCTCCATTGCCGGAGACCGAACCGCTTGCGGCTGTGTTTTCATTGCCTGCAAGTAAATCTGCATTGGGCGAAGAGACTTGTGTGATCACGGCCACCCGCTTTGGCATGGTCAAGAAAAGCTTGATCTCCGAATTGCCCGGACCTTCCTCACAGACATTTATTTTGGTGCGCGTCAACGAAGGGGACAGACTCGGCTGGGTCGGTTTGACGGATGGAAAGAAGAAGGAGATCATGCTGGCAACCTCCAGCGGCATGGCGATCCGCTTTAAGG
>JACZJB010000100.1 GCA_014860805.1 Anaerolineales bacterium
GTACTGGGGTTGGGACCCCGTGGAAATTGCAGCTTTCATGCCATGGTTAACTGGCACTGCATTTCTACATTCTGTCATGATCCAGGAAAAGCGCGGTCTGCTCAAGCACTGGAACATGATCCTTGTTATCCTGACCTACTCGCTGGTAATCTTCGGGACCTTCCTGACTCGTTCTGGCGTGCTCTCATCCGTGCATGCATTTGCAAACAGCCCGATCGGTCCTTTCTTCATGGGCTTTGTCTCGCTGATGTTGATCGCATCCGCAGGGCTGGTCATCTGGCGCTGGCCTGAATTACGCAGTGAAACAGAAATGAAGTCCATGCTTTCACGCGAGGCTCTCTTTCTGCTCAACAACCTGCTCTTCATGAGCATTCTGGTCGTTTGTTTCTGGGGTGTGATCTTCCCGCTTATTTCAGAATTATTTACAGGCCAAAAAGTGACTGTAGGCCCGCCTTTCTATGAACGTGCCACTGCCCCACTTTTCTCGGCTCTTCTCTTCCTGATGGCGGTTGCCCCGCTCTCGGCATGGGGACATTCCACCGTGCAGACTCTCGGACGCGCGATCTGGAAATCCGCCATTGCCGCTGTGGTTGTGGTCGTTACGTTATTCTTCACCTACACACAAAACATTGGCGCGCTGCTTGGTTTCTTCCTCGTCTCGCTGGCTATTTTCGCCACTGCCCATGAATTCTGGCGGGGAGCACGCGCCCGTCAAAAAGCACAAGGCGAGAATCTCTTTACCGCTCTCTCCCGTTTGATGGGACGCAACCGCCGCCGTTATGGTGGATACATCATCCACATCAGCATGGCGTTGATGGCAATCGGGATCATCGGCATCGAGGTCTTTCAAAAAGAGACTCAGGGTACGCTGGCAGCAGGCGAGCAATTGGAAATCGGAGGCTACACTGTCAAGTATCGTGAACTCGCATCATGGGATAACCAGGGCGAAGGCGTAAATTACACCCGCGCCGTCGTGGATGTGTACGAGAATGGCATTTATCTCGGGCAACTCAACCCGCGCATTGACTATTACTTTGACTCCCAACAGAACATGACCATCCCCGGCAATCGCTCTACATTCAGGGATGACCTTTACATCCTGCTTGTCGATTGGCAGCCTGTTTCTTCCATTGGTGCAACCTTCAAAATCTATGTCAACCCGCTGGTGAACTGGCTATGGATCGGAAGTTTGGTCTTTCTTGTGGGTATCATCTTTGCGGCCTGGCCCGATAACGACCCGGCTGAAGAATCCGCGCGCCGCCATGTGACACGCAGCAACCGCCAGACGAGCGCGGCGGACTAAAAGTCACAAGTCAAAGGTCGATTATCAACGATCTTTGATCGGAGAACGTAATGAAAAAAACTTTACAGATACTCACACTTGCACTATTACTCGCGGGGATGATTTCCAGTGTCGCATTTGCCCAGGACGATGCGCCTACTGATGATGATGTGAATGCAATTGCCAAACAACTGTATTGTCCTGTCTGCGAAAACACTCCGCTGGACGTATGCCCCACGGAAGCCTGCCGTCAGTGGCGCGAATTGATCCGCACCCAACTATCTCAGGGAATGACGGAGCAGCAGATCAAGGATTATTTTGTGGCTAATTATGGCGCCCGCGTTCTGGCGGAACCTCCGCGCAGCGGTTTGAACTGGCTTGTGTATATCCTGCCGCCCGCCATTATCCTTTTGGGGGCGTTCTTCCTCTTCCGCTCTTTCAGGGAGTGGACAAAAGCCTCTGCAACAGCATCCGCTGCCAGCGCTGAAAGAGGCGAAACATCCTCTCCCGCAAAAGATGATTATGTTGCCCGACTCGAAGAAGAGTTGAAGAAAAGAAAGTAATTCAATCACACAGACCTGACAGGTTTTAAGAAAATCAAAATCGCAAAAACCTGTCAGGTCTTTTTTCTGGAGAATGTCATGACTGAAAACATCCCACAAAAACGCGGCGTGCCGCTTTGGGCGCAAGTTTCCATCTGGTTGTTCATCGTTGCCTTGCTTGTTTTGATTGGAGTGATCCTTAGCAAGCGTCAGCAGGGAACTGTCCAGCCTGGCGATAAGATCCCTGATTTCAGATTGCCTTTATTCAGCGGGTATGAATATGAAGGTCAAAGCGAAGTGAAACTTTCCGATTTCCAAGGGAAGGTTGTGGTGCTCAATTTCTGGGCGTCGTGGTGCAAGCCTTGTGAGCAGGAAGCGGCGGAACTGGAAGAAGCGTGGAAATTCTACGAAGCCAGCGGCGACGTGGTCTTCCTCGGCGCAGATTACGTGGACACAGAGCCCGAAGCGCGCGCGTACCTGAAAAAGTTTGGCATTACTTTTTTTAATGGTCCCGACATGGGGACAAAAATTTCACAAATGTTCCGCATCCGCGGCGTACCTGAAACCTATTTCATTGACCAGAGCGGCGTCTTGTATTATGTGAAGGTCGGCCCTTTCACGTCGGTAGATGAAATCAAGTCCATTGTTGCACAAAAAATCCCTTAAGGCGGAAACATGGAATTAGGCTCACTCTTTTTAGTCCTTGCAGTCCTCGTGGTAGTCGGCATCTATTTGTATGCACCGTTCACAAACCGTGCAAGGCGCGCACGCACAAGCGAATCGCATGAAGTGTCTTCATTGAAAGCGGAACGCGACCGTGTGATCAATTCGCTGCAGGAACTTGATTTCGATTTCAAGCTCGGTAAGATCCCCGCAGAAGATTATCCCGAACAGCGCGCGGCGCTTCTGCAAAAAGGCTCGGATATCCTTCGAAAACTCGATGAATTCGCACCCGTCTCTGCCTCTGCCAGCAACGTGGAAGCGCGTATCGAAAAAGCTGCCGCCGCAAAACGCGCAGACTCCTCCGAAGTGGAAGCACAAGTCAGCGATGATGATCTTGAATCGATGATCGCGGCTCGGCGCAAACAACACAAAAGCAAATCCGCAGGTTTCTGCCCCAAATGCGGAAAACCTGTTCTCGTCACTGACAAATTCTGCCCATCCTGCGGGAAGGCATTGAAGTAATTCCTTCATTGCGAAGGCGGCAATTTTCAGCCTGCTGCAATGACAAAACTTGAGGAACTCATGAAATTACGTCACACATTTATTTTAGCAATAGCCGCAACTTTCCTCGCCGCCTGTAACTTCACCCTCGCGGCAGATGTTACTCCCCCGCCCGGATACGTGGCACCCACCCCCGCTCCCACGCTTGGACCGCTCTACCCCGCCAGCGCACCAGATATTGAAAATGGCAAAGCCATTTATGTTGAAAAGTGCGCGCCTTGCCACGGTGACACAGGTCTCGGCGATGGCGCACAAGGCAAGCAGCTGCCCGTCACCGTTGCAGCGTTTGCTTTACCTGAAACAGCGAGCATCGCCGCCCCCGCAGCATGGTACACCACCGTCACCCAAGGCAACATTGACCGCTTCATGCCTCCCTTTCGTAGCTTGAGCGAACAGCAACGCTGGGATGTAGTCGCCTACGCGCTTACCCTGCACGTTCCTGAACAAGATTTAAAAAAGGGTCAGGAATTGTACGAAGCCTTTTGCGCCGATTGCCCCACCAAAATCTTCCAAAACCAGGAATGGATGGCCTCCATTTCCAACATGGAACTCGCGCAAGCACTTCGTGATGGGACTTCTGATTTTCCCGCGCTTGGCTCCAAAATGACCGAAGGTGGATTTACCGAACTCGCCGCATACGTCCGTACCTTGAGCTTCGCGGCTCCTTCCGCGCCGGTAGTGGAAGCAATTACTGAAACACCCACTGCCGCTGCCACAGACTCGGGAACTCCGTCAGCGGAAGCAACGCCTCTCGATGGCACAGCCCAAGCCCAAGTCACGCCTGAAGCGACCGTAGAACCTGTTTCTGCTAGCGCGGGAAAAGTGACTGGTCTCATCGATAACCGCACCGGCGCAGACTTACCATCCGACCTGAAGGTTACTTTGCGTGGGTTCGATCACGGCAGTGACCCATCTGCCGGTCCGCAGGAAATTCTCAACCTGGCAGGGACCGTCAATGCAGACGGAACCTATACATTCGATGGCGTAGACGTCATTGAAAACCAAATATTCCTGGCCGAGTTGGAAGTGGGTGGCTTGAGCTATCAATCCGAATTTGCTGTGGTGCCAGCCGGCGCCACCGAGTTGGCACTGCCCGACATCATCATCTATTCCACCACGGAAGACTTCAGCTCATTGAAGGTCGATGAAGTGCAAATGTTCTTCGATTTCGCGACGGAAGGTGCTGCCCAGATTTTTTCAGTCTACAACATCTCCAACAGCACGGACAAAACCATCATCATCAAAATGGGCGCTGAACAAAAGGTGCCTTTCATTGCCTTCCCTGAAGGCGCTGAAGGTCTCGGCTATGAAGCAGGCCAAGACAGCGCAGCCTTCGTACCCACCGCGGATGGATTCGCCATGCCGCCCAGCAATACTCCCTACAGCCTGATCGCTTTTGCATCCATTCCAAAGACGAAAGAGATCAACATCTCCCAACCCGCATTGCTGAACATCAATGGGATTACCCTTTTCCTGCCCGAAGGTGTGGAAGCAGAAGGAACTGCACTTACAGATGAAGGCATTCAAACGCTGCAGACCACAAACTTCCATGTTTACTCCGCCAGCGCAGTGAACAAGGGCGAAACGATTGACTTCGTTCTAACCGGTGAACCAAAAGGTGTTGCAGCCGCTCCCGATGTGACACAGAATAAAAATCTTCTTATCGGCATCGGCGCGCTCGGCGTTGTGCTTATCCTCGCCGGTGTATGGATGTACATGCGCGATAATAAAGGACAAGAGGATGATATTGAAGAGGAAGACGACGAATTCGAAGACAGCGAATCCATTATGGATGCCATCATCGCCATCGACGAATTACACCGCGGCGGTAAACTTTCCGACGAAGCCTACAAACAACGACGCGAGGAATTGAAGAACGCGTTGAAGAGAAAATCGTAGCCATGCCATCGCAAAAGAACGAACGCCTTCGCAACGACTTCACGGATCAAAGATGATTGAAACCAAAAAACTTGTCAAACGCTTTGGGCTAAAAACCATCCTGCGCGGAGTGGATTTTTCCGTAGAGCCAGGGGAATTCGTGGCATTGCTTGGACCGAACGGCGCGGGCAAAACCACATTTCTGCGGATCCTCGCCTCCCTTTCGCGCCCATCACTGGGTAGTGTAAAAGTGGCAGGGTACTCGCTTCCGAACGAGTCTGCACAAGTCCGCGCAAAATTAGGCGTGGTTTCACACATGCCGCTGCTCTACCCGGACCTGACCGCTGAAGAAAATTTACAATTCTATGCCCGTATGTATGGCATTACAAATTCTGGCCCGCGCATTACCGAAGTATTGGGAATGGTCGGTCTTGAAAATCGCCGCAGGGATCTTGTCCGCACGTTTTCACGCGGAATGCAGCAACGCCTCGCCATCGGCAGAGCCGTTATCCACGACCCTGAAGTGATGCTCTTTGATGAGCCCTACACGGGTCTCGATCAGGATGCCTCCGAAATGCTGGACGAAGTGCTCAAGTCCGTTGCCGCGAAGGGCCGTACCGTCGTGATGACCTCTCACGACCTGGCCCGTGCCGAAGACCTTGCCACGCGCTTTGACATTCTTTCGCGCGGCATCATCGCGGCATCCGCCACACAAAAAGACGTTCAAAAAACAAACCTGCTCTCATTCTACAAACAAGCATTGGTGGACTGATTCGATGACCGACACAACCAAAACCACATCGCTCGAAAAACAGCCAATGGAATATCGTCCATCCTTCTTCAAAGCCACCATGGCAATTGTCCAAAAAGACCTTTCGGCTGAGTTTCGTTCACGCGAATTACTCTCTGCCATGCTGGTCTTTTCCATGCTCGTCATCCTCATCTTCAACTTCGCGCTGGAATTGGACATCAAAGTCCGCCAATCTGTCACGGCTGGCGTCTTGTGGACTACCTTCGCCTTCGCTGGCACACTCGGCCTTAACCGTTCCATGGCCGTGGAAAAAGACCGCGGCTGCATGGATGGTCTTCTGCTCGCTCCCGTAGACCGCTCTGCCATCTTCTTTGGCAAGGCGATCAGCAACCTTGCCTTCATGCTCATTGTCGAAGCAATTGTCCTACCGCTATACGCCCTGCTGTATAACGAAGTGCGTATCTTTCAGCCAAGTTTTCTCGGTGTGATCCTTCTAGGTTCGATAGGCTATATCGCCGTCGGTACTTTG
Organism: Anaerolineales bacterium; assembly: GCA_014860805.1. Classification (GTDB taxonomy): domain Bacteria; phylum Chloroflexota; class Anaerolineae; order Anaerolineales; family Villigracilaceae; genus Villigracilis. Next base: position 6,207 of record JACZJB010000100.1, read on the forward strand.
CTCTCTGCCATGTCGGTGCAGACCCGCACGCGGGATGTTTTGCTCCCGATCCTGCTCTTCCCTGTGGCAGTCCCCGTTTTACTTGCATCCGTCAAAGCCAGCGGCGGATTACTGAATAACGCAACCTTCGCGGAAATTCTTGTCCCTCTCAATCTGCTTATCGTATACGACGTAATCTTCATCGCCGTTGCCTTCATGGTCTTTGATTTTGTAGTGGAAGAATAAAATTCTTCAAAATCTACAAACAAAAAATACCATTCTCAGAATTTTTTATGTCGAATGCGATTTAATCAAAATTTATCGATCAGAGATCGTACATCTTAAAAAGGAGTTCGTCCAATGCAATCCAAACCAATTGCACTCACAATTCTTGATATCGTTTCGATCATTGTTCTCGGCATTGCTTCCTATCTTGCCCTTGTCTTTGCCCCCACCGAAGCTGTGATGGGAGATGTGCAGCGCGTCTTCTATTTCCACATCGGCACAGCCTGGGTTGGTCTGGTTGGCTTTGTTCTTGCGGCTGTCTCAGGCATTGCCTACCTCATCACCAAGGACATGAGATGGGATCGCTTTGAAGTTGCGGCTGTTGAAGTCAGCACCATGTTCTTTTTCATCACCATCGTCCTCGGTTCCATCTGGGCTCGTCCTGCCTGGAACACCTGGTGGACATGGGATCCCCGTCTTACCACAGCCGCCGTCACCGAGTTGATCTACATAGCCTACTTCATGCTCCGTCAAGGCATTGAAGACCCTGATAAACGTGCACGCTTTGGCGCAGTCTACGCCCTGCTTGGCGGTCTCAGCGCCCCCATCACCTTCATGGTCATCCGCCTCTTCCGTACCATTCATCCTGTCGTCATCGGCAACCAAAGCGCCGAAGCGCAAGGTGGCTTTAGCATGACCCCCGACATGCGCACCGCCTTCTTCTTTGCCCTCTTCGCCTTTACCATCATCTTTATTGATATGATGTGGCATCGCATCCGCCTTGGCGGCTTGCAGGAGAAGGTAGAACAACTAAAACTAAACGTCTCAATATAAATGGAGCATAAAAAATGGAAACCATTCCCGATACCTCAGGCTATATGATCGCAGGCTTCGTCGTCTCCTTTCTCACCATGGGATTGTATGTTCTCAGCATCTACCTGCGCAATAAAAACCTCAATCAGGATCTTGAAACCCTCCTGTCCCTTGAGACGGAACAAACCAAAAAGAAATAGCCCAACCCAAAAGAGTCCGCTATAATAGAAGCGGACTCTTTTGATTCCGATGCAGAAACGCCGCTGGAAGATTGTCCTTATCACAATCATGATTGCCATCGCAAATATGGCGTTCATGCCTAATCTCGCGCCTGCTCCTGAACCCAATCCCCCGCCCGGCCCGGACCGTTTCTCCATCATCGCCGTGAAATATACCGCCTATGAATGGCATTTGTTGACATGGAAAAATAAAACATTCGTATGCTCCATCATCATTGACCATGAAGGAATGCCGCATCCGGGGGAAGTTTATAGAGACTGCGGGAATGCCATCTACAAGACGTGGATCACCCAGCCTCCCTGCATTATCCGCGAGTACAAGTTATGCGTGGGCTATTACGCCGTACAGGTAGACAGCCAGCAAAAAGAAAAGGAAATATCCATGCAGCTGGCTCCTGCCGGCGCATGGATATCCCTCGAAGACTGCGAACCCGTCCTCAGCACTTCTACCAACATATGCGAAACAAAGCCCACTCTCGTCTTCACAGGGACGGAACCCCTCCCTAATGAGACAATCACCCAAATTGCAGGAACTTATGACGGCAAATCGTTTGACTGCGCCGATACCGATGTTTGTAAATTCCGCGTTCCCGCAACAGACGAAGACGGCGTCACCGTGAAATTCTGGTCCTATTCAAGCTACGGAGACAGCAGCCCCGTATTTACGGCACAAGTCCGCGTTCAAGAAGTGGACGAGGGTGATCCGGACCAACTCTATTGGTATGTGGATGTGCTCTCCCCGCAATGGCAGGGAAACCCCGTTGCAACCTGTTCCGATTCATGGGGCGTCTTTCCTCCCGTGGGAGGCGCACCCGCATGGCTTTCCACCCCCACCCAGAGCGAAGACCTCAGCAGCGACATCCCCTACACATATCTCGCTGCAAATCTCATCCTGCAGGGCGTCGTGGACGCAAGTTCTTGCCCTGATGGGGGGCTGCCCCCCGGCAACGTAGTCAATCAGTGCGGGCTTGAAAAATCACGGGATGCCGTCAAGGAATGGCAAAATCAGTTCGATGAATTAATTTTGAGCACAGCAAAAGAGACGGGAGTACCCGCCCGTTTGATAAAAAGTCTCTTCGCGCGCGAGAGTCAATTTTGGCCGGGCATCTTTCAGGAGGTTGGCGATACGGGTCTTGGTCAACTAACTGAGAACGGCGCCGATACTACACTCTTCTGGAATCGCTCTTTCTACAACCAATTCTGTCCACTGGTAATGGATGCAGAAGTGTGCGGTGTTGGCTATATGAATCTGGAAGAGATCGACCAGGTCGCGCTGCGCCGCGCTTTGGTCAGCAGTGTAGATGCCACCTGTAAAGAATGTCCGCTCGGGCTGGACCTGACACAGGCCGATTTCTCTGTGGGGGTTTTTGCCCACACCATGATCGCCAACTGTGAGCAAGCGGGGCAGGTCGTTTATAACTACACAGGTGAATCACCGGGGGATGCGGCAACCTACGAAGATCTATGGAAATTCACATTGGTTAATTACAATGCTGGCGGCGGCTGTCTCGCGGAAGCCATCACAGAAGCTACGAACAGGGGACTGGAAATCACCTGGGAAAATATTTCCCCTTATCTAACGGGTGCATGTTCCGGCGCAGTCGATTACGTAAATGATATAAGCAAATAAGTTATTTTTAAAAAAACAAAAGGCCATCGAATTAATTTCGATGGCCTTTTGTTTTAATCAACCATTGGTACTGGAAGTACTTTGGTCTCATATCTATTTTGGAAGCAACTGGTTAAGATAGTCATAGTGAAATAAACTTTATCAAAGGAGAAGATATGTATATAAAAAACGCCAAGACCATTTTTACTGTATTGTGTGCAATGGTCATCATGCTCGCCTGCGGATTGCCCGCTGCTGCAGAGGTGACGGAAGTGCCCGCAACGGAAGCTCCGGCCACCGAAGCAGCGGCAACAGAAGTGTCCGTGCCACCCACTGAGGCTGCAGTCATCCAGCATCAAACCATTCCTGTAGGTCTGCCTGATAATCAAAGCGGACAGGCTGGTGACTTCGACTCTTCCAAAGTGCTGGAAAATGGAAGCCTCGTTGGCGGCGACCGTTTCACTTTCGGTCGTTTTGAACGTCCCTTCAATGCCAATACGATGGATGTTTATTTTTCCCAGCTCGATATTGTGGACACACAAGTGCATCAAGATGACACCTGGATTTTTGGCAGTATTAAGCTGAAAGAATTAAACAACAACAGTTCTTCAGCCGAGAAATACGCTCTCGAATTAGACACCGACCGGGATGGAAAAGGAGATTGGCTGATCCTTTCCACGAAACCGACATCCACAGATTGGACGGTTAATGGTGTGCAAATCTACGAAGATGCAAATAATGATGTGGGGCTTCAAATGCCCATGCTCACTGATGAAAACGCCACCAATGGCGATGGCTTTGAGGTTCTCGCCTTTGACCAGGGAAATGGCGATGATCCCGACTCGGCATGGGTTCGCATTTCGCCCAAAGATGCAAACATTATTGAATTTTCCGTCAAGAAAACTGCAGTTGGCACACCACAACAGTACCTCATCAATATGTGGGCTGGCACTTCCCTGCTTGACCCGTCTATATTTGACCTCAACGATCAGTTCACTCATGAGCAGGCAGGTGCAGCGGATAAAGGACTTGAATACTTCTATCCCATCAAAGAAGTTTCAGAAATTGACAACACCTGCCGCATGGCAGTGGGATTCCAACCAAATGGAAGCGAACCCGGCATTTGCCCCGTACCCGAACTACAACAGGGAAGCCCTGTCCCTCCGGGCGCATCCTGTCCAGATGGTACCTTCTTATTCTGCAGCCAGAGAGGTTGTTTCTGTGCTCCAATTTTGATTATTACTTTCCCCACTGACCCCCCTCCAGTTCCTTAATCAGTAGCCACAAAAAAACATCCAATCTAATAACTACTCCATCGCTTCTGATGGGGTAGTTATTTTTTATCTTCTCCAAATCCTGCAGGTGGAATGCCCAAGGCTTGAATCAGCCGTGCCCAGTAATTGACTTGTGCGGCTGTGCTGGCGAGAATGACAAATTCCCGCTCTGTGAAAGCGGCTTTGACTTTCTCCACGAGATCGGGGTGGAATTTTAGCGGGGTTTGCGAAACGGCACGGGAATAGGCAATGGCAAGTTTTTCGCGGTCTGAAAAGGTGCTGACACTTTCATAATCACCGCGCAGGGAGGCGGTTTCTTCGTCCGTGATTCCATGCTGGCGATGTTCGTGAGAATTCATATCAATACAGAAGGGACAGGCGGCAGCATGTGAGGCCGTCATGCGGATGAGCTTGAGGATGCGTTGATCCATCGCGCCGTCTTCGTGAGCAACGAGGACTTCCATGACCCCAGAGCCGATGGCGGCTTTGGGATACCATGCAAGAATACGGGCAGGCAGCATGGTCTTGCCAGTGATTCGTTCAGAAAACCAAATACCGATCTTGAGGAACAAAGGAATATGTGTAGGTTGTGGAATGAAGGCTTGCATGCGGCTCCTTGGGTTTTGTTGGGCAGAAAAATGAATCGGGTGGGAATGTTTGGGATATTTGAGCAGGTTTCGGCTGGAAAGAGGCGCTTTTTACCATCCACACGGATGGTTTTTCTCTTGACAAATTTCAAAATATTGGTAAAATAACATCCATACAGATGGTAAGGAGATGATAAAATGTCAGATACAGAGAAAATCACGATCAATTTGGGAGCTGTGGACCTTGGCAAGATCGACCTGCTTGTAGAGCAGGGCCACTACTCCAACCGCACGGACTTTATCCGCTCGGCGATCCGCTCGCAACTGGATAAGCATACGAGCGAGGTACAGCAGTCCATTACGCGGCAATCGTACGGTGTAGGCGCATTCAACCACGACCTCGCTGATTTTGAACGTTACAAAGCCAAGGGCGAGAAGATAAAGATCAACGTAGTTGGAGTATACAATATCTCGAACGACGTGCCTGCAGCGTTGGCCGATGAGGTTGTCGAGTCGATCAAGGTGTATGGGATCTTTCAGGCCAGCGACGCGGTAAAGGCTGCGCTGACAAAGTCAGGAAAAATAAAATGAGGGAAGAAACTTTACCAAAAAATTGGGCGGTTCGGTTCTTCACGATCTTTACGGGCCAGGCGTTTTCGCTGTTCGGCTCGTCACTGGTGCAATTTGCTTTGATCTGGTATTTGACGCTGAAGACGGGTTCTGCAACGGTGCTGGCAACGGCTTCACTGTTTGGGTTGCTGCCACAAATTTTGCTGGGACCCATTGCCGGGACCGTGGTGGATCGTGGGAATCGCCGCCTGATCATGATCCTTTCGGACGCGACGATTGCCATCTTTACGCTTCTTCTCGCGTATCTGTTCTGGTCGGGCTCCGTGGAGATTTGGCACATCTATTTGATCTCTGCCGTTCGATCTGCAGGAGGCGCTTTCCACTACCCAGCCATGTCAGCATCCACCTCGCTGATGGTTCCGAAAGAACACCTCTCGCGTGTAGCCGGTGCGAACCAGACCATGCAGGGACTGGTAAGCATCGTGGCTCCGCCTGTTGGCGCATTGCTCGTGGCGGTGATGGCAACGGAAAATATGCTGATGATCGATGTGGTCACTGCGTTGATGGGCATCACTCCCCTATTGTTCTTTTCCGTTCCGCAACCGAAGCAGGAGGAACATCACGAGTCTGCACCGAGGAAAAGTTTTATGCAGGATATGGGTGCAGGGATTAAATACATGGTCTCATGGCCCGGGCTGTTGATGATGGGTCTGATGGCAACCATGTTGAACTTTTTGCTAGGGCCGACCACGGCGCTCACCCCGCTGCTTGTGACGAAATATTTCGGTAAGGGTGCGTTGGAGCTTGGCAGTCTTGATTCCTTCTTTGGCATTGGCATGATCGCAGGCGGAATCACCCTGAGCATTTGGGGCGGGTTCAAGAAGAAGATCGTGACCTCGCTCTCGGGAATCATTTTATTTAGTGTAGCGATCCTTGCCATTGCGGTCGCGCCCGCAGATAAATTCTGGATCATGGTCGCTTCGATGTTCGTGATCGGTTTCATGATGCCGATGGCAAATGGCCCCATCCACGCTTTGTTCCAGACGCTGATTGAGCCAAATATGCAGGGGCGGGTGCTTTCGCTTGTCAGCAGCGTGGCGCAGGCGATGATGCCGCTTGGGCTGATCATCGCCGGCCCTGTCACCGACGCGACCAGCTACCAGACCTGGTTTTGGATTGCGGGTATTTTAAATCTCGTAATTGGCGCAGGCAGTTTCTTTATCCCTGCGATCATTAATATTGAGAGCAATCACAAAGATACTCAACATTTGGAGGCGAAAAGCACGGATATTGCCATATAAATAACAAGTGGTATAATTCGCCAGCCTGAAATTGGAGAGGTCGCGTAGTCTGGCTTAGCGCGCACGCTTGGAAAGCGTGTAACCCACAAAGGTTCGCGGGTTCGAATCCCGCCCTCTCCGCCAATGAAACATCCCTCGCATGGGGATGTTTTTATTTGAGGTTCGCGCGCCCCATTGAGGGATGACATTCGAACCCCGCCCTCTCCGCTGATGGACAAACTTACGTATCGCATATGGGAAGTTTGTCCTAACGAGAGTCCGCTTTGCTGAGCGGGCTCTCGGTTTTAATAAACAACCTTCGAAGGCGAAGAATCTGCTCCGCCGTACCAGCGCTTTTGCAGCCAGAACGCAACATTCACCAGACCGATCATCACAGGCACTTCTACTAATGGGCCGATCACTGCCGCAAATGCCGCGCCGCTACTGATCCCAAAAACTGCCACAGCCACCGCAATTGCCAGTTCAAAGTTGTTGCTGGCAGCGGTGAAGGAAAGCGTCGTCGTTTTGGAATAATCCGCGCCAAGGCGGTGCCCCATATAGAATGAGACCAGGAACATCAACACAAAATAAATCAGGAGCGGAATGGCAATCCGTACCACATCCATGGGGATCTGCACGATCAGGTTCCCTTTGAGCGAGAACATAACCACGATCGTAAAGAGCAGGGCGATGAGCGTCAACGGGCTGACGCGCGGCACAAAGTTTGTGTAATACCAATCCTTGCCTTTGATTCCCACCAGTATCAATCGGGTGAAGAAGCCAGCCAGGAAGGGAATCCCCAGATAGATGAACACGCTCTCGGCAATCTGCCCAATCGTTATATCAACCACCACGCCTTCCAACCCAAACCAAGTCGGCAGGACGGTCAAGAAGATGTAGGCATATACACTGTAGAACAACACTTGAAAAATGCTGTTGAACGCCACCAGACCTGCGGCATATTCCGTGTCACCGTGCGCCAGCTCGTTCCATACGATCACCATTGCGATACAGCGAGCCAGACCGATCATGATAAGACCCGCAATATATTCTGGATAACCGCGCAGGAAAATGATTGCCAACACGAACATCAGAACAGGACCAATGATCCAGTTTTGAATGAGCGAAAGCGACAAAACCTTTTTATTACGGAAGACATCCCCCAGGTCTTCGTATTTCACCTTGGTGAATGGCGGATACATCATCAAGATCAGCCCAACGGCGATTGGGATATTGGTTGTCCCCACCGAGACCGCCGTATTGAATCGTTCAATCCCTTGTGGAAAAAGAAAACCAATCCCGACTCCGACCGCCATCGCCAGAAAAATCCACAATGTCAGGTAGCGATCAAGGAAAGAAAGTTGTTTGGAAATGCTCACTTGTTGGGGCATAGTTTTCTCCTAAAAAACAGAACTTTTTCGTAAAATGACGCTCCTCGATTTTTCCATCATTTTATCGAGTAGATGAATTACGAATTGTTGTCATCTTGTTAAAGGCGATTACACAGTTTGCAGTGCATCAGCCACCCAGGTAGTGACTTCAGCAGGCGTGGGAATTCTGCCAAAAGACATGACCTTTTCATTGATCACCAGCCCTGGGGTGGACGTGATGCCATACGCCATAATGTCGGGATATTCCGTCACTTTGGTAACTTCCGCTTCGATGCTCATTTCGTCAACAACCTTGCGGGCGATCTGTTCCAACCGTTTGCAATTGGCGCAACCCGAACCTAGAATTTTGATGATTAACATTTGAAATCTCCTTTGTAATTTTGGCACAAGAATTTACATGACCAGATTGAACAGATAGCCGGTCAGAATGATTGCCGCAGCAATCACTCCGACAAAGACGGCGATCAGCTGCGGCTTCAACACGCGGCGCAAAATGATGACTTCGGGCAGGCTCAGCCCAACCACAGACATCATGAACGCCAGGACTGTGCCAAGAGAAGCGCCCTTATCCAGCAATGCGCTGACGATGGGTATCACGCCCGCCGCATTGGAATACAGCGGAATACCGATCAGCACGGAAGCAGGCACACTCCACCATGCGCTCTCACCCATGATGCCGGTCAGCGCATCCTGCGGTACATAGCCGTGAATGAACGCGCCAATGGCAATACCGATGATGACGTACAAAAACACTTTGCTGACAATTTCCTTTGTACTGCCCCACGAACGGCTGATGCGCTCTGCCCAGGTCAGTTTTTCTTCGAGATTCAAGTCGATGTTGGCGCGCGGTTTAACGTCGTATACAAAGCCTTCAACATGGCGTTCCAGTTTCATGCGCCCCAAAATCAGCCCACTGAGCACGCCAATTGTCACGCCAGAGAGCAAGTACAACCCGGCAATCTTCCAGCCAAACAGGCCGATAAGCAGCACGAATGCCACTTCGTTCATCAGCGGTGAAGTGATAAGAAATGATAAGGTCACGCCGAGTGGAATGCCCGCCTGCACAAAACCAATGAACAACGGGACGGATGAGCATGAGCAAAATGGTGTTATAGCGCCAAATACGGCAGCCATGACATTGCCAATCCCTTCGCCGCGCTTCTCAACCAGTCTGCGTACTTTTTGAGTGTCAATAAAAGTCTGAAATAATGAGATGACAAAGATCATCCCGCTCAATAACAGCAGCAATTTGGGCACATCGTAAAAAAAGAAAGCCAGCGATTCGCCCAAGTGAGAGCCATGCGGCAAGGCAAGCAACCCGTATGCCAGCCAGTCTGCAAAAGGTTTAATGATGTTGTAGAGAACGACCCAGATCCCAGCGGCAAGCGCAACCAACGCCCACGAGCGCAGGTCAGTGTTTTTTTGCAGGGGAAGTTTGGTTAGATTAATTTGCATAGCAGGTCCTTTACACGGCTTTGAGGCCTTCGATTGAAATGAGCACTGGCGCACAATGCGGACATTCGCAAGCGGGATAAATTTGGGTGTTGATAACCGCTGAAACAGCCTCAGAGGAGAGCCCGTTTAGAGTTGCAGAGGCAGTGATCAGGTCCAGATAAGAGGCGTTTTTTAATCGGTAGTAGACGTACCGACCTTCGCGGCGGTCCTGTAAAATATCCGCCTTGCGAAGTGCCATCAGGTGTTGAGAAATGTACGCCTGCCGCCAGCCGAGAGCAGTTTCAAGGTGACAGACACAGGCTTCTCCCGTGCCAATGGCAAGCAGGATGGCAATGCGCTGGGGTGAGGCAATGGCGTTCAGCGGGACAGCCAGCTTTTTAGAAAGATCGGGAATGGTTCGCTTTTTCATATTCATAATCCTGAATGTATTGTACCGACATATTCGGATATTTGAATATGATATTTGTCACCTTTTGGCACGTTGAAGATCGCGTCTGTACCGGGAAAACAGCCCTTCAACGGGGTGCTCTCATGCTGGCTGACTTGACTTAAATTTTCTTTCCCCATATACTCACTGAGTGACTATATTTAACGAATCCCGCCGTACAAGCGGGCTTTCCCCCGAGTACGCCTTGTTGGGATTCTTGGAACAATCGCCTGCGCATGGGTATGAACTACACCAAAAACTGCTTGAAAATCTTGGAGAAATTTGGCACGCCAGTTTAAGCCAAACATACAATATTCTCACTCGATTAGAAGAACAGGGATTTATCCAAGGAACAACGCAGGAACAAGAAAAGCGCCCTGCCAAACGGCGCTTTCGTTTGACTGCCGCAGGACGACGGCGTTTTGAAGCATGGATGTCATCCATTTCTGCATGTAGTGTGCGAGCTATTCGCGTTGAATTTATGACTCGGCTGTATTTTCTTTATAACCGCAATCCTGGTAATGCGCTTGAATCCATTGAGGCACAAACAGAAGCCCTACAAGCGCATATCGCAAGATTGAACGAGCGGTTAAACAACATAGACCCAGGAAATATTTTTAGCTATATGGGAATGTCTTTGCGGATTCGCCAATTGGAAGTTTTGGTCGAGTCTTTGAACGAGTGCAAGACGCAAATTTCCAAACAACAATAGGAGAAAAATGAAACGCGTTGCGTCGCTGATGCTTTTGCTCATAATATTGTTAGCGGGATGTAGTCCCGCTTCTCCCGCCCCGATAACTGACTCTGCTGCCGAAGAACCAATTTCTGTACCGACAACAATTTCCACAACTGCGCCTGAGCCGCGCACGCTAACGGTTTTTGCCGCCGCATCCTTGACAAATGCTTTTACTGAAATTGGCGACAATTTTGAAGCAGAAAATTCTGATGTAACTGTCGCCTTCAACTTTGCAGGTTCACAAGCCTTGCGGACTCAAATTGAAGAAGGCGCGCCTGCTGATGTATTTGCGTCCGCAAACATAAAAGAAATGGACGCGCTCATTGCCGGCGGTTTCATAACGGAAGGAGCAACGCAAATTTTCCTCAACAACGAACTTGTCGTTATCTTGCCAGCAGACAACCCTGCTGAATTGGATTCACCTGATGACCTTGCCAATTCGGGAGTTAAGATTGTATTCGCCGCTGAAGAAGTTCCAGTTGGAAACTATGCACGCCAAGCATTAGACTTGATGAACGGCTCATTTGGAGCAGATTTCAAAGATAAAGTTTTGGCAAATGTCGTTTCAAATGAAGATAACGTCAAACAGGTTGTCGCAAAAGTTCAACTCGGTGAAGCGGATGCGGGCATAGTGTACACTTCGGATGCGGTATCCGCGCCTGAATTAAAAACAATTGAAATTCCAGTTGAATTGAATGTGATCGCAAAATATCCGATCGCGCCGCTGGCTGAATCCACCAATGCGGATTTGGCGCAAGCGTTCATTGCGTATGTGATTTCGGATGACGGACAGGCAATTTTGCAAAAATGGGGATTTGCTCCTGCCCAATAATTTTTTTCGACAGGATGAAAGTCGCGGGAGTTTTATTCCGCGGCTTATTAACTTATGTATAAATTAAAAAACACCTTTCTTTCAAAATGGGTTTTTATTATCCCCAGCGTTTTCTTGCTGGCTTTATTTTTATTGCCATTTCTCGCTTTATTTATTCGTTCAATCAATCCAGAATTTTTCACACACGCACTTTCAGAGCAAGCCATCAAAGCGCTTCAGTTGAGTTTAGTCACCAGCACCATTACAACCATAAGCGCAATGATTTTGGGGACGCCGCTTGCCTACATACTGGCGCGTTGGAAATTTAGACTCAAATCATGGATTGAGCTATTGATAGACTTACCTATTATTCTCCCGCCTTCGGTAGCTGGTTTAATATTGTTGATTGCATTTGGACGCAGAGGGTTATTTGGTTCCACACTACTTACACTCGGCATCAGCCTTCCATTTACAACTTTGGCAGTAATTATTGCACAGGCATTTGTCGCCGCGCCGTTATACATTCGGTCAGCGCGCATTGGATTTGGCGAGATTGACAAGCAATTGGAAGAAGCCGCCAGCGTGGAAGGCGCGAATCAATGGCAGTTATTCAGTGAAGTGATGTTTCCACTCGCAGGCCGCTCTATATTAAGTGGAGCAATTCTTACGTGGACACGCGCTTTAGGTGAATTTGGCGCAACCATTTTATTTGCTGGAAACCTGGAAGGCGTTACACAAACAATGCCGATGGCAATCTATCTCGGCTTCGAGCGTAATATTGATGTTGCGTTGGCTTTGTCGGTTGTGTTGGTATTTGTCTCATTAATGCTGCTCATGCTAACAAAGAGATTGGATAAACATGAGCAACATTGAGTGCAACTACATTTTCATTTTTGCGCCTGTTTTCTAAAAGAAGCCCCCATCAGGTTTCCCATTTAGAATCAAAAAGACCCGATCGAATAATCGGGTCTTTTTTTGATACAAGATATTATGGTGTTGGTGTTGCAGTCGCTTCCACAACAGGGGAAGGGGTTGCAGTGGGATCTGGGACAGGGAGGGCTTTGCCAGCGAAGATTAAGAGATTGGATGCAATGTCATCATGGCCGGAGATGCCCGCCTTGCCAGTCGTAACAAAGTCATACAGCAGGGATGATTCCCATGTACCAGCGCCAAGAATGTCGGTTCCGTTGGATTCTGCGTCAGCGCGGCGCGAACCGGCAGTGATTCCCGCGTAGGTACTCAAGTCTAATTGGGCTGATGCGGCAGCTACGTCCGCGCCATGGCAGGTGACACAGGAACGTGACCCGGAATACCAAAGATTGGCTTCAATGAAGAGCGGCTTGACTTCATCGAATGTGGATTCGCAATTTTGTCCGTTGACATCAACAAATTGGAATGCGTCTGTTTCAGGGGAGCCAGCTTCAACCCATGCACCAAGCAGGTCAACAGCAGCGACACGGCATTGATCGGAAGCTGCTGTCATTTCGCCGCTCTGCATGACAGGCAGGTTCGCAGGGAGCAAGGTTGGAACCGGGGTACGGTCCACGGTGAATGCGCCCCGATTACACGCCAGCGAGAAGCCGCAAGCGTTGACAAACAGGAATCCCACCCACACAAGAACGCCAACCACAAAAACCGTCAATGCGCCGTAGATATATTTTCTTACATCGTCATTCATTTACGATCCCTCCCTATTGTCCATCTGGCGCTTGCAGTGTACGAATGTAATTAACTACATCCCAACGCTCACGCACAGTAAGGTTTTCATTTAAGGGCGGCATCTGCCCGGAAAATTCCACATCAGGGAATAATGAGTTGTTCGGGTTGAAAATGCCGTTGGAGATGGTTAGGAATAAACTGCCATCCGTCTTGCTCTGGACCAGGTCGCTGGTGAGATTGGCGGGTTTTTTCTTAACCAGGAAAGCGGAAATCGTCCCATTGCCCTGTCCGCCATCACCGTGACACATCTGGCAATGGATGGAGTACAACTGAGCGCCGCGCGCAATGGATGTCTCATCCGCAGGGACGGGGTTTGTAGGAGCGCCTTCACCGGGGATGTACGCGGCGCCTTCCACTGGAATGGACTGGGCAGGCACAGGCAGGGGACCTGCCCCTGTGACCATGTCCACGTCCTGATTGCCGAAGGAGGGCTGAATCTCCATGAAGACGATCCAGTCAATTTTGATTACGTCGTAGGCAAAGATCATCAACGCGCCAACCAGCACGCCGAGAACTGCAAATACGCCGACAAGTTGTTTAAAGAGTCTCATAGGTGTTGCGCCTCCGCAGGATTTACGGATTCAGCGCCCATTTTCTTCAAAGCGTCCGTAACTTTCTTTTCTTCCACATGCGAACATTCAACGAGGATGGCGATCTTGCCGTCGCTGACTTCGGGGACATATTTCATGGGGCGATAGTTCGGGAAGAAGCTATCGAGAAACACGCCTAAAAAGGTGGAGAGTAACATGCCAAGCATGGTCAACTCGAACAAGACAACCACGGTGGGAGGACCGGGAATAAAAGCTTGTGAACTTACCTTGATTGGATATGGGTAAAGATATGGTGTGATGAAGGCGAGGAAAAATCCTGCGCCAAAGCCAAGGATGGCGCCGCCCATGGCGATGCGCGGAACATTGGTCCACTGGCTGGGGCGGCCGAGCATGGCTTCGGTAACGGGAATACCAGAGATGATATTCATACATTCATCATGGACGCCAATAGAGCGAAGATGCTCAATGGCGTTTGCAGCAGGCTCGAGGTCCGGAAAGACCGCCAACAAATCTACTTTAGATTCGGTCATTTCAATCCTCCTATTCCAATTCGCTGACCGATACAACGGTCTCGCGTCCAAATTTTTTCAATTCATGCGCCATCTGACCTTCCTGCACTTCCCAAACCGGGATAAGAGGAATGATCTTTGAAGCGATCATGTAGAGCAGGATGAAGAAAGCCAGCGTGCCAATGCCCAGCGGAATTTCCACACCGGGCTGGTATAAGCGCCAGGTGAAGGGCATGCGGTTAATGCTAAGGGAGATGGGCACAATAATGTAACGTTCGAACCACATGCCCACGTTAATAATGATGCCGACTGTGGCAACCAGCCACGGAGTGGCGCGCCATTTCGGATTCCATAAAATTGCCCAGGGAATGACAATGTTGCAAATGAGCATGGCAAACCACATCCAGCCCATGGGACCAGCTTCGTGGAAGTGGAGAAGCTGTTTCGTCCACACATCACCGCCGTACCACTGCACCATGTAATCGTTAAAGAAGAAGTAAGCCCATGCCATTGAGATGATGAGCATGAGTTTGCCGATGGCATCAAAGTGTTCGCCGCGAATGAAATAATCCATGTGCTTCATTGTCGCGCGGATGACTGCCAGCACAGCTATGGCAGCGCCCATGCCTGAGTGAAGAGCGCCGACGATGAAGTACGGTCCGAAGATGGTGGAAGACCAACCAGGGCGAGTGGCAGCGGCAAAGTCCCAAGAGACGATGGTGTGCACCGAGAACATCACCGGGATAATGGCGAAGGCGAAGATGTTCATCGCGTTGCGCAGATGTGTCCACTCCCCTTCAGTACCACGAAAGCCAAGAGCAAGTGTCTTGTAGAAGGTCTTACGCCAGCCAGTGGAACGGTCACGCGCCATGGCTACATCCGGGATAAGCGGCAGGAAGAGATACATGGTGGAAGACAGCAAATAAGTAGTAATAGCGAGCAAGTCCCACGTCAATGGAGAGTGCAGATTGGGCCATATCATACGTTGATTCGGATAAGGCATGAGCCAGTAAGCAAGCCAGACACGGCCCATGTGCATAAAAATGCTGAAACCAGCCTGCACCAAACCAAAGGTGGTCATTAACTCTGCTGCGCGGGTGAACGGACGACGGAACTCTGCACGAAACACGCGCAGGATCGCGGAGATGAACGTCCCCGCATGGCTGATGCCGATCCAAAACACGGTATTGACGAGGAAGATACCCCAATAAGACGGGCGGTTCACGCCAGCTATGCCGAGACCTTCCGCAATCATTCTTCCCCAGGAATAGAACAAGCCATAAGCCACAATCGCTGCCAAAAGGGAAGCCACGACCCAGAATTTCCAGGTGGGCTTTGCAAGCATGGATTCCATGACCATGTCATTCATTTGTCCGCGAGGAAGCGGGTCAAGCATCAAATGTTTTTCGCGGAGATACTCTTCGCTATGGCCGCCATGCTGCCCAGACGGAGCATGTTCGGAATGTTTTTTGTCGTATGCCATAATTACCCTCCCTTAAAGTAGGTCACGTTGGGAAGCGTGCCAAGTTCTTCAAGATGTTTTACACCATGGCTTCGCTTTGCCAGTTGAGAAACCATGCTTTCAGGATCATCCACACGACCGAAGGTGATGGCATTTGCCGGGCAGGCTTGCGCGCAGGCGGTTGTAAATTCACCATCTACAACTTCGCGGCCTTCAGATTTCGCCTTATCCTGCGCCTTGTGGATGCGCTGGATACAGAAAGTGCATTTTTCCATCACACCACGGCGGCGGACGGTCACGTCCGGGTTCAACTGATTAGGCAAAGGTTCGGGACGTTCGTAATCGCGCCAGTTAAAGGAACGCACCTGATACGGACAGTTGTTCGCGCAATAACGCGTACCTACACAGCGGTTGTATACCTGCAGGTTAAGCTGCTCAGCCTGCGAATGAACGGTTGCAAAAGCGGGGCATACAGGCTCGCAGGTTGCACTCCCGCATTGCTGGCACATCATCGGCTGATTTGGCGTCATCTTTACTTCAGGATATTCCCCTTCCCAGAAACGCTCAATGCGGATCCAGTGCATGGAACGTCCATATCCTGAATCTTCTTCACCAACGAAGGAAAGATTATTTTCCATGGCGCAGGCCGCCACACAAGCCTGACAGCCCGTGCAAATGTCCTGGTCAATGACCATACCCCATTTGCCGGTATGCTCTTCGCCAAGTTTAACTTCAGAAATTTTCAAATCGCTTAAAGTCGCCATAATTAATGCTCCTCACCAAGACCGATGCCGTACACGCCCATCATACTTTCAAGGCGAGACAATGGCTTCTTTGCACCAGTCTTTTCCACTTTGACTTTCATACCAGCAAATGCCAGATCGCCAGCTTCGTTAAAATGTTGACCAAGCAGATCAGCAGGATTCACGCCGCGATTTTCAGCATATCTTCCATATGCAGTGTGGCCCTGCCCAAAGGGAATCGCGATCGTATCCGGGCGGATGGCTGGGTACAAATAAACTGGCACTTCCAACTCCCCGGCTTCGCTGACGATCCTCACCACATCATCGTTTTCAATCCCCAATTCATGAGCCGTTTCAGGATTCATCTCAACCCATGTATTCCACATGACCGTGGTTGTAGGATCAGGCAGTTCCTGAAGCCAGGGTTTGTTCGCGCCAGCCTCAGCCAAAGTCGGTGAGACGAACGGCACAAAGAAAAACTCTCCTTCGCCGGCAAACTCTGCTACTTCGGCAGAAATCTCGCGGTTGAGCGCGTCTCCAGCCTTGGGAGCAACACGTTCATCAGAGTTCCTCCAGTACCCGCCATGCTGCTGGAAATACGCCATAAAGGTCGGAAGGTCAGGAGCGGAGATCGAGCCGTCTACTTCGCCCATCAACGCCGAAACTTTGCCATGCAAAAATTCAACTTCATCTTTGAATGGCAATGCAGAAGCAAAGGAACCGCCAGCCAGTTGAGCGGCGGCGATCAACACATCTGCTGTGGCGCGGGTATTGTAATAAGGAGAAACGACGGGCTGTGCGCCGGACAAAACAGGTTGAGCCGACCCCGTGGCAACACGTTGATATCCCCATGATTCGAGACCGTGGTGGTCGGGGAAGACGTAATCCGCTTCGCGCGCAGTTTCATCTGGGAAGGTTGCAAAGGAAATGATCTGGCTGACAGATTTGCTCGCGCCTCCAAACCCAAGCGCAGTCGGCAATTCAAACAAAGGATTGACGCCATGCACGAACAACACCTTGATCTTGCCATCGGCCATTTTCTGAACAAACTCCTGCATTTCCTGAGCAGAAGCAGGGCGTTGATATTCGCTCTGGTTCGGGGCGAGAGCTGATAGATACACTCCGCCGGGCTTGCCAAAGTTATCAGAGATGGCGTTCAAAGCAAGAACAGCCTCAGCAACTGCAAGACCATTGCTCTGACCAAGCGCCGGTCCACCGGGAATTGCAAGTGCACCGTTCGAGCCAGCGAACATTCCAGCAAGGTGTTCGAGGGTTTCAAGTTTGATGCCGGATTTTGAAGCGGCGTCAATCGGGTCCACATTTTCAAAAGCACGGGGCATTGCGCCGCCGCGAATCTCAGAGGCGAGTTTGCCAATGGCAAGAGCAACCAGTGCCTCGGTCCCGGGGCGAAGCGGAATCCATTCATCAGCCTTGCCGCCAGTCTGGGACATGCGCGATTCAAACTGCACGAATTTGCCGCGCATTTTTGTCTTCGCCTCGCGCAGACCTGCAAATCCACGAGTGTATGAAACCGGGGAAAGCCAGGTTTCGAGGAAGTTCGCGCCAAAGGAAAAAACCACCTGCGCCCCACCCACGTCGAAGAATGGCAGGCTGGCTTCGCCAAAAAGATTTTCAGCGGCTTTACTTAAAGTAGCACGGGCTTCGAACATACCCAGCGCACCAAAGCGGAGCGGGGCGTTCATGCCGGTTGCTTTTGCAAGATCAGAAACGAGGTCAAAGAGATGATCGGGAGCCATGCCCATCAGGAAAGCGATCTCTTCCGGTTTATTATTCTTGAGAGCGTCAGCCACAACTTGAATGGCGGCATCCCAATCCATTGCCTGTGTAGAGTCTCCGCCGCGCGCGCTGCGCTTGAGCGGCTCCTGAACTCGGTCTGGGTTATACAAACCGTGCAGAGTAGCCTGTCCACGGGCGCAAGTCTTGCCAAGATTCAGTGGATTGCCAGCATTGCCTTCAGTTTTGATCGCGCGTCCCTGTACAGTGCGGACGATGAGTCCGCAGCCTGCCGCACATTCGCGGCATGTAGTGGCGTAATAAGTGCTCTGACCATTGTAGTTGTATTCGGGCATCTGCATGTAGGGTTCGCGCTTGACGTAACGCGAGGCAGGCCCACAACCGGTGAGGATGGCGGAAGTCGCCGCGCCTACACCAGCCAGCTTTAGAAAATCACGCCGGGAAAATTTTTCGCTCATATTGATTCCTTTCGCCCGGTCTAATAATGACAAGTGCCGCAGTCACTCAGTTTGACCAGCTTCTCATGGTCTTCACCAGCAGACTCGACATGACAGTTCAAACACCACCCCATGTTGAACACTTGTGGATTTTGAGCAATGGTCACCTTGGACATATCGCCATGGCAATCTTCACAATTCTTCCCCGCCGCAATATGCGCCCTATGGTTGAACTGTACAAAGTCCGGCACTTGCGCGACAGGCACCCATTGAATGGGTGTGCCGCTTAGTACGGCTTCCTTCAGCGGCGCAAGGAGCGCGCTTGTTTCCGTCTTGGCGATCTGGTTATGGCATGCCCAGCACTTGGCTTGAGATGGTAAGCCTGCTGCCGGTCCCTTGGATGCGCCAGGGTGACAATACAGGCATTGAATCCCAAAGGCAACATGAGTCTGATGAGGGAACTGAATGGGCTGCTCCGGCGCCTGCTGTGTGGTATAGATCCCGTACGCTGCAACACTGAAAAGCGTCAGGACAGTGATCCCCACCGCAATCAGTCCGAGTGGCTGTTTCAGCCAGTCAAAAATACTTTTGATCATGGATGCTCCTGAAATAGACTTAAGCACAAAGCCGCCATTTAAAAACGGCGGCAAAGGCTGAATTACTTACTCAATACAACGAAACAAACAGTGGAAAGGGAATCAGACATGGCATGAATATATACAAAACCCGTCCCGACAAACATCAGGACGAGGATGGGAAATATAACTTCCATGAATAATTCCATGACACTCTCCATAGTAATCAATTGCTGGCCCTCCGCCAGCAAATAACTCGGCGCATTATACATTGAAAGTGCAAAAAAGTACATATAAGAGCTAAATTATACTCTTTCGATGCATGATACAATTATATCGAACAAACGAATGAAAATAAACCGTATTTCCGCGATCATCCTCTCAGTATTTGTCATCCTTATATTGGTGCTGGTATTTGCAAATGTTGCCGAGCCAGTCGCTGCAAATACTGCAACTATTTCCCTGCAAACCACCCCCACGCCCCAGGC
>JACZJB010000008.1 GCA_014860805.1 Anaerolineales bacterium
GAATTGAACACCCGGCGTGCTGCCACATTTTTCCTGGAGGGGACATATTTCGGATCGCCGGGGTCAAGGCTGCTGATATGCACCCTGCCCGAGGCATGGACGAAATTCCCGTTTCCAAGATAAATACCTACATGAGTGATATGCTGCGCGTCGCGTCCGAAGAATAACAGATCGCCGGTTTGCAGGTTGTTCCTGTTACTGAAATCAACCGCTTCGCCGTACCTGGCCTGTTGAGAGGCATCGCGGGCGAGAATCACGCCCTGCATATAATACACCTGCTTGACGAATCCCGAACAATCAGCAGCTTTCACTGAAGTACCTCCCCACAGATAAGGGTAACCCATCATTTGCCGGGCAAGGGATGAGGTTGCCCGAGCACCGGGTTCCAGATTGATCCATTGATCGAAAGGGATGCAATCGGCCTTGCGAACATATCCGGTTCGGCAATCAGGAATTTTGATTTTCAAAAATCTCCCGGAAACTTCATCCACTTCAAAAAGGTCGCCCTGAACAAGATCGGAAACGACTTCACCCCTTTTGCCGGCAGCATCGTAAACATTGCCCGACACGCTGTTGAACAGGTAGCGGTTTGATGCTTTCCAGCAATCCAGTTCTTTTTGTGTAATGCGCTGAAAGCCGCTGGTGTCCATCCAGCCAATATAATATTCCGGTGTTTGAACCCGGCACCACTTTTCGTTGCAATCCAGCACTCTTAAAGGGGTTCCCATCATGACTTGCGAAACCAGTTCAGAAACGTGATCGGGTATGGAGCGGAGGTTCGATACCGATAAGGTAGCCAACGCCCAGGTCTCTTCACCCAGCGAGGCATCGGGCAGGAGCTTCAGCGAATCAACGAACGAAATCTTGTTATCATTCAGAAACCGGATGATCTGCAATTTCGCTTCCGGCAGATTGGTTTCTCCCGAAACGACTACAACGGGTTGAAGCGTGTCTGTCATTTCAACTTCAAGAATGGCTACCCGTTTATCGGGTACAAGCTGTTTCTGAAGCGATTGTAGCTCCTGCAACAGGGTTTTAAAAGGCAATGGCTGAGCCGTCAGGAAAGTGCCGGCAAAAACCAACAACAAAAGGCAGGTGAATTTTTTATAAAAATTCTTCATTACATGATTAAATATCAGGTTGCAAAAGTAAGGGATTGTTTAAAGACTGTGTTTTTTAATTTTACTTGTCACCTAACCTGGATAGATCAGAAATTACAAAATACAAGAAACAAATCTCAAATAAATCTCAATGTACAAAGAATCAAAAATCCAAACAGTGAAAGCAGCCCTGCCTGCGCGACGCAGTCAGGCAGGAATGAATGTGGACCAGTTTGGTAATTGAATTTTTTAAATTTCGTATTTATTTGTCTTTTGAAAATTCTGCCAAAAAATACACGAATTTGAAAAATAAGGTACTAAATTTTCCTGACAGAAAAAACTTCCTCCCGGAAGGAGCAAGCATTCTGAAAATAATCTGCCAGCCTATGAGCAGGTTACCTGTGAGGGTTTGCGTCTTGATCTGCGTGATTAGCA
>JACZJB010000101.1 GCA_014860805.1 Anaerolineales bacterium
CCGACCGCTTCTATGATCTTTTCTGCGACTTCTTCTGTTTTGAACATGGGCGGAGGCGGGAGAATGACCATCACGCCGTCCACGTTTTTGTCCTGCAATAAAAGTCTCAGGCAGGCTGCGTAGGTCTCGGGCGATGCGGAGGCGAGCATATCCACGGGGTTGTAGATGTTTGCGGCAGGGGGCAGGGTGGCAGCCAAGGCCTTCAGCGTGGACTCTGTCAATTGGGATAGAAGCAGGCAATTCGTTTCGAGTGAATCGGCGGCGATCACGCCGGGTCCGCCTGCATTGGTTAATATCGCCATGCGTTTCCCGCGCGGCAATGGACAATTTTCCAGGGCACGTGCCCAGTCAAACATTTGCTCGGCGGTTTCAGCGCGTAGAATGCCTGCTTTTGCGAAGGCAGCATCGAATGCTGCTTCGGAGCCAGCCAGCGCGCCCGTATGGGATGCGGCGGCTTTTTGTCCCGCTTCATATCGCCCCACCTTCAAGGCAATGACCGGCTTATTTTTTGTGACTTCACTGGCGGCTTTTACAAATCGTTTTCCGTCTGAAACGCTTTCCATGTACAGGGTGATGACGCGGGTGTGTTCATCTTTTGCGATTTCGGGCAGCATATCCGTCTCGTTTACATCGGCTTGATTGCCAAGGCTGATGATCTGCGAAAACCCGAAACCCTGCTCGCGCGCCCAGTCGATGATGGCGGCAGCGAATGCACCCGAATGGGAAATGAAACCGATGTTTCCCTGCGAGGGCATGGGTGGCTGCAAGAAGGTGGTGTCGAGCGGGAGATGTGTATCGATTGTGCCGATGCAATTGGGCCCAAGCAGGCGGATGCCGTGTTTGCGTGCAGCGTCCACACACTGCTGTTCAAGCGCCGCACCTTCCGCATCAACTTCGCGGAAACCTGCTGAGACGATGATAGCAGCTTTGATTCCACGGCTGGCGCAATCTTCGATCGTCTGCGGGGTAGATTGAGGCGGGACGATGAGGATTGCAAGCTCAAGCGGGTTGGGGACTTCTTCGAGATTTGTGTAAAGTGGACGCCCGAATAGTTCCCCGCTTTTCTGGCTGACGAAATGCACCGCGCCCTGATATCCGCTCTGAATTAAATTTCGCGCCACACCGTACCCAAGCTTTTCAGGGGATGTGGATGCGCCGATAACCACAACGCCTTTTGGGTTGAAGAACGGAGTGAGGGACGAGTGCATCTTGGAATTAAACCACATTAAACGAAGATGGGGGCGCTGGAATTGTGCGCCCTCATCTTTGCGGAAACTACATTAAATGCCCAGCCTTGCGCGCATCTCTTCAATCCCGGCTTTGGCGGCTTCAAGGCTTGTGTTGGTTGCAGCTCGATAATACTTGATGGCCTCTATCATGTTATTTGCCTTCAACGCAGCAATGACTTTTGGGTCGTCGCCCAGGCGGGTGTCTTCCACGAATGTAACATTGAGGTGTTTGTAGAGGAATTCCAGCCTTGCTTCCAATCTGCTGATGCGTCCCTTAAGTAGGGCAATTTCTTCTTGTTCCAATGTTGCCATGACATGCCTCCGTAAAAAGATTATAGTAAATTATAGCGGCGGCAGCTTAAGTGTATATCGTGCGAAGGTACTATATGGCTTGTCAACATGCAAGAGCATTTTCCGTCGGGGATTTTGGTTAAATTTGAGAGTGCGTTTTCTGTAAATTAATGCGATAATGAAGCCATTCCCATTGCCTGCGGGCTGCATATTTTATAAAAAGGAGACGCTGACATGACCGAACTGGAACCCTTGAAAGATGTTGACGAAAAATACGTCCTCGAAAAATATAAGGATAAGATTGATTATTATTGGGCTGCCAGCCGCAGCAATAAATTATCTTTCAAACGCTATCGTGCCTGGACCATCATCCTTGGTTCGCTGGTCACTCTGATCTCCTCCATCTCTGCCGCTCAATTTTTGCAGGAACCTGAATGGTTGAAGAACCTGTTTTCCGTGGGCACTCCTGTTATCGCCGCCACGTTGACCGTCATCAGCGGGCTGGGGCAGAACTTCCATTGGGGTTCCACCTGGCGGGACATGGTCCTCAACGCCACGCGCCTCGAAAAGGAACGAGACCGCTTCCTCGCCACCAAGCCCGCAGATAGAGACATCGTGAAGGAATTGGAAACTTTGAACGCTATCGTCCTCGAAGAGACCAGAAATTTCTTCCAACGGGTGCTGGATAGCGAGATCAAGCCGCGCGAACAGAACAATTCGGCTGGATAATTGGACAGGTTTTAGTTTTCTTCAAGACAGCACGTTCTGCTTCCCCCAATCATGCTTTTGATTGGGGGAAGAAACTATGATGCAGGGGAATTAAATGACGAAGCTTCGTAATTTGAATACGAAGCAGGAGAACTAAACTACGAAGCCTCGTACTTTGAATGCGGAGCAAGGAAACTAAACTACGAAACCTTGTAGTTTGAATACGAAGCGAGGGGACAAAACCACGAAGCCTTGTAGTTTGAATACGAAGCAGGGAAACTAAACCACGAAGCTCCGTAGTTTGAATACGAAGCGGGGAAACTAAACTACGAAGCCCCGTAGTTTGAATACGGAACGGGGGGGGTAAATACATGTAAAGGGTTTCAAAACCCTACACACCTTCCCTGACTCACGCACCCCTTTCACCCCCTCATCACACTTAACCAATTCATCGAACAACCGCAACACGGACTTGACTGCTTTGGTACTACGCGCGGAGCGATTTACATAAACACTCGATGGCTTAATTTGCTGCTCCAATTGCACCCATCTCAATACATTTGATAGGAGAATTTCATCAAAGATTTGTCTTTACGAGCCCCACGAAAAATAACGACTCTCAATTTCTGGACGTTCTTCCTAAAAAATGATAGCATCTTTTATGAGGTACATATGGCAAATACTTACGGACGCACGGAAATTGCCGTTATCGGGTTGGGACGGTTCGGAGCTTCAGTGGCGTTGACTCTGGCACGGCAGGGTTTCAGCGTAATGGGTGTGGATAATGACGCAAAGATTACCCAGGGACTTGCAGATGAGTTGACGCAGGCGCTGGTCTTCGATGCCACGGACGAGAACGCCCTGCGCGCGGTGGATATCGCTTCATTCGATACGGTTGTCGTGGCGATTGGCGCGGACTTTGAAGCGAACCTGATGGCGACGGTTGCCTTGAAGGCGGTGGGTGTCAAGCGCGTCATTTGCAAGGCACTGACCGAACGCCAGCAGACCATCCTTCTGCGTGTCGGTGCGGACAAAGTCGTCCTGCCCGAATCGGAGGCGGGTCAGCGGCTGGCGATGGAACTGGCGAATCCGAACTTGCTTGACCGCATCCCGCTTGGGCGCGAGCATGCCGTGGTGGAGCTCTCGGTCCCGGATACTATGGCGGGTACCACCCTGCAAAAAGCCGAACTGCGCAGTCGTTATGGCGTGACTGTGGTTGCTGTGAAACAGGGAGAGTCTGTTACAGTCGCGCCGCCCGCCGATTATGTGCTGGCGAAGGGCGATCTGCTGGTGGTCATTGGTACGAACGAGAACGTCTTTGCGATGAACGATTGGGACTAGTCTGTGATACGGTGGCGCAACATCCCGCCAGCCGCGCGACTGGCGATTGGTCTGCTCGGATTGGTGGCTGTAGGCACCGGGTTATTGCATTTGCCGGGGGTCTCAAGTGGCAGGTTGTTATCGTGGTCCGAAGCGTTGTTCACTGCGGTGTCCGCGCTGAGCGTGACGGGGCTGTCCCTTATCCAGCCGGGGCGTGACCTGACTCTCTTCGGTCAATTGATCTTGATGTTCCTGATTCAGGCGGGCGGGGTCGGGTTCATGGTGATGGCGGTTGTGTTGTTTCGACTCGTCGGTCGGCGCATCATGTATCTCGACCGCATTGCCCTGCGCGACTCGCTGGGCTTGATCGACATGCGCGCCATCCTGCGTTTCACACGCCGCCTGTTGTGGATGGTGGGCGTGATCGAGTTGATCGGCGCATGGTTCCTGTGGCTGAACTGGCGCGGCATGTTGGGAGACGGTCGCGCGGCGTTCTATGCCTTATTCCACTCGGTGGCGGCATTCTGCAATGCCGGTTTCGACCTCTTTACGGGCGTGGATGGCTTTAGCGGCATCCCCAACGACGGCGCGACGCTGACCATCCTGGGTGGGTTGATCTTTTTGGGCAGCCTCGGCATGCCGGTGCTGATGGACTTGTGGGATTACCCCGAAGCCCGCAAACTCTCTTTCAATACGCGGTTGACCCTGGTGGTAGTGATCGGTCTGGTATTGCTCGGCACGTTCGGGTTGTTTCTCTCCGAGTCGACGGTGGCGGGCACCCTGCGGGACGAGCCGTTCCTGCCGCGTCTGGGTTTGTCGCTATTTCAATCGGTCGCCACCCGTACCGCAGGTTATGCAGGCATCAATGACCTCGAGACACTCTCGCCCGCAGGGCAACTCATCAAGATCGGGTTGATGTTCGTGGGCAGTGCGCCCGCTTCGATGGGTGGTGGTATCACCACGGGGACGTTCATTGTATTGGCGTTGACCTTCTGGAGCTACATCCGACGCCGCGGTTCGGCCAGGATTTTCTCGCGCACAATTCCGCCTGATACTGTCCGAAGAGCCCTGGCTGTGCTGACAATCTCCCTCTTCGTGGTCTTTAATGCCACGTGGCTGATTCTGTTAACACACCCGCATGCCACTCTCGACCAGGTGCTGTTCGAAGTCATCTCCGCGTTTGCCACTTGCGGATTCACGCTGGCATTCACGGGACAGTTGAATCTCTTCGGTCAACTTATTATCGTCTTCGTCATGTTCTGGGGGCGTCTCGGCGCA
The DNA here is from genome assembly GCA_014860805.1 of Anaerolineales bacterium. Classification (GTDB taxonomy): domain Bacteria; phylum Chloroflexota; class Anaerolineae; order Anaerolineales; family Villigracilaceae; genus Villigracilis. The sequence goes on from JACZJB010000101.1 coordinate 4,827, forward strand.
CTGACAATCATCCTTGCGTTGGCAGGTACGCCAAGGCGGGAACTGGTCGAATATCCCGAGGGACAGGTCCTGATCGGGTGATCTTTAGAGTTCCACGCCGTGTGATCCGAAGCTGTCCTTTGCTCAGAACAAATTCCCGCGTGACTTTACCCGTTCTTTCCTTCCATCGCCTCGCGGACATCCTTTAGCACGCCATCTTTGTCGCATTTTTCGAGTTCATCAAACAACCTCAGCACGGACTTGACCGCTTCGCGCCCGCATGTGGAGCGTATATGTCGTTGCGAGGAGGACGTTCTCCCCGACGAAGCAATCCCCTGTTAAACGGACAAATCATATCAAAGAGAATCTTCTGCCTAAATGGAGATTGCTTCGCTCACCTGCACTTGCGCCAGGTGCAAGTGTCGCTCGCAACGACATGCTATCCTGCAATTACTTCTCTTACCCCTTTCAACACCCCCTCCTCATCGCATTTGACCAATTCATCGAACAGACGCAAAACGCTTTTCACCACCCCCGCATGCGGCGCAATCTTCCGCGCTTGCGGAAGGTTTCAATGGCATCGTCCACCGTAGGGGCGACCCACCCAGCGCTGATCGTGACCTTGTCAGATGGGACAGTTTTGCCATCGTTCGTCTCGGTTTGCATTGACGGGTCGCCCCTACAACATCATTCCAGACCCTCCGCCGCCTTCCTCACATCCTTCAAAATTTCCCCGCCTTCACATTTCATCAATTCATCGAACAGACGCAAAACGCTTTTCACCACCCCCGCATGCGGAGCAATCTTCCGCGCCTTCCTAAACGTCTCCACCGCCTCGGACAGGAGTTCGTCCCGCCCGCGTCCCCCAATCGAAAATCGTAAATCTAAAATCGTCAATCCCGCTAGCGAAAGCCCCTTCGCATCCAGTGCATCGTAATACTCGGGCGTCTTGGCAAGGATTTCATCCGCCTGCGCAATAGACTTGGTAAAAGCCTCTTGCGCGGTTTCCCTTTCCCCTTGCCGCAAAGCGATGATTCCGTGCAGGGCAAAAACATTATGAATGTTGTCTGACACGTCAAATTTCTTTGCCGTTTCTATCATTTTTTGTGCAGAGACAAAACCTTCTGATAATAAATAGGCTAGTGCCAAATTATTATAACTATGGCTTTGCAAGTGAGGTCTTGATATTTCATTGCCTATTTTTGTGCTTTGCATAGCTAATTCAATTGCTTTACTGTAATTTTTTAATTCAATTTCGACCACTGCTAAATTCAATAGTCTAAAGCCTTCTCCATAACGATAGCCCGTTTCTTGTGCTATGGCTAAAGATTTTTCGAAGTGCTCTTTCGCTTGCTCCTGGTTGTCTAATTTGCTATAGTAACTTCCTAATATGCTAAGGCAAGCTCCTTCTTCGTCGCGATCACCAATTTCTTGGGCTATCGATAGGGCATCCGTTCGGTATTCAATTGCTGTAGCGATTTGACCTAAACTTTCATAACATGCTGCAATGCCACCTAAATCATTTGCTTCGTCGATGCGACTGCCAATCTCGCGGTCAATGACTAATGCCTGTTCACGAAATTCGAGGGCTTTGCGTGCATCGCCCAAAGAGTAGTAGATATTTCCAAGATTGCCGAGATTAGTTTCTTCGCCTTTGCGGTTACCCATCTCGCGTGAAATAACCAATGCCTGTTCGTAGAATTCGATTGCTTTTCGCATATCACCCAAATTACTATAAGCAGTTCCTAGATCGCCAAGGTATACACCTTCTGCTTGACGATTCATTGCAGTTTTTGATAATGCAATGGCTTTCTCAAAATTGTTTATTGCCTGCTTAACTTTCCCTATAGTAATTAAAGCTTTACCCATATAGCCGATATTAATCCTTGCAAGAGATGGATCATTGATTTTCCCCTCTATTTTTTCACGTAATTCAATTGTCAAGCGATAATGCCCCCATAGGAAGAGATAACTAATATCAATATCAGTCAACACACTCGCGGCAGTATCGTAATTGCCAGCGGCACAGCGCAGTTCAAATTCTGCTAGTTGCGCGGCAAGGTCATCTAGTTTTTTCCATTCCGCGCGCGGCTTGCGGGCTTGCGCGAAGTAGTCCGCGGCACGGTTGAGCAAGTCGTGTTGAGTAAAAGGCAGATGATTAGAGAGCAGAGATTGGAGATTAGTGCTCGAGGATTCACTACTCTCTAGTCTCTGTTCTCTATTCACTATCAAACTGAAAGCATATTCCTTATCCGCAGGATGTAAATAATATCTTCCTGCCTCGCGGCGGGCGAAGTGCATGTTCACCAAACGGTTCAGCACCAGTGCGCTGTCAATGCTCGGCAAATGCGGCTGCAACAGGTAATCAATCGCGGCAGGGCTGACGGATCGGTTATACACAGCCAGCGCCTGCATCACTTTTTGCGCGCTCGGGTCAAGGCGGTTGAAGGCTTCGCCCACCAGTTTCTGCACCACTTCATCGGGCAGGCTGATCTCGAGCAGTTCTTCGAGCGTGGTGTAACGGTCAACCGACAGGATGGCATACAACGCTTCCAGCGCGCGCGGGTAGCCGCGTGTCTTTTCGCGGGCTTTATTCAGCAACGCATCAGGCGCGGACTTGAGTCCCACGCGTCCGTCCGCGTCCATTTCACGCAGGACGTTTTCCGCGTAAGGCGATTCGAGTCCTTCATCCAAGCTCAGGTGATGTTGCCTGCCTGGCTCGCTGATCGCCAGGTCACGCGGCGCGATGCGTGTGGTGATGACCGCTTTCACGGCATGGTGCTGTCCGCCGAGCAGGGCGTTCAGCGCGTCGCTCAATTCGCCGTCACGCAGGCTC
>JACZJB010000009.1 GCA_014860805.1 Anaerolineales bacterium
CTTGTACCCCCACCTCCCCTGCTCCACGCATGAGACCGGGATCCTCGTGATCGACTCGGGCGGGATCAGGAACGATGCGTTGACGATCCGGTTCTGCTTGGCGCCGACCAGCTCCGCGCCGTCGACGATCAGGACGCACTTGTTTGCAAAGTTGGTCATTCGCAGCTCCGGGACCGAGCCGCCCTCGCTCACTTCTTCGACGATCACCTTCTTCGCCTCGAGCGCCTCGTCGATCAGGAGGTAGTCGAGCATGGAGGCGGGATTCCCTGAGAGGGGCACCGCCGTCAGATTCAGAACCTTCTTTGGGTTGCCGATCTCCAGGTCAGTTAGCGTGGTCATGCGATTCTCCGTCTTCATCTACCCTCCCCTTCCATTGTTCGTTGACGCTCCAGTCGATCTGCCTCCTCTGGCATTCGAAACATTCCCAGAGGTACTTCCCCTGCGCCATCCCCCACTCCCGGGGGATCAGGATTTCACGTTCCGCAAGGCATCCGAAACATCGGAGCGTGATAGGCACCCGTTCTTTCGCCTTCATGGGGAAAGCATACGGGACCGATGCGACAGTTCCTGTCGCCAAGGTAAGCTTTATTCCGCGGGAATATTTACTGCTTAAGACATTGTGCGAAACGGCGGGACAAAAGCTAGGTGGACGAAATGCGGATCACCGTTTCCAACCACACCTCACAGCAGTCATTATCTTGCCAACCCCTTCGGGAAGGAAATCGAGGGAAAACTGTCGCGTCTCGCCATGGTCCTCGCAGTACCGGATCAGCGAAATCATGTGGTGCAGACCTTTAGAGGCTTTCTCGTTCTGAAGGAGATCGTACGAGGGTTCGAGCAGAGGGCGCGATAGGAAGACAATGCATTTGGCTCTTGCCCGAGTTGTCGAAACATTGATCCGGTTGAGGCTGTATATGAACTCGGCTTCTGACATGGCGGTTTCTATGTCGCTGACGCCGTAGCTGACGATCACGGTTTCCGCCTGCTGCCCCTGCATTTTGTCTACCGTGTCGACGAAGGGAACGCTCTCCCAATCGCGCAAGGTCGCAAGCCGTTGGTGAATAGAGCGGATCTGGACGTGGTGAGGGCTGACAATGAATAGACTCTCCCGCCAGAAGCGGTAATCGCCCGCCTGACGGGGCGGATGAGCGTCCTTTTTACCTTCCGGTACAAAGCGTTCGCGGAGTTCGACAGCAATACGAGCGACGAGTCCAGCCTCGACCGGGTTTTCCGCCGATGCTTGGACATTGTCGAGTATGCCGACGACCATTTGGTATTCAGGGTCGATAAACCAATCAAGGAAGGCGGACTCTTCACTTCTTTGACCCGGGTCTCTTCGGGGTGGAAGTAGCCGTATCTTCCGGACGCCAACCTTCTCAGTAGCCGGTTTGTAGTCCAGACCGTAAAGGGTTTCCGCAGGGAAGCGGCAAAGGGTCTCATTCATCCGCCAGTTCTCTTTGAGCTGGTGGGTGTTCCGCTTACCGCACTCTCCCGCGCGAAGGTAGGCGAATACAGATTCGTGGAGTCCGACAGATCCATCTTCCGGACTTGGGTATTCGCCCTGGATGATCGGCGGTAATTGAAGATCGTCACCTGCCATCACGAGCCGGCCAACCTTTGCAAGAGCATTTATCCCGAGTGCAAGTTCTCCGAACTTCATCTGGGATGCCTCGTCCACGATTAACAGGTCCACGCCGGGCAACCTACCGCTCTTGTAAACCTTCTCGAAGCTGTAGACGGTCCCTCCCACGATCCACAGGTCCTCGCCTGTAAGAATCCCTACCTCCGCCTCACCCATTATTTCCAACCCTTCGCCTCTGGGTGTGGAGATGCGCTTCAACTTCTTCAGGAGTATTTCCTGTAGACCAAAGTCCATTGCATGGCCAGTGATCTCGGCAAGGAGATTTTCGATCGCAGCGTGAGTGAAGGCCATGATTCCGACACGAAGAGGTTCGCCAATTTCTTTACGAGCTTTTGCCAAGGATAGGACGGCCTTCGCCAGGAAATGGGTCTTCCCTGTGCCTGGAGGACCCCAGACAAGGGTCAGCCGATGTTTCAACATGTGTTGGAACGCGACGCCTTGGCTTGGGGTGAACCTTGCCCGTTCGGCGGCACGAATCGCCGCAGCTGCGGTCTTCCCATTCTCCTTGATCTGGGTAGCGAATGCCTCGGGTTTCCTCAAAAGGTTCAGGAAGTCGCATCCCGGCCTGGAATCTATGGACTCCAGGCACTTCAGGATCCGGTCCGAGGTGAAATCATTGTATTTAACGTGAAGAGCCGTCTCTTCCCCTTTCCGGATGGTTGACTGCTCCCTGGAGGAGATGACATTTAGATTCAGGCGAGTCACCAATCCCGACCGGGGATCCACTTTTCTGTCAATTATGGTGGCCAGTCGGGCGATTCCCTTTGGGGCCCACCACACCGCTCGGTTCCGATAGTCGTCGTATCCCATCTGAGCCCGTTCGCCCTCTTCCCCCTTCGGAACGAGAACACGGTCTGGAGGTCCGGCGCCGGCCTCGACCAAGCTTGCGTCCAGTTCCGAGAGGACCTTCCACTGATTGCCTCCTTCGAAACGCAGGGGGATACTCGTCCCGTCGAGAAGACGCTCCGCCCAGGGGCGGGTCCTTGCCTCGCGGATCTTCATCGCTCCCATGAAGGACTCATAGGTTGCGATAAACGATAGCCGGGACAACTCGGGATGCTTGAATGCAAGGGAAGCCGGGAACAGAAATTTCCTCGGCCACGCGAAGAGTCGTTCCTTGACCTTCTCACGAAGGCCGTCGACCACATTGTGGGTGCCGGAAAGACGGTGGGACAGTTCCTTTTCTACCCATTCCGCAGCCTCTGTCCGCCCCCTGTGCCAAGCGAGATATATTGCATCGCTCTTTAGCACGTTGCTCAGGTTGAACCAGAAGAGGTCCCTGGGCTGGAGTTTATAGGTGCTCCCGGCGCCGGGGAGCGCGTCGAGAACCTCTGGAAGGCGGTACGAGAGAGCAATGGGAAGCGCGGTAAGCTGGCGAATCACATGAGTCAGGACGATGACAGGAAAATAAACTTCCTCCTTGGGATGCTCCTCCTCGCCCGCCAAAGATGTGTCCTGGAAATGGAATAGAAGCTTGAGTGCGATCTCTGCAAGGTCTTTATCTTCCAAGGCTTCTCGAAGCATCTGGTTGAAATATGTCAGTTCAAAACCATCAAACACATACGCCTGGACCGACTTCTGCTCTCTCCATTCACGAATGCGATTGTAAGCGTCCACAACTGAAAGTTCTTTGTAGAGTGCCTTTAAGAACCCATCTCGGACTGCTACGCACTCTTCAGAGGTTCTTGCCACGAAGACTTCCTCATGGACCGTTTCAGGAAACACAGACTTCCCCTTGAACCGCTTGAACCCAGCCGCGTAGATCTTGCCGGACAAGGGATCGCTCTGGAGAGTGAGCACGATTCGGACGTCCTCATTGATAGGAAGAGCGAGCGATGAACTCCCGTGGGGGATTACGTCATGCGTCTTCAACGCCTGGACCGTGTTCAAGAGATGACTCCCCTGTCCCTTGAGGGATCCGCAGGCATTCAGGATCTCATCCCTGTCTTTCCGCGAAAGGAGACGTTCGAACTCGCCGATAGTCTCGACGGAGGAACCCCCATTCCATGGTGCATCTCTGAGGAAATTTCTTCCCCCTACGGTCAGGTGGGGTATGAGCGAAACAGAGGACGCCTTCTCCGCCTCCTCTCGGCAATATGGATAGTACTCACACCATTCACAGCGGTAGTAGAGGTGCCATGGAACTTTATAAAGCGGGTCGGTCAGGATCCTGACGAGACGGTCCCGGAGGAACCGGTCGAGGATCCCCATGCTCATGCCGATGTCGAACCATTCCGGCTCATCCCTTTCGTAAAGCCAGATCCCGGCTTGGTGGGCGTCCACCGGGATCGCGATGGCGTTTTCAGCAAGGATATCTTTCAGCATCATGGCATACATTGTCGCCTGGATCTGGTGACTCGTCTTTAGAGACTCGCTCGCCTTGATGTCCACAACGCGCAGCAAAGGTTTCCCGTCATCACCGAAAATGCACTCGATGAGGTCCGGCCTGCACTCGGGAAATGAGCACAGATCTGGATTCACCCCGTACCTCCGCGGGAAATTTTCGGAGACGCTCAAGGTGGGTTGGTAGATCGACTCCCCTGGCTTGAGTTTCCTGAGGATCTGGAGAGATTCTTCGACCGGAAATGCCCTCTCATGAAGGGCAGAGGTGCCATCCGCAACATTCACTTTTTTGAGTTTTTTCTGGATTACATGCCGTTCCCACTCATATCCCCCATCAAGGATCGCTCTCCCTACAGGGCTCTGGTTCCAGGGAACCGGGGGGATGCCGGCGGTTTTCCTTCCCTTCGCAGGGGTGGCATGGTACCGGAGATACCTGTCGCACTCGTGGTAGAAGAACCTTGCGATGCGGGAAGGGCTTATGTAGAATTTTAGCATTGTTATGGCCTAATCATTTTTGATCAGCCTCCAGTTATCGATCCATCTGTATCATAGTGTAAGAGCCCTCCCGGAGTCTCGAATGACCTCGAAGGATATTCAAGACGATGACCAGGAATACGATCATTTCAGGAGCCGGTGGCAGGTATATCAGCTGCACATATGGTCTTTCTCTGGTGAAGAGGTTGCCCACGCTATTCTACGCGACCCGCGGACGTTCTACTGACGCTGGTTACCTTCGGGTGGGTGTTCGCTAACAGTTCGAATCTCACGGCGCTCCCCAACTGAGGCGGATTTGGGCAGTTCTGGGAGGAAAGGATTTCTCAGCGGTGATTTGGAGCATTAGTAGTACGAATGATTCCCCGTGTTCGCTATGTGCTCTTGTTGTTAAAATCCCTTAAATATCCGCACCCATCAGAAACCCGGTTGTTAGGCCTTTTGATCGAAACCACTCCTTGACCGCGCTCTTACTCCCAGCAATCACAGTGTCTATTTCACTGTTCCGCGGCGATTTCCACATCTGCCACTGAAATAATCTCTCGAGAATGGCTTTAATTCTAGCAAATTCAGCATCGCTCATGTCTCGATAGAAAGGTTTCGATTTTTCGTCGCTGTCATGGATCTCCAGCTTAGCGCAAACAGCATCCTTGAAAAGTTCACACCAAGCCATAATTGCCTTCGATGAAAAGAGGCGAGCAAGCTTTATCTGATTTTGGTCGTTGGGGGCAGCTTTTGCATTCCATGAGCAGAGCGCCAGGTCGTAGATTTGATTTATAAGGACTAAGAGGTTCTTGAATTCCGTCTCCCTCTTGTATTTATCGGAAAGCATGTCGTCGGAAACCGGATCAGAATTCAGAAAACACGAAAAAATGGACTTCGACAACATGTCTATCGTTATGGGTTGCTCATTTGAGCTTCTATTGCTTACAGATATGAGACCTTTGATCATGTTTGACTCATCTTCCAAAATGGAATTGTATAAGTAGCTCCTAAACCGCCTGTTCCGCTCTGCTCTAGTGAGAGATGCGTCCTTTTGTTCTAAGAACTCTAAGAACCCTAACTCGCTCTTTGTTTGTATGTCTTCTCTATTTCTATATTCGTCGAAATCCTTTCCGAACTGATTACCTAGCTTTAAGATCATGATAGATGAGAAAAACCTTGTCTGGGCAAATTTGTCGTGAGCAGAAATATTCGCTTGATTGAGAACTCTCACATCTGGATCAATGTATATTTTGCATTCGAACGTTTTTCTTCCATTCCAAAGCAGGGCTGCCGCTTTGTGTTGTCCGTCAAATAGTAGTATTTTATCACCAAATAGTCTTCCCATTGACGGCTGGAGGACGGGATACGTTTGGAAATGGCGAAACATTTCAAATACCTTGTCAAAAATCAAATAGCGAGGCTGTAGGCCCGTATTTGCGTCATCGTCGTCATCGCTGTTTAATATTTCGATGGGGAGGTTTCCGTAAAAATACCTCCATCCGGTCCGTGGACATTGCTGAACGGGGTACTCTTCATTCAGTAAGTGATTCGATAGCTTTATCGTACGTACACGTAATTCGGCTGCAACGCTTTCACCAAAACGATGAATATCCCCTTCTTCGTTCAAATATTTCAACAAGTCTCGCAGGGTCAGTCGGTCTCCCCTTTCAAAGAAGGCCTCAAGGCGCAGCCTAATTCTGTAGTCCTCCAGCGGAAGCATACCCTTCGCTTTGTTGTGAAATTCGCACATTGGAGCTATGTTATCTAGCTCCGACGGGCCACCGAGAGAATAAGCTTTAATGTGATCAAAATGTACTTTGTCTTCAGTGGGAATTGCATGGCCCGTCGCAAAGCAAATCCGACCATGTCGCTCTAGAATTATCTGTTTTTCCGAATCATTTAGCTGACGTTTAAGGGTAATGCCCATGTTTTAATCTCCTCAAAAATTGCTGTTTCAAAATATATCAATACCAATAACACGGTCGATCACTCGGTGCGAAAAAATAATAAATGGATAACTGTACAATCAATGTTTTTCTCTAATGACACCTTTAGGAATTTCTAACCTCCACATCGTCCAAAGGATTTCACTGGCTAGCGACACGAAGATCCGATCTCTTTCACTCTGATAATCTTTTCCGCCGTGGAATAGATTACACCTCACCATATAGATAGAGGATATTACGTGGGGCCAGTCTGCGGGGACCGCTTCACCTCGATCGATATGTCTAAAAGCACAAACAGGAGCAAACGCCGGATATTTATTCCCCTTCCTATCACTCTCAATCGGGTTCATCTCTCTTGCTCTTTTAACGAACTCTGCCCGAACCTCCCGATCCGGCTCCCATCCCACCAAGCCCACGTTCCTTATCCACAAAACCTTAAACACGGGTAAGAGCTGGATGAATCGAATTACTTTTTGGTTGAAAACGATATTTGACTTCAGCAGTTCGGAGAATCGTTCATTGAAGCAACTGTCTATAGCCAGGCTATGAACAAGGTAGGTATCCATATGGTTCCTTGCACGATCTGCAACAGCCATTGCGGCCCAAGCATTTACTGTTACCCAAAGATATATGAAACGTTCCATAACGTTCTTCTCAGGAGCTCCATGAAGCCTCCGTACCCATGAGGACGCAAAACTCCAAATATCAGCATAAGGGTCTACCCGGCGCAAATCCGGATCGTCTTTTGCCATCCACGTCAATTCCCCGCAGGAATAATCGTTCATCGAATATGATCTTTCTACCAAAGAGTTATTCTTATTCCTCTTGAGAATTACACTACTCCACACTTACCTATCTAAAATCCGTGTACTTATATCCTGACCTGCCCCCTGGTTTTAGAGCTACCGGACGAGGGGATTGTCGTCGTGCTTCATATTGCTGCGAGATACGACGATACCCCAGCGACTTCTTCCCCAAACCGTTTGCGGGCCCTCAGATCTCTTCTTCATAAATACTGCATATGGGACTCGCCTGTATGATCTGGATTTCTTGCTGCCGTAGGGAAAGGAGCCCGAAAATAAAAGCCATCTGGCCCGACTCCAACAACCACGGAATAATGAGTTACATGATCCCCCTTGTAAGGGATCCGACAGGAAACGATGACGGGATTTCCGACCAGCAGGGCAGTTTGGATGGTCGAAACCTTGTTATCATCACCTCCACAGAATTCTCTGTGGCACAGACCTAACCATTTGAGACTACGCTTTAAGTTCTCCTTGCTGGTCCATCCAAGGCAGTTACCCTTCATTGTGATATCGAGGATCTATTACGTTCCGCCATACGCAGCCTCCCCGCTTTCGCTCCGGAAAAGAAGTCGGCAACTATTCGTAGGACTTCAGGACCGCATGTGTTTTCCTCTGAATTCTGGAAATAGGATGGAACCCTCTTTTGAAGAATAACCCTTTTCATCATGATGACAAAATACCATTTCTTCCCCAAAGTACTTCCCGGATCTTTTTCTCAGTTTCTTCTGATATGACTTTGCTTACGCCGAAACCGCCGTCGACGGCTTTAGGGGAGGAGTAACGAACCAACTCCCTGACGATGTCAAGAATCGGATCCCCGAAACGCCCACCGTATTCCTGATCAACGATTTCTTGGCGCACTCCCCGTACGACCTCGATCAGGACATCGCGGATCGAGATGATCTTTCCCGAAGACCTCTGTTGAATTTCCGCCGGGGCCATTTTCCGGACGTAATCGGTGAAATTCTTTTCGGCATTTTTTCTGGACTCATCGTCCGGGAACCACAAATTCGCGCAGAACCAGAATGAAAACTCCTTAACTTTTTCGAGAGCAGGCAGCCACTTAGGGCATTCCTCTTTACTCCAGACACGACGGATATTTCCAAGGGATTCCTGCCATTCCTCTAACCATTCCTCTACAAAATTGGAGGCCCATGAGTCTTTCACCACATAGACCGTCCTCGGGCCGTCCGTCGCCTTGCATTCCGCGAACCGGACAACACCGTCGGCACGCACCCCGATAACGTCTATATCCGAGTAATTTCCTTCAACAGTGACCGGCCAGCGGAGAACCGTCATGAATCCATCTAACTGCCACAGGGCCGAGAGAAGATGCTCGTCTGCTGTGGTCATCATCGAATTCTCTCCCTTTCCCAGCCTCTTATGTCGTAGCTGGTTTTTTTACACTGAGCAGATCTTGAAGGTTCCGAGGCTTAAGCGAGTCAAAATCGGTCTGATTGATCCGGACGTACTGCCATTTTTCGCCGGTTGCTCCTCCGACGCGTTTGCACCACTCCCGTATGGCGTCATCCTTGGCCTCGGTGCCCTCCCATACGCGACCCTTTGTCTCGATGATCCAGTTCACGGTATCTCCGGTCGCCCTCTGGACGACCACCCAATCAGGGTGATAAAAACCTATCGCGCCGCTGGGTTTCAGATAATCGACTCGGAACTGCGTGCCAGACTCGCCCTGCTCTGTAGTGCCGAGTGCGGCGAAGCGCAGCACATCTGCGGCCTTGGTGTCGAGGAACTCGGCGAAACGGCGCTCGAAGTCGTTGTAGGTGGCCACGTAATTGAAGACAGTCTTCTTGGCGACGAGAGGGGGGAGGTTTCTTCGCCAACTAAAGGGTTTAGTCTCGGACAACCTGTAGTCCGCCCGCTCGAACTCGATAGCGCGTCGATCAATGGTTAGCTCGGCAATCTTGCGTGCAAGGTACTTGGCAATGCCCTCCTGGATCTCAAGCCGCGAGAGGTGGGAGCGGATGGCGTCGGTCCCCAGGTCAACCTTCTTGCCGAAGCAGCGGGTAGCGACGTAATCCCGCACGGCTGGGTACAGCTCGGCAAACCGATTTGGGAGCTTGGCCCGGCCAATGACCTTATTGGTGATAGAACCGAGCAGCTCCTGGGTCGCCGGAAGCTCACCGGCTCCGAGATCAATCTGGCCGATTTCGGTCTCCGTTGTGGCGAACTCGAGTTTCAGTCGAACCCGATACACCTCCGCGAGCTCTTCCTGCTCGAAAACTGGTTTGAGCGCCGCGACAACGAGATCCGATAGTTTTCGGATGTCGTGCACCAGCCCCGGCTTGGTGATCGGAATCGCTATGTCGTAGGCGAGGCACTCCTGCACCGGTTCGATAATGATTGGCTTGGGCGGATCGTTCTTGGTTGTCGTGATGCCGACGCCTTCGGCTTCGAGCTGGGTGCGAAGAACGTTTAGCAGGTTGCGGGTGCCAAGCACCTCCAGGGTCTGTGTCCGATCCGGGCTTACGTTCGGCATCAGTCGAAGCCCGCGACCGATGACTTGCTCGGGCAGGATCTCGGCTTTGGCGGTGAACGGCCGCAGACCCAGGACCACGGTCACGTTCTTCACGTCCCAGCCCTCGCGCAGCATCATCACGCTGACAATGGCCTTTGTCTTGTTCTCTGGCTTGTCGATGTCGCGAGCCGCCGCGCGCGCATTCTCAAGGTCGCCTTTGGTAATCTCGCCCTCCGAGTCCGTGTGGATTACAAGGACTTCCGACTCCTTGAAGCCGAACTCCTTGGTCTTCCAGAGATACTTGCCCAGTGCATCGGCGTAGACGTTCTTCTCAGCCATGATGAAAAGAACAGGCTTAGTGTCGAGTTTCTTGTACACGCTCCAGTGGTCCTTCCAGCGCTTTACGGCAGATTGCAACCAGTAGCCGTACTTCTCAGCGACGTTGTCCTTAGTGATGTTATCGGGATCCTGCTTGGGCTTTTTGGAGTCGTCCTCCTTTGTGACAATGATTGGCGACTTGACGATGCGGTCTTCCACTGCCTGGGCGAGGGGGTAATCGCATACGGTCCAGGGGAAGTACATCCCGTTCTGATCCTTGGGTGTCGCGGAGAAGTCGAGCCAGAGACCGAGTCCCTTGGGCAGAGATCGATTGATGGCCAACAGCGATTGGCTCCAGGCAAGGCCCTCGTCATGGACGTGGTGCGCCTCGTCGTTGAGTACCACGAGATCCTTGAGCGACTTAACTCGTTCCAGGACGGAGCGCTGGCCGGCCGCCAGGTCCATTGCCGGCTTTCTTCCGAGCAGCGCATCCACCGCGTTCTGCGGTGTCCACTCCTTGTCGCGCGACTCGTAAAGTTGGTGGACGTTGGTGAGAAAAAGATTGCCCGAGGCGTCTGGCTCGGTGGCCTCCCCGCGCAGAATCACCTTCGGTTCGAACGGTCGCCATTCCGGGGGAACAAGGGGGATCTGCCTGAAGATGTTGTTGCTGGCGAAGTCCTTCTCCAGCCGCTGGTAGACGATGACGTTCGGCGCGACGATCAGGAAGTTAGTCGATAGCTCTGACCCGAAGATGCGCTTCTTGTGGAAGTACGACCAAACCACCACCATCGCAATCACCCAGGTCTTGCCCGAGCCGGTAGCCATCTTGAAGGCAAAGCGGTGCAGGTTCTCCGGCGGCAGGTCCTGTAGCCCCTCGCCGTCCAGCTCCGGCACGTAGCGGCGGATCTGCCGTTTGCCATCCATGGTGGTCTGAAAGGTAATGTTCTTCGAAAAGAGATCCTTGTCGAAGATCGTTGCGTAAGACTGGATGAGCTTCTGCGCGTCGCGCTCTCCGGCGATCTCGACAAGCCAGACCAGCGTCTCGATCGCCTCTCGCTGGCAGAAGTAGTACCGGAAAGGGACTGGGAAGTCCGCGACTTCGTGGTCTTCTTCGAACCAGTATTCAAACAGCCGCCGGGTCACGTCCGACGCGCCAGGGTAGCCCTGCTCCCGCCATGAGTCTACCTCCGCGCGGATCTTTGGCACCAGCAGCAGACAGCTCGGACGCCGTCCCGAGGTGTCCTCCTGCCAGCCCGTCGGGGCCGCGTCGTCCTTCACCAGAAACGAAACCGGCTTCTCCCACGGACGGCGGCCGGGGATCTCGGGTAGGTCCTTGTCGTAAGAGATGACGGCCTTGGCCATGGCTACTTCACCACTATGTCGAAGGCTTGCGAGGTGTCGTTCCCAAAAATGTCGATCACTTTAACCAGGATGCGATACTTGCCTGGTTTTTCGTATATATGCGGGTCGCAGTTGAGTGGTAGCTTTCGTTCCTTGCGGGTACGATAGGCAACCCAGCCCTGCATGAAGGTGTCGTTCTGGAAATCCCAGTCTACCGCCCAATAGTCGATGAAGTCCGACCACTTCTTGACCTTGTTGCGCACTTCTTCGGGAATCAGCTCGGAGTTGGGGATAACGAAGTCCTTGAGAGCCACCTGCGCGGTGAGTTTCTTTGGCTGCTTTATCTCCGCTTCCAGGTAGGCCAACTCAAAGAAACGCACGTCGCCCTTGACGGAAACCTGCTGCTCCATTACCTCGCGCGGGATGATGATGAGCAGCAGCTTCACGCCCTTCTTTCTCGCCGCCTCGTGCATGAGGCTTCCCTTGCCCTGCCCCTCGTTCGGACCAGTCAGCCCCATCTCCCACTCCCAGCCGAGGACGTGCAGCTCGCTCTGTTTGAGCTTGGCGCACTCGTCTACGGCCGCGTCGATTTCTGCGATCGTCACCGGCGCGTCCACTGCGCCGATGTGAACCATCGACTTGCCTTTCTTGCCGTGCAGATGCGCCATGCCCGCCATCGGCTGGGCCCTGTAAAGCTTGAGGATGAAGGCGAGGTACTCGTACAGCGCTTGCTCTGCGAGCGGCTTGTTCTTCGCTTCGCCGAACGTCACGCCCTGCCAGTACCGGCGCTCGTACTTGCCGAGATTGAGCACATCGAAGGGTTTGCAGTCCTGGATCCCGAGTAGGCGTTTACGTGTCAGATGAATTGACCATCGCGACATATCAACACCCAACCATCGAAGTCCTTGTCGTTCAGCAGCAACGATAGAGGATCCAGACCCTGCGAACGCATCCAGAAACAGCATGCCGGGTTTGGCAGCTAACTGAATAATTCGTTCAATCAGATCAACAGGTTTTTGTGTCTGGAAGTGAACCCATTCCTCCTTGTTCGCTGGCTGTAGGCATCGGATTCGCCAAACCGTATCGACCGTACGAGAGTCCTTTTCCTGATAGATGATGTTACCGTCCTTATCTCGGGCATTGATCATTTTTCCGTCGACCTTCACTCGTTTGAGCTGCGTGACGGTTTTGTCGCGCTTTTCCGTGAGGGCAGTGTAGGGGTATGTCTTAGCTTCCTTATTCTTGACGTAGTACAGAATCTGGTCAAATGCTTTTGGCAAGGAGCGTTTGCGGCTATCGTGCATCTTGTTGTAGTAGTACCAGGCAATTTCATTTTGAAAGTTGTCTTGCCCAAACATTTCGTCCATCAGCACCTTGATATAGGGGCCAGTATGGACGTCCAAGTGCACGAATATTGATCCACTATCTGCCAACAGTCCATGCAGCAGTTCCAGGCGATCACGCATCATTGCCAAGTAGCTCGAATAGCCCGCGCCCCAAGTGTCTCGGTACGCCTTCTCTTCGATAGCGCTGGGCTCCTTTCCAGGTACAGGGTCATCGTCGTCACCAACCATGGTCCTAAATGAGAAATCAGACCCTGTATCGAACGGCGGATCGATGTAGATTAGGTCAATCTTTCCAGCGAACTTCTCCAGCAGTGATCCCATTACCAACAGATTGTCTCCCCAGATGAGCTTGTTCTTCCAGCCTGCCTCGAAGGTGTCGCCCTCCTTGCCCGCGTAAACATCGAAGAGACTGCCCTGAATACCTCCCTTCTTCACCTCACGGGTGGCGCGGCTCTCGTTGACGGTCTCAATGACTTGAAAGGGCAGATTGACCCGAGACACCTCCTTCCGGGTGCCATCATCGTTGTACTTGCCGGGCCAAACCAGCTCAGTCTTCGTGATTTCAATTTTCGCCATTAAGATATCTCCTGAGGATGTTTTTCGCCTTCTTCTTCGGCAACTACTCGCCAGCCGTCGTCGAACATGAAATGATTGGCCCTCCGTGCAGGATTCTGTATCCGGTAAATGTGGGACTTATCAGATTCTGCACGATCTACCACATAGAGCCAGAAGGAAACGTCATCGGTGTATGCCTTCTTGAATTGCCGGCGAGAGAGAACAGCATAGCCGTCTGTCCACTGCCCAGACATTGATTTAACCTCTATATAACGAACCACTTTACCGGAATTGTCACGAGACTCGATGTCATAGCCAGGGTAATTATGGGGCATCTCTTTTGGGATCCGGCCGCAAATGGTTTCATGCTCAAGAACCTTACGGATGCCAGCTTCATCAACGGGTGTGTGTGACTCTTCGTCATCTGCGTCGACGCGTTCGGGTGGCATACCGGAAGCGTCCGGGGCTGGAACGTAGCTCCTTAGCACTGGGCGGGATTTACTGCTAGTCGTTGTATTGCTCGTCGCGCCACTCCTCTCCTTTGAGCCAGTCACAGCACCGCCAACGATAGGTTCCACGCCCGGTCCCGGTTGTGCTGGGCTTGGTTCGGGAGCTCCTTCCCCGAGAATCCTCGAGATCGCCTCATCGGGCGTCATACCTCTCGTGGCATTATGCCCCTCACTTACGCCTGGTGTATCTGGGACAAAGGTGTCCGCTGTTGGCTCATCAGTACCCAAAGTCACGAGTGAATCCCCGCTTCCAGTTACCTGCGTATCTGTCGTGTCCATCTTTGGATAACCCAACTCGTCGAGAGCGCAGGCGGCCTCTGCTGCAGATGTGGCGATTAGCACCTCCTTGAGACCTGCAGCAATTCTCCCAGGGTCTTCTTCCGGCAGAAGTGCGATTGCAAGCTCTCGCGCAAGCGCTGACCACGGAATACTATCGCGGCGTATGACTATGAGTCGCCTCTCTTCCGGCTGATAAATAGCCGGGGCTGTTTCCGGATAGCTCTCAAGCATTTTATCGAAGGCGCGGAGCTGGTATCGCACCATCAGTATTGACGCAGACTCAAACTTAATGTCCCTCAAGCGGTCAAGAACTGCTCCAACATTATTTCCTGGGATCTGCGTATCCAATACCCGGCCGAGTTCGTTTCGGCGGCATCTCACAAGGCTTGCAACCTCGACATCTTCGATGGGATCTTCGCACTCAAGTAATTGCACCTGTACCGCAGCCCCAAGCGAACGAACGCCCGCAGCAGACATCGCCCTTGCGGCTCCCAACGGCCGTGGAATGACATTTCCTGCCAAGAAATCTCCGAACTTATCGGCAAGGCCGGCCCTATTCTCAAAAAACATCCATTCGGGAGGATTCAGCAATCTCACGACGTTGGGTACGCAGTGGATCCCTCGTAACGAGGCTATCTCATTTCTGCAATCCTCTTGATCGAGTGCCCCATCGAGCAAACGCCAGCAGGCCATTAGGACCGCGAGGTCTATCTCGTTGAGCGGAGTCCTATTCTTATTAAAAGAAACAGATATCTCCTTCATTACCGACACGGCATCTACGAAATCCGGTGCATTTCGAACTCCAATGTGGTTTAGGAAGTTCCCATATTTTCGAAGTTCCTCGCTGAGTCGATGTCGATATGATCCGAACGGATGTTCACTCCAAAAAACATCGCCTGGGGCAACGTAAGAGTCATTCCACCACAGACACTTTTTCCCCTTCAGCTGATTTACGGCCGGGTTATCGACCTTATCATTCAGGAACCGATATACCTCGTGGTGAACAGACATGCCGCTGGTTGCGCAGTGCAGGAGATGCTTCACAACAAGGATGGTATCAGGAGTGTCTTTTACTCCCAGAGAGGCAAGTAAAGACGCGGACATTCCTTGGATTTTCCCAGGAACGTCCAGAAATAAAGCCTGGGTTTCAAACAGATAGGATTGATAGGTAGCGTAGAGTTCATCGGCGCTGTACCATCGATCTGTCTTGCCTTTGGCGGGTAACCAACGCATGGAGCACAACTCTCGGAGCTCCTTAGATATTTCATCATTTATTTGTCGTTTCCCAAGGTGCGTCAAGATAGATACCACTGCCTGAACAATGTCCCGAGACCATGGGCTTTTGGCGAACAAGGTGACTTGACTGACTATGTCCGAAATTCGCAGCTCGACTACAACTCCCAGCCATTCATACAAGCGATGAAACGCTGCACCTTGTGCAACAGGAACGACAGCAATATAAGCTCTTCCCCCAAGGCAATCACGAACAGCATCCCCGTCGAAGTAACAGACTCCCGCCATATGAAATTCGCCGTCAGTGCATTCTATGAGAGGAGCTAACGCCAAAGCCGTTCGCACAGCTAAATCGTCCTGGATTTCTCCGATTCGTTTTGCCAATAGAGCTACGACCTGACGACGCTTCTCAATTGTGATGTCTGGCCTTTTCAATGCTTCAGGCAGACGCCCTGCGTATACCTTGAAGTCCAGCGTCTTCATTCCCAAATCTTGTAGAAATTCACGGCGTCCGTCAGTTGCAGCAAGATCGACTATTTCCGCTAGACCCAGGTGATCATCGAAATTTCCGGGCAGCGCGACCTCCGCAAGCGTTTGCAGGTTCCCTGAACTTGGAAAGATGGAAAGATTCGCGATCTTCCGTTTAACCTCTGCGTATCCAATGATTTCCTGTCTTCGGTTTTCGAACCAAGCGAACAGTTTCTTAATATCGAGACGTTCTGTCTTCCATGCATTCACAATATCTTCCTTACTAATCGATTCCAGCGCGCTGATTGCTGCTGAGACACCGAAAGTCGGACAGAGATCGCGAAGGGGTTTGAAATTAGGATTATCTTCTAGCCACGCTATCTTCGGAAAAAGCGGCTTAAAAAGGCCAACCGTTTCCGAATCGGAGACATATGCGTCCTTACACGGTACGAGTACGCTGCCCATCGCCGGTGCGATTACCGCGTCTTTCAAATGACGTTCGTCTTCTAATCGAAGTTTGGTATTCCGTTGCTGACGGTCGAAAAGCCGTGCGATCTCCGCCCATATGTTATTCAGGGATTCATCGTCTGCAACCAACGCGGGCAATTCATTCCGCTGTAGAGGTCGATCAAGGCCAGCCTTCGACAAAGCAAAGCAGACTGTACGGATGTCCAGGACTGGTACGCCAACCGATTCGCTTCTAAGAAGACCCTGATAGGGGCGCAGATCTTCGTGGACTATATTGAATCCCAACTTCTCGAGGACTGGGATCGCCGTTGCTTCTTCCTTCTGCAACAACAAGTGACAGCAGTCTGGAGCGCTCCACTCTTTTTTGGTTGTGTAGATAATGTTTGCCGTTTTCAGACTAGGGGCCACTATTCCCCAGAAGGACCCCAAGCCCTGGTCCCCGTCCTGCTTACTCTCCACATCTGCAATTTTCTTAACAGCGTCAAGCAGATTCCAAAAATATCTTGGCCCAAGGACCGAAGGCAGCTGCGGTATCTCAGCTGCAAGAGCGCTTGCCGCACCTCTAAGGGCATTGCGATTCCAATCAGCCTGATAGTCGGCACCCATGATTACCCGTTTGCGATCACTCGTTGGAAAGAAATCTGCGTTGATGTGGAATGGGAAGCCAGTATTCTGCTCAGTCGGAAGGTATGCGCAGAGCAGTCCGGCACAATGAGTATCAGCCGGTATCGCAATCGTGACATTCGCGGTACGTTTCTTTTCAATTCGAGTCGGATGTGCAGCACGCAAGGATTCGGCTACATCGGAAAAATCCCCACGGATTAAATGCCAAACACAGTCATTAACCTTGTCGCCATAGCTGAGGATCAGACTATTGCCTTCATCGAGCCGTTGATAAATACGATGCATATATCCGTTTTTTCTAAGTTCGACTGTTCGCAATCGTTTCAGGAATAGCATAGCGAGCGGCAATGACTTCTCAAGTTCCTCTAACAGCGCTTCTTTGCCTACTTGAGATAGCGCCTCGGCACCCAGCTTTTGACGGAGAGTCGAGTTCGGATCAAGAGCCCATGGTAGGACGAAACGCGTCTTTGGCAATCCAAGGGCGTTACATTTATCGCATCCTGGACATACGCCAATGCGCTCAGCTTCTGCTTTATCCTCATGCAAGATCCAGTGCCGCGTTGCCGAAATTAGCTCGGGATAATCCGTGATTTGGTAAACTGCGATGAACCCAATCCCAAATGCGCCTGTAGTCCCTTCCTCTGCTCGTTTATCGCCCGCGGCGACATACCGAAAACGGTGAAAATCACAACGGTGTGCTTTCTCCGGATTCTCCTTCCAGGGACACTCAGAACGCTCTACTTGCCCGCAATCGCTGAAAGTTCCATCGTTATCCACTACAAGCGCTGAATCAGATACGTCAAAGCTCA
Source organism: Anaerolineales bacterium (assembly GCA_014860805.1). Taxonomy (GTDB): domain Bacteria; phylum Chloroflexota; class Anaerolineae; order Anaerolineales; family Villigracilaceae; genus Villigracilis. The sequence goes on from JACZJB010000009.1 coordinate 17,641, forward strand.
TAGATGTCGCATCCGGCACATCATCCGCATTCTGTATGAGCTCATGTGCAAGCGTCTTGAAACCCTGCAAATTACGCAAATCTTTACCCAAATTACCTAAGTAGTCGATGCCTCTGGAAAGGTACTTTATTTCGCTCATTTCAGGACTCCGTTGGATATACAATATGATCGTATGTCACATTCCTTGCACACCTTTGTTTCTGGCAAATTGGATATATTGAAGTCTCTATCCTGAATTCGGGCCACCACCTGGTCGAACCTGTGCCCTGCCGCTTCCACCTTTTCATGCCGATACGGGATCTCCATCAAGGCGTCAACCTTATCCGGTTCTGCAGTCCAGTAGAGTAACAGCCGCTCAGGGCGCTTACCATGGCGCCGCTCAAGAACGTGAGCATAAGTACAAAGTTGGTCTTCGTAGCTGATGAGAAGCGCAGGATTGGTGCTCCGCTCGGAAGTCTTGAAATCTAGCAGCTCCAGTTTGCCGTCACTGCCCATGAGCAAGTCCACCTTTCCGGTAAGGATGTAGCCGTCTTTCTCTACTGATACATCCACTTCGGTTTGGATGACCCGCTGCATCTCTTCGTAATTTTGCCGGAAGTAATTCATTACCTGTGTAAAGGCAGCTTTCTTTGCGGCACCTCCTACCGGGCGCACATCGCTCAGACAGAGAAACCTGAATGAGCGTTCGAATACCTCGCGGATCCTTGTCTCGTCCAATTCGGTGAGCTTCCCATCAATCGCAATACGGTGGATTTCCTCGATAGCCTGGTGCACCAGTAGCCCGAAGAAAATCACTGCCGAACGGGAGGGTGTGAAGTTATATTCACGGAAAAACTGATACTGACGGGGACAGGTCTCGTAGATCTTGAGGTCCCCAGTAAAGCTGTACGTCTTCTTTACTGTCATCCGCTCGCGCAGCGCGAAGTTCTGGGCGGCGAGCAGCTCCTTCTCGACATAGGGCCACTGGGGCAGCCCCTGCCAGATGCTTGTGAAGTGATTCTTCGGCGTCTCATGCGCAGTAAGCACCAACACCTTCTGAGCCCGCGACAGGGCCACATAATGCAGCCGCATACGATCAAAGAGAGTGATGCGAGTCTCCGGTTCAAATGGCGGCCTATGGTAGAAGGGACCTAGGTCGCGGTCGACCTGTTTTTGGCTTGAAAGTTGTTGCGAAAGCGAGCCGACAACGACGACAGGGAACTCAAGCCCCTTGCTTTGGTGAATAGTCATCACCTGGACGTGGCCCTTGGGGAAGGGTTGATCCGGGTCCTCATATTCATTGATCCCACCATCGTGCAAGAGGCGCAAGAAGCTATTGAAGAAATGTAAGCGCAGAAACTCGCGATTGCGATGCGTGATGACGGTGTAGTGATAGTACGCTTGAAAGACGTTGATAAGTTGCGAGAAGATTGCAATATTGCGCGCTGCGTTCTCGTTCTGGACAACACTCAAGAAAGGGTCGAACGCGAGCAGGCGGTAGAGGTAGTCAGCTGGGCGGACATCGAGGGATTCGCCTTCCTTCAGAGCGGCAATCTCTTCGGTCCAGGCACGCAAGGCGCGCCCCAGTGGATCCTGGGCCCCAAAGCGCCCGGCAAGCTGGACGATGGCGCTGTCCACATAAGCTGCAAGGTCGGCAACCGCCCCGGCGACTTGACCGCGGCCTTCGCCATGCCAGCCGAAGATGATGGTAAAACAGGCCACCAAGTCACGGATCTCTACGTTCTCGAAGTAGGTTCGGGCGCGTGGGCAGAAAGCGGGAATCCCTTGATCATGGAGAGCTTGGAGATACGGGCCACTGTGATCCTGCCTCACGCTGTGCAGAAAGAGGGCTACTTGGCTGTAATCGTCAATCACGGCGTTAGCCTTAAGATACTTCACAAGATCGGCAAAACGATTGCCCTCATCACGCTGGTCTTGCCCCCAGATCGCGAATACGGCTGGGTAGGTCGGATGCTCGGTTGTCGGGTCCGGCTCAATGGTTTTTTGGAAGCGGAACGGTACACCGCCCGGGTTGGACCAATTCGCCGATGCCATCCATCGGTCATAGCGCCTTATGATGTCTGGGTGCGAACGGTAGTTCGTCGTAAGTTTTACCACCGCGCATTCATGCACTCGCTGCGTAAACTCAAGGATGTTGCGAACCGTCGCGCCGCGGAAGCGGTAGAGACTCTGGTCCTCGTCACCAACAACGCAGATGTTACCGGTTCCAGAGGATAGTTTGAGCAGGAGCTGCTCCTGCACGTAATTCGTATCTTGATACTCGTCCACGAATACATACCGGATGGTCCTTGTAACTGCATCGCTCACAGTCTTATTTCCTAGTAGGTCGACCACTATCCGCTGCATATGAGCGAAATCCACCCGGTTATTTGTAAATAGTGCCTGCCGGTAGGCGAGGTATGCGCGACCGACCGTCCCAAGGAACGGATCGAGGGATGCTGAGACTCGTGTTGGGTCGATCAGCTCCTCTGTGATCTTGTCGAAGTACCTCCTCGCACCTTCGATCGCGGTCCAACGCGTTTTCCAACGGCCAAGGTAGAGGTCATTGACAAGTGGCCCAACGATCTCCTCGAAGTGGTCAAAGATAAAGAGGAGCTGAGTAAGCTCGTCGAGGGTTTCGAAGTTGTGTCCCAATTCGGTGCGGTGCCGATGTTGGGTCAGCAGCCGGTTACACCATCCGTGGATGGTCGACACTGTCAGCTCCGAAAGGTCCCCTGTGTAGCCGACAGTCCGAGCGGTCGCCGCAAGCCGGTCCCGCATCTCAAAGGCCGCCTTTTCAGTGAATGTGCAGAGGACTATCTCCCTAGACTTGGCTTTCCCGAGCAGAAGCAAGTTGAGCGCTCCCAGAACGATGCAGTACGTCTTCCCAGACCCTGGGCCAGCAATAACGAGGAGAGGCCCATCTCCATGTCCCACAATTTCACGCTGGGCGTCGTTGAGGTCCGGGTAATGTTCGAGGATGGCGGGCGCGATGGTCACAGCAGCCCAGCCTTCCGAAAGCTGTACACCTCGTCAGGCGAGACGATCATGTGGTCTAGGATCTTGAGATGAACGGTCTCCGCCGCAAGAACGAGCGCGCGAGTCAGAGTTTTGTCCTGCTCGCTCGGCTGCACGTGGCCGTTGGGATGGTTATGTGCAAGGATCAGCGCGGCAGCTCCGCGCTTGATGGCATTCTCCACGACTCGGCGAGGGTAAACGGCGGCTCGGTCGATCGTCCCCTCTTCAAGCCGGTCCACACCGTCGCGGAGCAGGCGGTAGCCTGTGTTGAGATAAGCCACCTCGAACACCTCATCGCGCAGCGAGCCGATGCGCATGCGCCAGAATGCCAAGAGCCGTTCCGGGTCGGCCAACGACTCGGCACCCTCGGCTGACTGTTGGAGATATTGCGCCGCCGCCGCGCGGATGATCTGGAGCGCAACCGGAGTGACCGCCCCAATGCCCTTGACCTTCTGCAACTCTTCGAGCGGGGCATCCAGGATGCCCCTGAGGTATCCAAAACGAGCAATCAACGCCTTCGCGGGCTGCTTGACGTCCGAGCGGGGAATTGCCAAGGTCAGCAGGAGTTCGACGACCTCATAGTCGGCAAAACCGTTTAAACCGGCCTTGAGGAAGCGCTCACGAAGTCGTCGCCGGTGCCCCATGTAATGCGGATTCTGGTCTCTCAATGGGTCAAAATCCTGGACATTATTTATAACTTCCAATTAGGACAAATAATTGGTCTCTTGCCCTCGTGCACCCAACGAAAAGAAGGTTCCGGTACTTTTGTGCAGCATCATCTCCAAAGACGCCCTTCGATGGGGGCCCAACTGGATTGCCCGTTGCATCAATCAAATACACCACTTCAAAGTCCAGCCCCTTGGCGCTGTGTATCGTGCCGATCTTTACCGTTGGCTCGTGAAGGTCGAACGACTGCTTCGCCGCGCTGTTCTCCGTGAACCAGTTCACCGGTATACCAGCACCTTTCAGGGATGAGGTAATCCGGTTGGGAAGAGACTTCTCCTCCATCGCAGGCCCTACCATCCCCTTGAGCTGTTCGAACGATTGAAGTGTTTTTTTTCCGCCTGTGCTTGCGGCACCCCCGGTCGGCTCTGTTCCCCTTCTCTTCGATAGATACAGAATCCCGATCTCGGCGGGTGGAATTTTCTCCGCCTGAATATGGTGCCGGATCTCCGTCACCAGGTGGCTGACGAGTCGATCCGGATCCGGGAACGTTTCCACAATGGGGGCCGAACCCGTTCTTCCGGCATACTGGGGGAAGACGAACATCTGTCCAGTTTCCGAGTCCACCGCCGGGGGAAGCGCCTTTCCCGTCAACCGATGGGCGTATTCGAAGATCTGCTGCGTGGAGCGATATGAGGAAGGAAGCATGTGAGTCCGGCCACGGAAATCGATCCCCATCTTCTTCAGGGAGAACCGGCCGTAGAGGTCCTGTTCGGTGTCCAAGGCGATCATGATGTCATCGCGCTCCGGGCGATGAAGCGACAGGACGACGTGGAACATCGCGGGGGAAAAGTCCTGCCCCTCGTCCAGGAGGATGACGTCGTACTTCTCGTTTTCCGGCATATCCACCACGCGGGCTCCGGCGCGGGAAACGATGTCATCGTAATACTCCGTATTTTTCCCTTCCTGCTCCACGATCTCGGAGAGGATATCCCCGCACAGGTCAAAAAACGGCTTCACGTTAATGCGGGCGCGGCGGTCCTCCGGAACGTTGTGCTCGACCATGTCCCGAACGTGGTTCGCCAGCGACAGGTTGTAACAGGTGAAAAGGATCCGTTTGGCGGAGGGATCGTACCTCGCCTTGTAGATCGCCCTCTGGAGGAGGACCAGGGTCTTTCCGCTGCCGGCGACACCTTTCAACAAGCGGGGGCCGCCGCCGATCTCCCGGGCGTACTTCTCCTGAAGATGGTCCATCGCCACTTCGCCCACCTTGCGGGACTGCCTGCGCTGGGTGGGATCAACCATCTTGATGACGCTGTCCGAGAAGACTCTCTTTTTGAGCGCTTCGACTTGCGGACCGGACAAGGTCGGAGAGGGAAAGGCTATCGGAAGTGCACGCCGCGCAAATTCGAGGAACGTCTTGAGCCCCTCCTTCGGATGCGCAAGATACGGGCCGTCGTTGGCAAGATCCTCCTCGAAGAGCGTTGACTGCGGGTCGAGACGGGCGGCATGCGGGCCGGCCTGGGCCTTCTTGCCCGGGATAGTAGCGAAGACGACGATATGCCCGACTGGCAAAATAGGCTTTCCTTTTTTCGGACCGGAGGATTGGCAAAGGAGCGGTTCCCGCTGGATCCCCTCCCGGACCTTGTACCCGCACTCGCGGGCCTGGACGTACGGGCTGATCTTCGTCTCCTCCCCTTGTTCCGTGCGGAGGATGAAGTCGGCAGGGCCGGTCGAAAGGATATTTCTATGCTTCCAGTCTTTCACCTCGATGACGAAGAGGCCGATGCCGGGGAGAAGCAGGGCGAAGTCGATCTCTTTTCCGCAGACGCGGACGGAGTGCCACCCGATGACGTCGGGGCGGGATTCGAAGAGGATTTTCAGAAAAGAATGGAATTTCCGTTCCCCGGAGGGAACTGCCATCGCGCTAATGTCCTCGGGGATCAAGACCGCCACGGGACTCCTTTAGGTCAGACGATGGACGCCAAGGAAAAAAGAGCATTTTTATCATATTGATTATGCTCAATGAGATCAAATCATTCATCGGCTGAATAATCATCGGACTTCAGTACGACAGTGGCTGTCGTGGTTAGACCACTAAATGAAAAACTCTACGACCTTTAAATCTTTGACCATCAGGATGGTTGCCTGTTGGATCTCGTTAAGATTTACTCCGCATTTGCCGATATGAGGGATAGATCCAAATGACAATGGGAGAACTGATAATGAGCATGCAACCTGAGGTGAGAAAACGAGCGACTGTGGCGAATATTGCCGGCGGAAGTACACGGAAAATGGCCGCCTACCGATATGTTGTTGCGCTCTCCATATTGGTCCTGCTCTGGCTCGGGATCTATATCTACGCAAACAACGTACGGAACATCGTCTCTTTAGGTCTCCCCGGTACAATGGCTGTTGGCGCAGGATTTATACTATTCATTAAATATCTTGAAAAAAAGGGGGCCAACGTAATTGATCGGGCGAAACATGCCGATAGGGGGGCAGTTGCAGAAGAAAAGGTTGGAGATTTCCTGAATTCTTTGCCGGAAGGAAATTTTATTATCCATGATTTTAATTCCGGAAAAGGGAATATTGATCATGTACTCATCAATACAAAAGGAATATTTACTTTAGAGACAAAGAGCCACAAGGGAGACGTCACCTTTGATGGAGAAAAACTTCTAAGGGGTAATCGCCCTTTTGAAAAGGATTTTTTAAACCAAGCCTGGGCCGAGTGCTTTGCCGTCCGAAATGTTCTCCAAGGGTGGGGAATTACTCTAAAAGCAGAGCCGATCATCCTGTTTACTAATGCGTACGTCAAAGTACGGGGGAAAGCGAAGGGGGTTGAGATCTTAAGCCTCAAGTATTTGCCGAAATTCCTGGAACGGTTACCGGATCATCAGACGATCCCGGAAGCAGGGCGAATATATAATCGAGTGAAAGCCGCTTGCCTGCCAAACTGAATTAGACCTTCGGGATGGTTACCCGTCAGTCCTCAGTGTTAACTCCACCATGGGTCATGATTTAATTTTAGAGCGCCCAATGATTCTGGCGAATGGCCGGAGGCCCGAACGCGAGTGACACGATGCCGCTTTCCCTCGATTACTTAAACGCATGAGGACCGTGAATAACTGAACGGGTTGTCGCCTGCCATTCCCTTCTTCTTGCCATGGATTGAAAATCCTTGACAATGGTAACTCTTATATTATAGGGTTACCATAGTGGAGGCTATCGAGGATGCAGCAAAGTCTGCTCATAGAGTTTATTCGGAATGAACTGGCTAACTATCGGGAACCCCATCGCCAGGGAACCCCGAGAGGGGACCGGATCGGGTTTTCAACGGTTAAGTATCATGCGAGTCTTCTCGCATTGGTGAATAACGATCTTAGGGAGGTAGCAGGACTCCTGGGGGTTTCCTATGGTCTATTGCGGAAGTGGAGGACAGAACCGGAATTCAAGAAAGTGGTCAATGACCATTGCGATAAATTTACAGTAATATTTTTCAAGCATCTCTTGGAGTTGGCATATGAAAGCAGGAATAAGCAGGATGATTTTCTAAAAAAGCCATTAGATGAAATTGCAAGATCTAAATTGCCAGACACATCGTATAATTGGGAAAGAATACGCGATTGCATTGGCTACAGCAGTACGCTTAATATAAAATTAAGTGAAGTTATATAC
>JACZJB010000102.1 GCA_014860805.1 Anaerolineales bacterium
CACCCAGCCAATGCCCAAAGCGGCCAGCAAAAAGGGAATGGCCAAACCCGCTGAATAAAATGTCAGCAAGGTTGCGCCAAGGGAAACTGACCCGCCATTGATCGCAAGGGTCAGGATCGCGCCGAGGACAGGTCCTACACACATGGGGACCAGCCTGCCGAGAAGAACACCCCCATCAGCGCAGAGGAAAGGTATCCCATTTTGGGGTCTGGGGCTTCTTGTACGCGGGTGTCATAAGCAAGGAAAGGAATGTGGAAAACGCCGATCATGTGTAAACCAAAGATGATGACGACCACGCCGCCGATTTTTGCCAGCCAAAAACGCAGGTCATATAACAGGCCGCCTGCAAAGGAAGCCGCCACGCCGAGCAGAACGAATACCGTACTAAAGCCAAGCACAAAGGCAACGCCGTGACTAAAGGTGAGCCAGCGATTGGGCTGGTCTCCTGAGCCTGCGGCTCGCCCACCAAGGTAGCCTACATAAGCAGGCACAAGGGAAAATACACAGGGAGAGAGAAAGGAAGCCAGCCCCGCCAGAAAAGCAAGCCAGACACTAATTTGGGAAATTTCCATAATTTTTTAACACCTTTAGAGAAAGCATATGATCACAGCAACGGGACCGACTGAGCGTTAGAACTTCGTCTCTGAGGACAAAACGATCGTCCCATGGTCGGGAAGGGACATGCGTAATTCGCTTTGAGCAAGGGATACATAAGGAGTCGTCCAGCGGAAGATCCACTTGGCATGTTCGGGAGTTACATTAATACAGCCGTGGGAACGCTTCTCACCAAAGGCATTGTGCCAAAACGCGCCATGGATGGCAATTCCTTCGCCGCTGATAAATGTGTTCCACGGAACCGCAGGTGTGGAATAGCCTGCCTGGGCAGAACCTGCTGTCATATTTTTGGAAACGATCTTCCAGTGAGTGATTAAATTTCCAGCGGGTGTGGCAAATTCATCTGAAATTGCACCCGTGATCGGGTCATAGGCTTTTCCGCTGGAAATACGGCAAAAGAAGACTTCATTCTTGCCTTCAAAACAAGAAAGAGTTTGGTAATCCAGATTCACAGAAATCGTCTTTTCATCGGGATTAAAGTCCGGGCTGATGGGCGCAACTTCTGCTTCGGTGAGGATTTTTACGGCAGCGCCATCAAACCAATAGAACTCACCATAGCCGCCGCCATAACCATAGCCCTTGCCATAAGCGTCTTCATTCCAGCGGTACTCCACGAAACCACTGCTCTGGCGGATCTGGTCGATCCACACCACCTGCCCATAATACAGGCGCGGAGGAAAATTGTAAGTAATGTGGTCTTGCAGCCAGGGAGAAGCAACCACACCCTCATGAGTCAAATCAACATAAGGGACGGTCACTTCCGCCCAAAAACCGGCTTGACCAGCAGGCATTTCTGCAACAGGCACATTCGGTAAATTACGAGTTGGCTGAACCACAGAGCCGTACACATAGCCCTGCGGCGTTTCGACATAACGCTGGTTTGCCAAACCTCCAATGACATTTCCAATTACCTCGCGGCCCCACTCCACTAATGTGTCTGCGCCTAATTTGGCAATGGAAGTATTCAAGCCCGGATCATTGGTGGGGCGGCTGCGCAGATCGACATCGGGGTCTGTCACACGCCCAATAATTTCACTAGCCGGGAATTGCGGCAGGCGCTTTGGCGTATATAACCTTTCAAGCTCAGGGAGATAGTATGGCTTGAACGCTATTGCGCCCAGGCCCATCCCTGCCAATTTTAGAAAGTCACGTCGTGAGACCAATTTCTTCATGCTTCACCTTGATAAAATAATGAATTGCTGGACAAGCATACCTTCAAACAAAAAGAGCGTCAACGGGCTGGTGAGAATAAGATTAATTTCTCAACTCGCCAGATAATTTTCCAATGCGCGCAAACAATTCGAACTCAATTTGTGCGCCACATCATCTTCGCAATACGTGATCTGCGCCCCAGCCCGCTCCAACTCCTGCATGGACGCGCGGGCGCGGTCCACCGGCACCAGTTCATCTTGTGTGCCATGCGCCACAAAAACATTCTTACCGGCGAGAGGCTTCCTTTCAATAACATCTTCCAGCCCGGAAGGAAGAAAACCTGCCAACACACCTATCTTGCGGATACGCTGCGGATATAACAATCCGACCACATTGACCATCGCCCCACCCTGGCTGAATCCGATCAAATCAAATTGCCGCGCTTCCACCTTAACCGAAGCTGCATACTCATCTATGAGGCTGATCAATGCTTCAGCGGAAGGCAAAAGCGTTTCGAGACTGGGCCTGCCAAAGGTCCCAGCTTGAGGCGGCCGCCAGGAGAATCCTTTTGATTCGGCGGCATGAGGCGCTCGCGGCGCAATAATCCAATAATCGGATGGAAGTCTGCGCGTAAAAACCCACATGGAATTCTCGTCGCCCGTCCAACCGTGGACCATCACTAAAAGGCGCGGAGATTCAGCAGATGAAGGGCGCACCCGCAACGTCCAATCATTGAAGGAAATAGTATTTGCATTAATCACGGTTTGCACGTTTGACGATCCAATCCAACCCGAAGAGGGAGAGAAAAATTAATCCGATCGGCACGAAGGCACCAAGCAGGCAAAAGAAAGCGGTGACTGCCGCGCCAAAGCCATAGATCGCCCAGATCAAGCCAATGCCGATGACAAACAGCATAACAAACGCGCCGATCAAAATGCGCGTGTTCGTGTCTTTCATATACTTGCGTAGATCGCGTTTCATTAGTCCCAGCCAAAAA
>JACZJB010000010.1 GCA_014860805.1 Anaerolineales bacterium
GCGAATACATATTGAGGAGAGAATCATGGCCGGACTTTACTTTGAAGAATTCACAGCGGGACAAAATATAAAAACTGCAGGACGCACCATCAGCGAAGACGCGATTTTTTCCTTCGCAGGATTAACGGGTGACTATAACCAAATCCACACGGACGCAGCTTTTGCGAGCAAAACCCAATTCGGTCAGCGTATAGCGCATGGTTTGCTGGGCATGTCCATTTCTGTGGGACTCATCATGCAGACCGGTTTGCTTGAAGGCACGGTGCTTGCTTTCCGCGAGATCCAGGAGTGGAAGTTCGTCAAACCTTTTTTTATTGGTGATACCGTCCATGCCTTGTTGACCATTTCTGAAACCAAAGCTTTGCCGCGCATTGGCGCAGGCGCATTGATCGCAGTTGTTGAAGTCCGCAATCAAAACGACGAAGTCTGCCAGAAGGGCACGCTGAATTTACTGGTATTAAGTAAACCGAAGTAATTATTTTTCGTCATCGCTTCCCGTTGTGACGGAAACAGACAGGTTATACAAATGAGTAACGAAGACAACGATAGATTACGCCGACTTTTAAAATCCGAAGAAGAAACTCGCGCCGACTTAAACCCCACGCCTCAAACTCCGCCGACACCTGATTCTCCCAAGACGGATGGCACTACCCCGGTCTTTACCCGCCCCGCGTTAGACAAAGACAACATGCCCCTGCCGCGCCGCGTGGACGAAATTGACCTGGAAGGCACGCGAGTCACGCCAGCAGCGTACCAGCCGGCTAGTCAGCGCCCCATCTATCAACAGCCTGTAAGCCAGCGTCCACAACAATATCAACAAACCTACTCACAGCCTGCGTATGAGGCGCCCTCCCCCGCGCCATCATTTTTAGACAGGTTTTCATCCCTGGGAAATTTTCTGCAAGGAAAAACCGGCTGTTTCCTGCGCGGATTGATCATCTCTGCCTTCCTGCTTGTACTTGTGGGCCTTTGCTTGGGATCGATCTTCGTTTATCAATACTATTCCATTGCCAGCACCCTCCCAGACTCGGGTGACCTGCGTAACAAAGCCTCACAATTTGAAACCACCCGCATCCTCGACCGCAATGGACAGGTGTTATATGAACTTCTCGACCCCACTGCCGGACGCCGCACCTACATTCCATTGGAGGAGATTTCGCCAAATCTAATTGCGGCCACCATAGCAACCGAAGACAAGGAGTTTTACAGCAACCCGGGTTTTGACCCGGTTGCCATTGCGCGTGCATTGTGGCAGAACTATGTTACAGGCGGGCAGGGAGGCGGCGCATCCACGATTACCCAGCAATTGGCGCGTGCACTTTTGCTTTCGCCTGAAGAGCGCAGCCAACGCACAGTCACACGCAAGGCGCGCGAGATCATTCTTGCTGCAGAGATCACTCGCCGCTATACCAAGGATGATATCCTGGAACTTTACCTGAATGAAATTTATTACGGCAACCTCGCCTATGGTGTGGAGGCTGCCGCTGAAACATACTTCGGGAAATCCGCCAAAGACTTGACGCTGGGTGAAGCATCATTTCTCGCAGGGTTGCCTCAATCTCCCGCTGTGTATGATATTTACACTAACCCGGACGTTACACTTCTTCGCCAACAGCAGGTGTTGGTGTTGATGTTCGAGTTAAGTTCAACGGATGGATGTATTAAGGTCAGTAACAGCCCCGAGCCTGTTTGTGTGGATCCCATTCAAGCCACCCAGGCTGCGAATGATATGAAATCCTATGCGTATCGACCGCTTTCGTTTGACTCAAAATATCCACATTGGGTTAATTTTGTCCGCGCACAGTTGGAAGAGTTGTACGATGCGCAAACCATCTATCGTTCCGGTTTCACCGTTTACACCACGCTGGATCCGGTTCTGCAAGACCGTGCTCAAGAACTTGTCACAAACCAAGTCACTGCCATGGCGGAAAACAATACTAAGAACGGCGCATTGGTGTCAATCCGCCCGTCAACAGGCGAAATATTGGCAATGGTTGGCTCTCCGGATTTCAACAACGCAGCGATTTCCGGCCAGATCAACATGGCGATCAGCCCTACCCGTCAGCCGGGATCATCGATCAAGCCAATCACCTATGTTGCTGCGTTTGAAAAAGGCTGGACGCCTTCCACATGGATATGGGACGTCCCTACGAAATTCCCGGATGGCGCCAATCCGCCGTATGAGCCGAGGAACTACGATGGCAGGTTCCATGGCGGTTTGACCGTCCGATTGGCGCTCGCCAATTCCTTCAACATTCCTGCTGTCAAAGCTTTGGAATTTGTCGGCATTTATGATGACCCAAATACCCCTGAAAAAGAAGGTATGATCAGCATGGCGGAAAGGCTTGGCATCACTTCATTGACCCGCAATGACTACGGCCTTTCTCTCACTCTCGGTGGAGGTGATGTCAGCTTGATTGACATGACCTCCGCGTACTCCGTCTTTGCGAACGGCGGAAAAAAGGTGCCGCCTGTTGCCATTCTCAAGATCACCAACTTTGCCGGTGACATCATTTACGAATACAAACCATCAGAAGGTGAACAGGTCATTCGCGCCGAACATGCCTATCTCATCTCATCCATCCTTTCGGATAATGACGCCCGTTCCTACACCTTTGGCCGAAACTCCGCGCTGCACTTATCCTTTCCTGTTGCAGCAAAGACAGGTACCACCAACGATATCCGCGACAATTGGACCATGGGCTACACCCCGGATCTTGTCGCTGGTGTCTGGGTGGGGAATGCCGATTACACACCCATGATTAGTTCGTCAGGCCTGAGCGGCGCTGCCCCTGTTTGGTCACAGTTCATGGAATTTGCCGTGCCGTACGTTACCAACGGCGCGCCGACTCCATTCAACCGCCCGAACGGCATTGTCGATAAAGTTGTTTGCCGACTCTCAGGGACAGAGCCGTCCAGTTTTTGCGGTTCGCAATATACTGAAATCTTTGCTTTCGATCAACTTCCCCTGCCGCCAAGTCAGGATTTGGCGCGTCGCATCAGGATCGATTTATGGTCAGGCTTTCAGGCTTCTGACGCATGCAAAGGTCCAAGCGAAGAGGAACTTGTCTTGAATGTTACCGATAAATGGGCACGTGAATGGTTTGAGACTGGCGATGGAAAAGCCTGGCTTGAAGATAACAGTTTCCCAAGCAACCCATATTACGCGCCTGAACGCGAATGCAAGCAGGGTGATCCTCAACCTATTCTTGAGATCAACTTGAATGATGGACAGGTAATTTCCTCCCCATCTCTTGAGATCAAAGGCACTGCCGACGCCACTGAAGGATTTAAGAAATGGATTCTGGAGTATGGGCAGGGAGAAGAGCCAGGTTCGTGGCTCGTTTTAGGCGAAAGCAATAGCCCGGTCAAAGACGGCACTTTCACCACCTGGAGTTTGAACAATGTTCCAAACGGCATTGTGACTTTGCGTCTGACCTTGATCGGCGATAAAGCGGAAGTGGATAAACGCCTCCGACTTAACCTCAGCCTGCCTGTACCAACATCGACACCAACACTGACGCCGACAGAGACTCCCACCCTCTTCCCAACCGAGACTCCTACGCAGACGATTGTCATACCAACAGATACGCCTTTGATTCTTCCGAGTGAGACGCCGACGCCATAAAAGGGCTCTTAATAAGCTGCGGAGAGATTTTTTCTCTTTTCGTTTTGAAAATGCTGTGGTCGTAGAATCAGGCTGAAAGTACTGAAAGAGGCGCAAATCAGCTTTAAAGTCGTGGTCTCTTCTATCGTTAACACCCTTGACGGGCGTGCCCGACGTGCGTATAATCGTCCTGTTGGATATAAAAAAACGAGCTATACACAGCAAGCGCTTGAGGAAATATTCTCGAAGCGCTTGCCTTTGTTTGTCTCTGATATTAAGCGACTACACGCTATAGAGACTTTTAATTCGTAATCTTTTTTTAGGAGAGAATCCAGTGGAAACCAAGGGATTGACTGCACTCCGTATCAGCCTTGCATCACCTCAAACGATTTTGTCATGGTCGTATGGCGAGGTACTGAAACCTGAAACAATCAACTACCGTCGTTTGCGGCCAGAGAAGGATGGACTGTTTTGTGAAGCCATCTTCGGCCCCACCCGCGATTGGCAATGCTATTGCGGTAAATATAAGAACCCCCGATACAAAGGCATCACTTGTGATAAATGCGGCGTGGAAGTAACCCGCTCCGCTGTTCGCCGTGAACGCATGGGTCACATTGCCCTTGCGACCCCGGTTGCGCACATTTGGTACACCCGCCGTATCCCATCTCAGATGGGCATGTTGTTGGATGTGTCCCGCCGCAATCTGGACCGTGTTTTGTATTTTGCTCAATACATCGTCACCTATGTGGATGAGGAAGCCCGCAAGAAAGCCCTCCAGCGCCTTGAGGATGAAATTTCCGTCTCTGAGCGTGAACAAGCCGCGGATGTGAATTCCCGCATTGCTGAGATCAAGACCAAGCGCGATCAGAAGATCACCGAGCTCAAGCAAAGGCAAGCTTTGCTCGAGCAGGGTTACGATGAAGGTATCGCCGAGCAGATGGATCCCATCATCAAGGAAGGCCAGAAGTTGGAGAAACAACTTCAAGACCAGATGGGTGAACCCGCGAAGAAAACCGTTGTCTTCGAATCGACCGGTGAGAAGATCATCGATGCCAACGACAAAGTTGCCAGCAAACACATCACGCTTATTCAAAAGACCGTCCAGAAGAAAATGGAAGCTCTGGAGAATGAGTTGAAGGACAAGAAACTTCGTGAAGTAGACGCTCTCAAAACCCAGTCTGCAGCCATCAAAGCGCAAGCTGACCAGGATATGGAAGCACTGCGCAGCGAACTGGAGAATCAAACCTCCGTCTCGTCGAATCAATCCTCACGCCTGCGCGATGAACTGTTGGAACTTCGCCCCTTCACATTCCTCAGCGAAATCCGCTACCGTGAACTCAAGCAGCGTTGGGGACAGGTCTTCCGCGCCGATATGGGCGCCGAAGCCTTCTTTGACATTCTTGAACGCCTTGACCTCGATAAACTATCTGAAGAACTCTGGCATGAAGTCCGCACCACCAAGAGCAAGCAGAAGCGCAAGAAGTCCACAACCCGTTTGAAGGTTGTGGAAGCCTTCCGCCGTTCCGGCAACAGCCCTGCGTGGATGATCCTGACTGTTCTGCCTGTGATCCCTCCCGACTTGCGCCCGATGGTTCAGTTGGATGGCGGCCGCTTTGCGACTTCCGATCTCAATGATCTGTATCGCCGCGTGATCAACCGCAATAACCGTCTTAAGAGATTGCTTGAGCTCGGCGCACCGGATGTCATTATCCGCAACGAGAAGCGCATGTTGCAGGAAGCTGTTGACAGCCTCATCGACAACAGCCAGCGCGGCAAAGCTCTTTCCCGCCGCGGACGCCGCGAACTCAAATCCTTGAGCGATATGCTCAAGGGTAAAAAGGGTCGCTTCCGCCGCAACTTGCTTGGCAAGCGTGTGGATTATTCTGGTCGTTCTGTGATCGTGGTTGGCCCGCAGTTGAAATTGAATCAATGCGGTCTGCCCAAGAGCATGGCGCTGGAACTTTACCGTCCATTCGTGATTGCCCGCCTCGTGCAAAACAATTATGCAGCGAATGTCAAAGGTGCGCGCCGTTTGATCGAGCGCAACCGTCCCGAAGTTTGGGAAGCTCTCGAAGGCGTGATCGGTGACCGCCCAGTTTTGCTGAACCGTGCTCCTACGTTGCACCGTTTGGGTATTCAAGCTTTTGAGCCGATCCTCATCGAAGGCTCTGCGATTCAACTTCACCCGCTCGTCACCACAGCTTTCAATGCGGACTTTGACGGCGATCAAATGGCTGTCCATGTTCCGCTTTCACAAAAGGCGGTGACAGAAGCGCGCGAATTGATGCTCGCTTCAAAGAACCTGCTCAAGCCTGCGGATGGTGAACCGATCATTTCCCCATCCAAAGACATGGTGCTGGGTGTTTATTACCTGACCATGGAGAAGAAAGCCGATCACCGCGGCGATGGCCGCGCTTTCGCCGACATCGATGAAGTGGAACTCGCATACGCCCTCAATCAACTGGACGTACATTCCGAGATCAAACTTCGTGCCAAAACCTGGTATGACGATAGGGGTGACCGCCTTCCCGAGGCAGAGACACGTATCATTAACACAACCGTTGGACGCGCCCTTTTCAACCGTGTACTTCCCGAGCAGGTCCAATTCGTCAACGAAAAACTGGATAAGGGCGGCGTCAAAGACTTGATCGCCGAAGTGTACGAACTATGCGGACAGGAAATCACCACTCAAGTGGCTGACCGTGTTAAGAGCATCGGCTTTGAGTACGCCATGAAATCCGGCACCACCCTTGCAGTTGCCGATATCTCCATTCCGCCGGAACGCAAGCCCATTATCGATGAAGCCTTGAAGGCTGTTGAAGTGGTTCTGCGCGATTTCCGCCGCGGCTTGCTTACTGAGCAGGAAAAGAACGAGCGCGAAATTCAGATCTGGCAGGAAACCACAGACAAAGTCGGCGAAGCTGTGAAGAAGCACATGGATCCGGATGGCAACCTTTCCACCATGGCGACTTCGGGCGCAACCAAAGGTGGTTTCTCCACCATTTCCCAATTGGCTGGAATGCGCGGTTTGATGGCTGATCCTTCCGGGCGCATCATCCCGATGCCGATCCGTTCCAACTTCCGTGAAGGGCTTACTGCGCAGGAATACTTCATTTCCACGCACGGCGCCCGTAAAGGTCTTGCAGATACAGCCCTTCGTACAGCGGATGCTGGTTATCTAACCCGCCGTCTTGTGGATATTGCACAGGACATCATTATCAATGAGTACGATTGCGGCACACACGAAGGTGTTTGGATCCGCAAGACGGATGATGTGGCCGGTCAGTCCATGGCAAGCCGCATGTACAGCCGTCTCGTTGCCGAAAATGTACTTGACCCGAAGACCGGTGAATTGCTCGCTGAATACAACGATGTCATCACACATGACCTGGCTCGCAAGATCGCCAGCGCCGGTGTGACCGAGGTTAAACTGCGCTCTCCGATGACCTGTGAACTTAATCACGGCATTTGCGCCAAATGCTATGGCATTGATCTTGGCCGCGGCGAAATGGTTGAACTTGGTTCAGCGGTCGGCATTGTCGCTGCCCAGTCCATTGGTGAGCCAGGCACGCAGTTGACGCTCCGCACATTCCATACTGGCGGTGTGGCTTCCACTGGCGCATCCGATATCACAACAGGTCTTCCCCGTGTGGAGGAAATCTTCGAGGCGCGCAAAATGCCAAAGGGTGAAGCAGTTGTCGCCGAGATCGGTGGCGTGCTTCACATCCGCCAATCCGAGAAATATGCTGACATGCGCGAAATCCGCATTGAACATGCGGAAATGGTGCACGATGAGTACATCATTCCTGAAGAGTGGAAGTTCATCGCGAAGGATGAAAGCGAAATCATGGCTGGCGATATCCTTGCAACCAAGGAAAAGGCCACCATCACTGCCCAGCACGGCGGACGTGTTGCCGTGGAAAAGAAAGAGCGCAAGATCATTGTTTCTTATGAACAGCGCGAAGAGATCATTGACGATATCCCCAACACATCACGCCTGCTCGTGAAAGACGGCGCTCATGTGGAGGCTGGTCAGCCGTTGACGGAAGGTTCGTTGAACCCCCACCGTATCCTTAAAATCCAGGGACGCGATGCCTGCCAGATGTACCTGATGACCGAAGTGCAAAAAGTGTACCGCTCACAAGGTCAGAACATCCACGACAAACACTTTGAAGTCATCATCCGCAAGATGTTGAGCAAAGTGCAGGTCACACGCCCCGGTGATACCAAATATCTGCCCGGCGATGCGGTTGACCGTCTTGAAATTCGCAAGGTCAATGAACAATTGCTGGCAGAAGCAAAACAGGCGGCTCGCTTCCAGGAGATCCTGCTCGGTGTTACGAAAGCATCTCTCAGCACGGATTCATTCCTCTCCGCCTCTTCCTTCCAGCACACCATCAAGGTGCTGGCAAGCGCAGCCATTGGTTCCACCATCGACCCGTTGTTCGGTTTGAAGGAAAATGTGATCATTGGCAAGCTCATCCCTGCGGGGACGGGATTTGTCCATGGCCGTTTCACGGACGAAGAAGCGCAGAACAACGCCACACAATGGTCAACCCTCCCGGATACCGGACTTGGCGATTGATTTATAAGTAAGTAATAAAAAAGAAGGCGGCTGGTACCAGCCGCCTTCTTTTTTATTATGCAAAACTGGTTGATAAAAATCCAATCTTAACGATTGGCGTGCCCAAGGGATTCGTAGGTCTGTAGCAAACTGATCAGTATCCCGTCTGTGAAGGCATGCATCTTTGAATACATTTGCGAGGCTTGCGGCGCCGGCACTTTTGCGTCCCCGTATACTTTTATAACCGATTCGATCAAAGAATCGCGGAAGAAGAGAAAGGCTTTGGCTGCATCCACATAACTCAAGTTGTAGCGCCTTGCCCGCGAAGCATATTCATAGCCAATGGCATAAGCCTCAGACGCAGCCTCCTCGTCATTGGCGGAGACGTAATTCATCAACCCGTGGAACAAAGACCGCGCGCCCATGCGATATTGCACACGCGCATCTTCATCCAATTTTTGATACCAGGATTCAGCCTGCAGCCTGCCTTCTGAAATATGCATGCGGACGTTTCGGATGATCTCCTGCATCATGTTCTCAGGCTCGATCTCTCTGGACCTTTGGCTTGATTCTGCCCAAAGGGAAATTTCACTGCGCTTGTAGCGGCGATGTCCGCCCTGCGTCTTGTGCACAGGCAGCAAGCCTTTATCAGACCAAAGCCTGACAGTGCTGGGATGTACTCCAAGCACTTCCGCTGCATCACTTAAGGAAAGCCATTCGTCTGTCATGATTAATCAGAAGCCAATGCTATTTTATCAACGAAAGACGGCTCTTGAACCTTGTTCTTGAACGCCTGAACATCGATACGGGTGAGCATGATGGCCGCGATGAACAGCATCAACGCTTCGATGCCGAAGACGACGATATATCCGCTCATGGCTTTACCTGTGATTTTGGTTGCTGCATCTGCCACTACCCCAGCTAACAGGATTCCTATCAGGCGGGACATGCCGTTCGAGAAACCCCATGCGCCGATGTATAAGCCAACCTTCCCTGCAACGGTCAGATCAAACATCAACGACAGGTTGGCGATGGTGGAAATGCCGGTGCCAAATCCTAACAGCATGAGGCCGATGTAGAAAATATTTATGCTGTGCATGAAGCCGCTTAGGATGATGAGCAGGAAACCGACCAGCGCGCCGATGTTGCCAGATTGGGCAACCGATTTCTTTTTTACGCGCTTCTCTAATGCAGCGGCGATGATGAATGCGATCAGCGTGAAAGTGCCTGTGATAGACACGATGCGGGATGTCTGCTCGACGGTCATGCCAAAGGCTTGCGCGCCAAAAGGTTCCAAAAGTACGTCCTGCCCGAGGATGGCGGCAAGCAATAAAAGCAGATAGATGAAGAAGAGCTTCGCCACAGGGTTGGAAGTGATGGCGGAGGTCATTTGTTTGACAGTATACGATTCGGCGGACTCGGGTGAGGTGGAGAGTTCAAAGCGTGACTCAAGCTTGATAAGGCCGAGCAGCCCCAAGGTCAATGCTGAAGCGCCGATGATGTTAAAAGCGTTCGAGAGAGTCTCTGGCGTGTACACTGTCAACATGCGGCTGAGGCTGATCCCTGTTGCTATTAAACCGATGACCATCATGAAGAACATGGTCGCGATGGTCTTTCCGCGTTCCTTTTCACCTGACAGTTCGGAGGCAAGGGAAAGGTAGCAGACTGCGGAGAGGTTGTAGCCCATGCCCCATGCGCCGAAAGCCAGCAATCCAGCAACGATGCCGAGCGCAAAGTTGTCGTGGATGAGATAAGCGACGCTTGGAGAAATGACAAGCCCTGCCACACATAAAAGAAGCCCCATGAGAATGTATGGAGTGCGGCGGAAACCAAGCACGGGGTGACGGTCTGAGAATGAACCGATAGCAACTTGAATGGGGGAGATCAAATACGGAAGGACGGCGAGTACCGAGACGAGTGTCTTTGATATGCCGAGATCGAAGATCATCACGCGGTTAAGCGCACTGTTGATGGGGACGAGAGTCATCGCCACTGCGACGTGAATGAGACCAAGCTGAAAGCGTTTGAGGAACATGGCTGCCTTTGATGAATCTATTAAATAATGCGAGGGCGCTTTGCACGCCCACGCTTCTGTTAGTGAAATTTTACTTTTTAGGGCGTACGGGTCAATGTAGATTTACGTAGAATATTACTAGAATTCCATGAGCACACCCGGGTTATGGGTGCTTTTTGAATTTTTCGATCAGTTTGCCGTATTTTTGTACAAGCTCTGGTGCGGGGTCGTGCCCGCCAAAGGTAAGGAAGACTTTGAATGCGCAATCTCCGCGCTGGTCATAGAATTGAAAGCTGAGCGCCTCGCGCCCGTCGGTATGGCTGGGTTTGCGGAATGCAAATACAGATGCCAATTCCCAGCTGCGGATGTGCATGTCAAGGGATTTGCTTTGCACGTTAAAAAAGCCGTCTGTGCTGCTGAATTTTCCAAATTGGCCGACGGCTTCAAGGGTTGTTGCTCCGTTGGAAACGATCACGTGCACATTGCCCAACTCTTCAAATGCGCGGATGATTTCCTCCCAGCGGGCAGAGTCCAACTCATGGGCAATATCGCCCTCAAGAGAGCGGATGACCTCCACTTCGGGCACGCGCATCTTTTTTGCGACCATGAGAGTCATCTGTTTTCTATCGGCATTAAATGTCTCTCGGATGGCTTCGTGGTTAATGGTCAGGTCTGTTTGCAGCATTTTACTTCTCCTATCTCGTGGTATGGATTTGATAATTATGCGAGTATAGGGAGTTTTTCCGTCTCAATCCAGATAATTGTATGAAAATTGTCGTAATTTCAGCTTGAATCTGTTTTCAACCAGGTTGATGAATCCCGAGTTTTAAGGCGAAATCTCCCGTACGGCAGAATCAGGCTTGAGATTAGGTTGGAAGCGTCAAATATTCATCTTTTGGATGGCGAAAAGGGGAATTCCGATCCCCCTAATATTAGAAAATCCAGAATCTACCTTAAAAATTGTTGACATTGTATTCTTTATGTGCAATAATCTCAATTGCCGATAACGTTACCGGCATTGATACCGGAAAGAACCTCATTTTCAGTTGGTTCAATATGCCAGTCAAAAAACGCGCAATGACAATTCAGGATGTGGCAAAAGCGGCAGGTGTATCTGTCTCAACCGTTTCACGCGTGTTGAACGGGAAGGTTGATGTAGCCAGAGATACTCAGGAACGTATCCTGGAGGTAATTGCCAAGCTTGGGTACACATCCAACCTCGCAGCGCGAAGCATGCGTAGTCACAGAAAGAACCTGATCGGGCTGGTCGTTCCAGACATCATGCCCTACTCCATTGAGATTCTGAAAGGTGTCAACCGGGCAATCGCAGAGTCGAAATTCGATCTCTTGGTATATACAACGGGGGATGCTCAAAAGAATGGTGCAGTTTTACATGAACAACATTACGTTTCCCTGCTTAGCAATTCCGTCACTGACGGCGTAATTATCGTGGCATCTGCTACAGCGGAATTCATTGCAGATGCTCCTATTGTTGCAATAGACCCCCATGTTATTAATCCAAATTATCCATCTGTCCAGGGCATGAACTATCATGGCGCCCTGGAAGTGATGGAATACCTGTTTGGGCTCGGGCATCGACGAATAGGTTTCGTAAAAGGACGGGAAGGAAACGTAAGCGCCCAAAGGCGCTTCCAGGGATATAAGGATGCGCTGGAAAAAGCCGGTATTGCGTTGGATGAGACCATCATCATTCATGGTGATTTCACCCAAAAGACCACCTATAAAAATGCGCATTCATTACTCGCTTCGGACAATCGACCAACCGCCATCTTTGCCGCCAATGATCAATCTGCAATTGGTGTGTATCAGGCGGCGGAAGAGCTGGGAATAAACGTGCCCAATGACCTGTCCGTTGTTGGGTTCGACAATATTTCAGAAGCAAAATATCTTGGGCTTACCACGGTCGATCAGTTCCTTTCGGAAATGGGCTATATCGCCGTACAAATGTTGATTAAATTTATTAATGATGAACCTCTGGACCTCGAAATTCACAAGATGCAGACAAAATTAGTGGTACGAACTTCCTGCCAGAGATTGCTCCAGCCTGCCTGATTGGCGGCATGGAGTTTTTTTTACTAATTACCGGTAACGATACCGAAAGTAGGTTGTTTGGATGAGACAAAAACGGATCCATACAACACCTGTCATGGTACTGAACTCGTGTTCTATTTTTCGCTTGAGCATGGGATAAGTAAGAAAAGGCATTATCAATAAAAATGTCTTTTTAGAAAAAAATCAGTCATTTTGTTTTGTAAGGAGGTACCAGGCACATATACATGAACACCCTTCTGAACGTCCAAAAGCAGACGTCCGATATCAAAAAGATACCGGACGCCGCCGAGAAGAAGCCTGTTGTCCATAGCAGGGTTAAACAGACTTCCAACTCGAAAATATACCATACTAAAAAGGAGTAAGAAGAAGATGAAACGTTTATCTTATATTTTGTCTGTACTTGTTGCGTTGAGCATGTTGCTTGCAGCATGTGGTTCACCAGCGGTACAAGCCCCTCCAGCGGATGCGCCTGCCGCAGATGCCCCGGCGGCTGAATTGGAAGGTACTTTGAATGTGTGGGCTTTCACCAATGAAATCCGCACCATGGCGATTGCCTTCGAAGGCCGCCACCCCAAAGTGGATGTTGTTTACACAATGATCCCGATGACCAATGGCGAATATCAGACCAAGGTAAAAGCTGCTGCCGGAACCGCTGATTCACCTGACGTTGTTGCTCTCGAAGCTGCCTTCGTAAAAGAATGGGTTGAATCCGATCTGTTGGCAAACTTGAACGACCTGCTGCCCTTGACCGAAGAACTCAAGACCTTCCCCTCCGTAGTGGAAGTTGGTTCATATGATGGTGTGGCAAAAGGCTTCTCCTATCAAGCTACTCCGGGCGCCTTCTTCTATCGTCGCAGCATTGCCAAGGAATGCCTTGGCACCGATGACCCCGCTGAAGTTCAGGCCATGGTCGCTGACTTGGATAAGTTCGTCGAAACCGCTGCCAAGATCAAATCTTGCGGTACAGGCGATTATTTCACCGTTGGTACTCCTGGTGAAATGCTCAATCCTTTCCTTGCCAACCGCGAACAACCCTGGATCGTTGACGGTGATCTCGTTATCGACCCGATGGTTGAAGAATATGTGAAGTTCGCGAAGCTCATGCGCGATAACGGCTACGAATCACAGGCTACCCAGTGGAGTGAAGGCTGGTTCGCCGGCATGAACGACACTTTGAAGGATGCCAACGGCACTCCCAAGAAAGTCTTCAGCTACTTCCTGCCCACATGGGGTCTTCCCTATGTCTTGATCCCGAACTCCAAGTCTGATACTACCGACACTGGCGGCGACTGGGCCATGATCAATGGACCAATGGCCTATCAATGGGGTGGTACGTGGGTCGGCGTTTTGGATGGCAGCCCGAACTCTGAATTAGCCAAGGAATTCGTCAAGTTTGTTGCTCTGGACGAAGAAAACCTGACCAATTGGGCTACCGGTGTGTACACCAACGAATATCTGAAAGCCATTGATCCTGAAACACCTGATGATCAGGCTCAAGCTGGCGGCGACTTCGTTTCCAGCCAGGTCGTGGTTGAGAAGATTACCAGCTCCTTCGATAATTCTGACCTTGCCAAGTTCCTCGGCGGACAGAACTCCTATGCCGCATTTGCCCAGGCTGCTCCGAGTGTCAATGGCGCTTTGTTGACTGGTTCCGATGACGCCATTCAGCGCGCCCTCAATGACCCGCTGGCAAGCTACCTCAATGGCGATATCACTGAAGCTGAAATGTATGCCCAGTGGCTGGACGCCGTTCGCAATGAGTTCCCGGATCTGGTCATCCCCGAACCTCCTGTAAAGTAAGAGCTAAATATTAGTGATATGTGGGTCAGTATATGATGTTGAAATATACTGACCCACTCCTTAAAATGAGTTTATCTATTAATCTGGTTCGTCAAGTTTTATTATTTTGAAGAGGCACCATGAGTCTTTCCAAATTCAAAAGAAATTATTACGGGTATCTCTTTATTGCCCCGTTTGTCATTGGCTTTCTGATCTTTGGCCTATACCCGGTTTACAACACCCTGGCTCTTAGTTTTACTGATACCACGTTGATGACAAAGAACGCAAACTTTGTCGGCTTGAAGAATTTTGAGCGTCTTTTTGCTGACAATGTCTTCATTAACGCGGTGAAAAATACCTGGATAATCTGGATTTTGAATTTTATTCCCCAGGTTGGCATAGCCATGTTACTCTCCATCTGGTTCACGAATACCCGCTTAAAGATCAAAGGGGTTGGAGTTTGGCGGGCACTTTTCTTTTTGCCAAACCTGCTTGTGCCTGCGTCGGTGGCGGCGTTGTTTTTTGCATTCTTTTCCTTCTATGGGCCTGTAAATCAATTTATGGTCAGGTTTGGGCTGTTGCCTGAAGCCATGCATTATTTGCAAAGTGTTCCTGTGACACGCGGATTAGTCGTATTCATTCAATGGTGGATGTGGTTTGGACAAACAGTGATCATTGTTATGGCAGGCATGACCTCCATTCCCGTCACATTATATGAAGCAGCCATGGTGGATGGTGCAACCTCCTCGCAAATGTTCAGGCGTATTACATTACCCCTGTTGAAACCCATCCTTATTTATGTGTTTGTTACCTCTTTGGTTGGCGGCATGCAGATGTTTGACATCCCGTTCCTTCTGACGGATGGAAGGGGTTCGCCAAACGCCTCGATCCAGACAAATAATATCCTCATGTATATGAAATTTGCCAGCAGCAAAGGACATATTGGCGCGGCATCCTCCGTAGGTGTTTTGATTTTTATTATGACCAGTATTTGCGCCTTGGGTATATTTTATTTCCTGCGCGATCGTGATAATGATGAGCCAAAACGAAGCTGGTTTTCCAAAAAGAGCACAGAGAGGTAGTCACCATGTTTGAGAATTACAGATTTAATACAAATGTGATCCGCTTTTTTGTCTATCTTGTGTTGATCATTCTATTGGCTGTGACCATTATCCCGATTTGGATTTTGATCGTGAACGCGACCCGTTCCACCACTGAGATTCAACAGGGTCTTAGTATTCTTCCAAGCACCCATCTATTTGAAAACTATAGAATACTTTTGGGTAAGGGACTTAACCTGCCGAGAGGCTTTTCAAACAGTTTATTTTTGGCGGTTTCTTCAACCATTGTGACAGTTTATTTTTCCATGTTGACCGCGTATGGGATCGTAGCATACGAGTTCAAGGGGAAAAAGCTGTTTTCTAATTTCATTGTTTTGTTGGTCATGATCCCCATGCAGCTTTCCATTATTGGCTTCTATCAGTACATGTCGAAGCTTGGGCTTACGGATAATTATGCGGCGCTCATTTTTCCGCTTATAGCAAATGCTGGAGCGGTATTCTTCGGTAAGCAATATCTAGAGTCCATGATCATGCAGGATTTGATCGATGCCGCAAGAATTGATGGCGCCAGCGAATTGGGCATCTTCCATCTTGTTATGATGCCGCTGGCTATCCCGGGTGCGGCTACCATGGGAATTTTTGCCTTTGTTGCCTCATGGAATAATTTTTTCAATGCATTTATCCTGATTTCATCCATTGAAAAGTATACATTGCCAATGCTGGTGCAGACTTTGCGCGGCGATGTGTATCGTACCGAATTTGGCGCCATTTATCTGGGGCTTGCTGCCACCATCGTTCCGATCATCATTATCTATGCCATCTTCTCAAGGTACATTGTCAGCGGTATTGCAATCGGTGCGTTGAAGGAATAACTGTTCGCCTCGAATAGTTTTGGTTTTATAAATGTTTTCCAAACCTCAGGGCGGTACAGGAAAGGATTAAACGGTTTTTTTACGCATTCTCTCTCCATCCTTCGCAACCCCCACCTCTTTCGGAGGTGGGGGCCAAGAAGTGACTGCCTACAGATAATATAGAAAATTCAAGGAGCAACCTCATGACTGAATACACCCCCAAGCCTGAACATAAATTCACCTTTGGTCTATGGACAGTTGGCAACATTGGACGTGACCCGTTCGGGGGGCCTGTGCGCGAACAGAAAACTCCCGCGGAGCTGGTCCGCCTGCTCGGGGAAGTGGGAGCGTACGGTGTCAACTTCCATGATAATGACCTGATCCCAATTGATGCGACAGCTGCCGAAGCGGAAGCCATCAAAAAAGATTTTCGCAAAGCGCTGGCTGACACTGGCGTGGTTGTCCCTATGGCAACTACCAACCTTTTCAGTGACCCAATCTTCAAAGACGGCGCTTTTACATCCAATGATCCCAAAGTCCGCGCGTATGCTTTGCAAAAGACAATGAACGCGATCGACCTTGGCGTGGAATTTGGCGCAAAGACGTATGTTTTCTGGGGCGGACGCGAAGGCACAGAAACAGATTCAAGCAAGAGCGCAGTTGAATCCATCAAGCGTTCACGAGAAGCGATGAACTTCCTGTGCGAGTATGTGCTGGATAAAAAATATGATCTCAAACTTGCGTTGGAAGCCAAACCCAATGAACCGCGCGGCGATATTTACAACTCTACAACCGGTCACATGCTGGCTTTTATCGAAACACTCGATCACCCTGAAATGGTGGGTGTTAATCCCGAAGTGGCGCACGAACATATGTCGGGACTTAACTTCATGCACGGCGTTGCTCAAGCGTGGGAAGCGGGGAAATTATTCCACATTGACCTGAACGACCAGTATCCCGGTCGCTATGATCAGGATCTGCGTTTTGGCTCACGAGACATCAAAGCGGCGTTCTATCTTGTCAAGTTCCTTGAAGACGTCAAATACAACGGCCCGCGTCATTTTGACGCCCATGCCTATCGTACAGAAGATTATGAGGGTGTGAAAGATTTCGCGCGCGGATGCATCCGTACTTATTTAATTCTTAAAGAGAAAGCCGCACAATTCAATGCGGATAAAGAAGTGCAGGCAGTGTTGGCTGAGATCAATGCGGACGATGGTTCCATGAAACAGTATTTCGGGAAATACAGCGCTGAAAAGGCGTCCGCGCTCAAGGCGCAGGCATTTGACCGGGCCGCATTGGGCAGGCGCGGGCTTCGCTACGAGCGCCTCGATCAAGTGACCATCGATATTTTGCTCGGTTCAAGATAATCCAAGAGATTTGAAGATAAAAATTATGGCGTAAACAACATCTCCACACTGACCTCCTCGTAGTGTGGAGATGTAATACCATCAGCAGAGTAGACATGCTTCAAAGGAGCATACATGAGCAAGACCGGTGTATCGGAAAAAACTTTATACCTTGACACATCCCGCCCATTTTCCGAGCGTGTGAAAGATCTGGTTGGGCGCCTTACCCTTGATGAAAAAGTAAGCCTGATGAATCACCCGGCGCAGGGCGTACCGCGCCTTGGCATCCCCGCCTATAACTATTGGAGCGAGGCGTTGCATGGTGTTGCCCGCAATGGGCGCGCCACTGTCTTTCCTCAGGCGATTGGCATGGCGGCGACATGGGACCGCGAGTTGATTCATCAAGTGGCTTCTGCCATTAGCGATGAAGGACGCGCAAAATATCATGCTGCCTTGAAGCGCAACGGATATACCGACCAGTATCAGGGACTGACGTTTTGGTCGCCGAATGTGAATATTTTTCGTGACCCGCGCTGGGGACGCGGACAGGAAACCTGGGGCGAAGACCCATTCCTGACCGGCGAAATGGCATCTGAATATGTTTTAGGATTGCAGGGGGATGATCCGCGATATCTCAAAGCGGCGGCATGCGCCAAGCATTATGCGGTTCACTCGGGACCCGAAAAGGATCGCCATACCTTCAATGCCGTTGTCACCAAACGCGAGTTGTACGACACCTACCTGCCCGCTTTCAAAAAGCTGGTGACCGAAGCCAAAGTTGAATCGGTGATGGGCGCATACAACCGCACCTTGGATGAGGTCTGCTGCGCCAGCAAATTGCTCATCGAAGATATCCTGCGCGGCGAATGGGATTTCCAAGGGCATTTTGTTTCAGACTGCATGGCATTGTCAGATTTTCATCTCAATCACAAAGTCACGAAAGATGCGGCAGGTTCCGCAGCTCTGGCTCTGAAATATGGATGTGATCTGGGATGTGATCATGTCTTCAATGATATTCCCGCCGCCATCGAACGCGGTGATACCACCGAAGCGCTGGTAGACCGCGCTCTCGAACGCACGCTTGGCACGCGCTTCAAACTTGGCATGTTCGACCCTGCTGAAGATGTGCCGTTCGCATCCATTTCCACCGATGTGGTGGCTTGCGATGAGCATCGAAAGTTGGCGTACCGCACGGCAACAGAATCCGTTGTGCTATTGAAAAACAAAGACAACATCCTGCCGATCAAACCTTCCACCAAAAAGATTTTCGTCACTGGGCCCACAGCAACAAGTATGGAAGTTCTGCTGGGTAACTATTATGGTTTCAATAACCAAATGGTCACTTTGCTCGAAGGTCTCGTTGGGCGTATTCCGGAAGGCATGGGTTTGGAATATACATCGGGCGCAATGTTGAAACATCCGCGTGAGATCAAACATACGTGGGCGCCCGATATGGCGCAGACCGCTGATTTTGCGATTGTCTGTGCTGGCCTCTCCTCGTTTCTTGAAGGTGAGGAGGGCGAGTCGTTGCTCTCCCCCCAGAACGGAGACCGTGAAAGTATCTCACTCCCGCAAAGTCAAATTGATTACATCAAAGAACTTGCCGTTCATGGCGTGAAGATCGTGCTTGTGGTAACGGGCGGCAGCCCCATCGCGTTGGGCGAAGTTGAAGACATGGTCGATGCGATTCTCTTCGTTTGGTATCCCGGCATGGAGGGCGGTCGCGCGGTTGCCGATGTGCTCTTTGGCGACGTTTCGCCCACCGGTAAACTCCCGCTCACTTTTCCCAAGTCGCTAGATCAAATCCCCGCTTTCGATGATTACAGCATGAACGGCCGCACTTATCGTTACATGACCGCCGAACCACTTTATCCCTTCGGCTTTGGTTTGAGCTATACCCGTTTCGAATATTCGAAATTACAACTCGACAAAACGGATCTGACTCTCGGAGATTCTCTGCAAGTCAGCCTGACCGTACGCAACAGCGGCGGCTCAGACTCAGCCGAAGTTGTTCAATACTACCTGAGCGATCTTCACGCCTCGACCATTGTTCCCATCCATCATCTCATTGGGTTTGAGCGAGTGGCGCTGAAAGCGGGCGAAAGCAAAACGCTGAAATTCACCGTCACGCCAGAGATGATGTCCTTGTTCAATGATGATGGCAAATTGACTCTCGAGCCTGGCGAATTCCGTCTCGAAATTGGCGGCTGCTCTCCCGGCAAACGCGGGCGGGAACTTGGAGCGCCGATTCCATTAACAGCCTCATTTGAAATCAAATAAACAGGAAATTAACGTGACATTTTCAAGAACACTGGGAAGATCAGGAATTTCGGTCAGCGCACTCGGTATGGGATGCTGGGCAATTGGCGGACCGTTTTGGGAAAAAGGCACTCCCCATGGCTGGGGTGAAGTGGACGATGAAGAATCGATCCGCGCCATTCACCGTGCAATGGATTTGGGGATTAACTTTTTCGATACGGCCAATGTTTACGGCGCAGGACATAGTGAACGGGTGCTTGCGCGCGCGTTTGCAGGCAGGCGCAAGGATGTTGTTATTGCCACGAAATTCAATGCTGTCTTTGACGAAAAAACACGCGAGGTACTTGGTTCTGACTCAACTCCAGAGGGAATTTTCAAAGCCTGTGAAGAGTCGTT
Organism: Anaerolineales bacterium; assembly: GCA_014860805.1. Taxonomy (GTDB): domain Bacteria; phylum Chloroflexota; class Anaerolineae; order Anaerolineales; family Villigracilaceae; genus Villigracilis. The sequence goes on from JACZJB010000010.1 coordinate 19,954, forward strand.
GAGGCGCTTGAACACGGATTATATTGACCTGTATCAATTTCACGATAACGGTTTCGCGGCAGACAAAGCTGAGCCTGTGCGCGATGCACTGGAAGCCCTGGTGGCGGAAGGAAAGATCCGTGCCTATGGTTGGAGTACCGATTTCGCTGATCGTGCTGAAGTCTTTGCACAGGGGAAACATTGCACCAGTATCCAACTTCAACTCAATGTGCTTGATGACAATGCAGCGGTGATTGCTTTGTGCGAAAAATATAACCTTGCGGCAATCAACCGTGGTCCGCTAGCCATGGGTTTATTGACTGGAAAATACACTGCAGACGTTCAACCGTCGGCAGATGATGTGCGCGGCGAGAAAAGCCCAGGCTGGATGAAATATTTCAAAGATGGCAAGCCCAGCCCAGAGTGGTTGAAAAAAATGGAAGCTGTGCGTGAAATTCTCTCAAGCGGCGGGCGTACTCTTGCACAAGGCGCGCTGGGTTGGTTATGGGCGCGCAGCGAACAGACTCTACCCATCCCCGGTTTCCGCACAGTTGCACAAGTGGAAGAAAACTGCGGCGCTTTGCAGTTTGGTCCGCTTTCGGCGAGCCAGATGCAAGAGATCGGGAAAATTTTGGAGATGGAGTAAAACCATGGATTACTTTCTTGGCATCGATACATCCACAACATCCAGCAAGGCGTTGTTGATCGACTCGAAAGGCGAAGTGGTTGCGGTGGCATCGTCGCCGCACACACTGCAAACGCCGAAGCCGCTTTGGTCGGAGCAGAATCCGCTCGAGTGGTGGGATGCGGTGGCAGGGAGTATCAAGTCTGTTTTGGAAAAAGCAGGCGTGAGCGGGGAAAGAGTCGCCGCTGTCGGGTTGACGGGGCAAATGCACGGGCTTATCCTCCTTGATGAAAGCGGCAATGTGCTTCGTCCCGCAATCCTGTGGAATGACCAGCGCACGCAGAGTCAATGCGATGAAATTCATCGCCGCATTGGAAAAGAAAAATTTATTCGTATCACGGGCAATGTTGCGTTGACGGGTTTTACTGCGCCGAAGATTTTGTGGGTGCAGGAGAACGAGCCCGAGGTGTATGCGAAGGCAAAGCATGTGTTGCTGCCGAAGGATTACATCCGCTTGAAGTTGACGGGCGAATATGCGATGGACAAGGCGGATGGCGCAGGCACAGTTTTGTTTGACCTGAAATCTCGTGATTGGTCGGCAGAAGTTTTGGATGCTTTGAAGATTGATGCTTCGTGGATGCCGCGTACGTTTGAAGGAACAGAATTCACGGGACGTGTTACGGAAGAGGCTGCCTCACTCACCGGACTGAAAGTGGGTACACCCGTCGCGGCAGGCGGCGGCGACCAAGCCGCACAAGCTGTTGGTGTCGGCGCAGTGGAACCTGGAATTGTTGGATTAACTGTTGGCACGAGCGGCGTCATCTTTGCAACGACTCCCTCGGCGTTGATCGAACCCGAAGGCAGGCTGCATGCGTTTTGCCATGCAGTGCCGGGTATGTGGCATTTCATGGGCGTGATGCTTTCAGCGGCGGGAAGTTTGCAGTGGTATCGCGATACCCTCGCCCCTGACATGAGTTTTGATGATCTTGTGAAGGAAGCAGAGTCTGCGCCTGCTGGATGCGAAGGTTTGTTGTTCCTTCCGTATCTGAGCGGTGAACGCACGCCGTATCCTGACCCGTTGGCACGCGGTTCGTTCATTGGTTTGACTCTTCGTCACACGCGCGCGCACATGACACGTGCTGTGTTGGAAGGTGTTGCGTTTGGCTTGAAAGACAGCTTCACATTGATTCAAAATGCGGGTCTTGGAAATATTGCCCAGGTCCGCGCTTCTGGCGGCGGGACGAAAGGCGCGTTGTGGCGTCAGATACTTGCTTCGGTGTTGGAAGCGGAACTGGTCACAGTGAACACCTCCGAAGGCGCGGCATTTGGTGCGGCGTTGTTGGCTGGTGTTGGCGCGGGCGCTTGGGCAAACGTCCCTGCTGCGTGCAAGGAAACGGTCCGTCTCACCGGGCAAACACTTCCTGATGATGAGCAGGTAAAAACCTACCGCAAGATGTATCCGCTCTATCAAGAGTTATATCCCACATTGAAATCGAGTTTTGAGAAGTTGAGTTCTACTTAATCCCGTCATTGCAAAGGCGATAACCCGAAGCAATGACATAATCCATCGAGGCTTTATGCGTTACGGTCATTTTGACGATTTGAATCGCGAATACGTTATTGAAACTCCAGAAACCCCGCTGCCGTGGATCAACTATCTCGGCAGTGAATCTTATTTCGGTCTGATCTCCAACACGGCAGGCGGATACTCTTTTTATAAAGATGCGCGCCTGCGACGGTTGACCCGCTATCGCTACAACAATGCTCCTCTGGATTCTGGCGGGCGCTACATTTACCTGAGAGATGATGCCGCTTTCCCCTTCGAGGACGCTGCAGACTCCGCCCGGGCCTGGTCGCCAACCTGGATGCCGACTCGTACGCCGTTGGATTTTTACGAATGCCGTCATGGCATGGGTTACACCATCATCCGCTCAAGATTGAATGGGATTGAATCGCAGACGCGATACTTTGTGCCGCTGGGTGAGAATCTCGAAATCTGGGAAATGACTCTCACCAATCAGCGTGACAAGGATGCTGATATCTCCGTCTTCTCTGCCGTCGAATTCAATCTCTGGGATGCGATGGATGACGCCACAAACTTCCAGCGCAATTATTCCATCGGGCAGGTTGAAGTCATGGATGGGGTGATCTATCACAAGACCGAATACCGCGAAAGACGCGATCACTTTGCTTACTTTGCCTGCTCCGAAAAACTGGCAGGCTTTGACACACAGCGCGAAGATTTTCTCGGTTCGTATCGCGGATGGGATTCGCCGAAAGTTGTAGAAACTGGTAAATCGGCAAACTCGATTACACATGGCTGGCAGCCGATCGGCTCACATCATGTCAAAGTCCATTTGAAGGCGGGGGAGCAAAAGAAGATCATTTTCGTTCTTGGGTATCACGAGAATCCGAAAGATGCGAAGTTCGACCCGCCTGAATCACAAACTATCAACAAGCGTACCGTGTTGCCCATCATTTTCAGATACCTGAACGCGGATGAAGTTGAAGAAGCATTTCAGGCATTGCGAGTCCACTGGGATGCATTGCTTGAGAAATTCCAGATCGCTACGCCTGATATCCACACGAATCGCATGGTCAATATCTGGAACGCATACCAGACCATGATCACCTTCAACATGAGCCGTTCGGCTTCATATTTTGAGAGCGGCATCGGGCGTGGAATGGGATTCCGCGACTCGAATCAAGATCTGCTTGGTTTCGTGCATCTGATCCCTGAGCGGGCGCGGGAACGTATTTTAGATTTGGCGGCAACTCAACTTGAAACAGGCGGTGCCTATCATCAATATCAACCGTTGACCAAACGCGGCAACAATGACGTTGGCTCAGGCTTCAATGATGATCCGTTGTGGCTGGTACTGGCAGTGACGGCTTATGTCAAAGAGACGGGCGATTTCAGCATTCTCAATGAACAAGTCCCATACGATAACCAGTCCGGCAGTGAAGAACCGCTCTATGGACATGTACAGCGCTCCATTCAATACACGCTAGATCGTTTGGGCCCGAATGGACTGCCGCTGATAGGTCGCGCGGATTGGAACGATTGCCTGAATCTCAATTGTTTTTCTGATACGCCCGGTCAATCTTTTCAAACGACAACGAACAAAGATGGCAAAGTCGCGGAGAGTGTCTTCATTGCCGGGTTGTTTGTGTTGGCGGCGAAGGAGATGGCGGAACTGGTTGAACGTTACAAGTTGAAAGTTGAATCTGCAACTTTCACTCTTCGCCCTTCAAATTTTTACCGTGAATCTGCCGCCAAAATGGAATCCACTATTTGGCAACACGGCTGGGATGGGGAGTGGTTCCGCCGGGCATATGATGATTTCGGTCATGTGCTGGGTTCAAAGGAAAATGATGAAGGTCAGATTTTCATCGAGCCGCAGGGGATTTGTGTGATGGCGGATTTAGGTATCGAAAATGGTCGCGCGGAGAAGGCGATGAACTCAGTGGGGGAGCATCTTGCAACTCCGCATGGCATTGTTTTGCAGCAGCCTGCGTTTAGTAAATATTATTTGCATTTGGGCGAGATCTCATCGTATCCGCCGGGGTACAAAGAAAATGCAGGAATCTTTTGTCATACCAACCCGTGGGTGATGATCGGTGAGGCAAAGATCGGGCGCGGGGATAAGGCGCATGATTATTACTCGCGCATCAATCCATCGGCGCGGGAGGAGATCGGGGAGTTGCATCGGTGTGAACCGTATGTCTATGCCCAGATGATCGCAGGGAAGGATGCGGCGACGCATGGCGAGGCGAAGAACTCCTGGCTGACTGGCACGGCGGCATGGAATTATGTCGCCATTACGCAGTGGATATTGGGTATTCGCCCAACGTATGACGGCTTGCAGGTTGCGCCTGTGATCCCGTCAGCGTGGGGAATGTTTGAGGCGGTTCGCAGTTATCGGGGAGTCCGATACGTGATTCAAGTTGAGAGAAAAGGTTTGGGGAATGAGGTCCAGATTGAAGTGGATGGAAAATCCATTGGTGGGACGATTATCCCAATTCCTGACGGGAATATAAAAGAAGTTAAAGTGCGCGTCACTTTGACATAACATTTTTTTGGAGAAAACGCATGGATAAGAAATTATTTCAATTCCCCAAGGATTTTATTTGGGGAGCTGCAACCGCATCCTATCAAATTGAAGGTGCATGGAATGAGGATGAAAAAGGGGAAAGCATTTGGGACCGCTTCAGTCATACGCCGGGAAAGGTTCAGGATGGAGATACAGGCGATGTAGCTTGTGACCATTATCACCGTTGGGAAGATGACCTGGAAATGATCAAGCGGTTGGGGCTGAAGGCATATCGTTTTTCAACAGCCTGGCCGCGTGTGTTGCCGAGCGGAAGCGGAAAGGTGAGCGAGGCTGGACTTGATTTTTACAGCAGACTGGTGGACGGTTTGCTGAAGTTGGATATCGAGCCGTATGTCACTTTGTACCATTGGGATCTGCCGCAGAAATTGCAGGATAAGGGCGGCTGGCCCGCGCGAATGGTTGTGGATGCCTTTGTTGAGTATGCGGATGTTGTCAGCCGTGCGTTGGGTGATCGTGTTAAAAATTGGATCACGCTCAACGAACCGTGGGTCAGTGCCTTTGTGGGCTACAAGGATGGACGCCATGCACCCGGTCATACAAATTTGGATGAAGCATTGGCTGCCTCTCATCATCTCCTGCTTGCGCACGGCAGGGCGGTACCTGTCATTCGCAGTAACAGCCGCGACTCCAATGTAGGCATCACCTTGAATCTATCCCCGAAGTACCCCGCTTCTCCCAGTGTTGCAGATCGAGCTGCCGCCACATCTGATGACGGATATCTCAATCGCTGGTTCCTTGACCCGTTGGTCGGACGCGGATATCCGCAGGACACGGTCAGGCAGCATGGTACGGATATGGCTTTCGTGCAGGATGGCGATTTGGAGGCGATTGCCGTACCTTTGGATTTTGTCGGTGTTAATTATTACACTCGTAACATTGTCCGCTCTGAAAAAGTCAGCGAAGCGGAAAATGTCCCTCAAACGGTCTTTCGCGGTGATGAGATCACAGAGATGGATTGGGAGGTTTTCCCCGAAGGTCTTTATAAGATATTGGGGCGTTTGTACTTTGACTATAATTTCCCGGTCATTCACATCACAGAAAATGGCGCGGCATTCGTAGACAATGTCAACGCTGATGGCGAGGTGGATGACCCTGAACGCTTATCATACATCCAACGTCATTTGCAGCAGGTCCATCGTGCGATTGAAGCAGGGATACCGGTCAAGGGTTACTTTGCCTGGTCGCTGATGGATAATTTCGAATGGGGCTTTGGATATTCGAAACGCTTTGGTTTGGTCTACGTGGATTACAAGACTCAAAAGCGCATTGTCAAATCAAGCGCGAAATGGTATCAACAGGCCATCGAACAAAATTCGGCTGCATAGAAAAGAAATAATGACCATGAATGATTCTTTATTGGAAATTAAAAGTTATGATGGAAATGGCTACCAGCCGCTGGTTGATTTTGGAACCTGGCGCGTGGCGATCCTGCGTTACCTGGATGAGATACAGCCTGACCGCATTAAATCCATGGAGCGGCATATTGAAACAGATGAAGTCTTTGTGTTGCTGCACGGCAGCGGCACGCTGCTGCTGGGCGGAAATGGCGCGCAGGTTGAGGGAGTATTTCCACAAACCATGGAACGTGGAAAGTTATATAACGTCAAACGCAATGCCTGGCATACCATTTTACTCAGTCGTGATGCAAGCGTTTTATTGGTGGAAAACCGTGACACGCGCAGGGAAAATTCAGAATATATTGAGATATCAGAAGATCACCGCAAAGTGATCATGGAAGTGGCACGCAGGGAATTCCCAGGTTTGAGCGATCTGTAATCAATAAAGTCTCCGAATCAAAAGAGGAAAGCCGAAAGCCTTTCCTCTTTTGATTCTAATTATTCTCCGCTGATCTTTTTCAATACTTCGCCAAAACGCGCGATCTCATCCAGAGTGTTGTAGTGCGCCGCTCCCACGCGCACCATGCCGCCATGTTCTTCCACACCAAGCCGTTCGGATACATTGATGGCGTAGTAATGCCCATCCCATACATAGATGCCTTCTTGCGCCAGTTTTTCAGCCACTGCGCGCGGATGCAGATCCTTTATGCGGAAGGAGAATGTGGCAACTCGTTCGTCCAGGCGGCGAACATCAGCCAGTCCATAAAGCCGCAGTCCAGGGACAGATGCGAGAGTGGAAAGAAGCGACCGCGCCAGTTCATATTCATAAGCATGGATGGCGGTCAAGGCTTTTTTTAGTTCCAAGCGCCTGCCTAGGTAGCTCTCTCCTGCCAGCCCTTCAGTAAATTCGCCGCCGAATTCCTTGCCAACCCATTCAAAGTATTCAATCGCGCCGAGGACGCCTGCAATACCTTCATGGTTTTGTGTGCCAGTTTCGAACTTGCCCGGAAGTTTGTTCGTTGCTGGGCGGACTTTGTAAGCGAATAATTTTTCCAGCAGGTCGCGCTTCCCGTACAAAATCCCTGCGTGCGTTCCGAAAAATTTATAAGAGGAGGAAATAAGGAAGTCGCAATCCAGCTTCTGAACGTCAATGGGGCCATGGGGAGCATATTGGACAGCATCAATATAAACCAAACTTCCAGCCGCATGAGCCATGTCAATGATCTTCTTGATCGGATTTATCGTGCCCAGGGAATTCGAGGCATAGCCTACCGCTAATAATTTGGGCTTTCGTTCAAGCGCTTTTTGTAGATCATCCAGATTGAGGGTGCCTTCTTCCACATCAAAATCCACCCAGTTGACTTTTACGCCGCGATCCTGGGCGGCTAAAACCCAGGGCGTGACATTTGCATCGTGGTCGAGGCGTGTGACCACAATTTCATCGCCTTCCTTCCACTCGCGCGAGATCGAGCGGCTGATATGAAGGGTGATTGTGGTCATGTTATTGCCAAATACTATTTCTTCCGGCGAAGCTGCGTTATAGAAATCTGCCATTGCGCGATGCGCTTCATCCAAAACTGCGTCTGAGGCAATGCTGGTGGCAAACGCGCCTTCATGATTGGCATTGCTTTCGATTAGGTAGCGATTGATACGGTCAAGCGATGGCCGGGCAATCTGGGTCCCGCCGGGATTATCAAAGAAAATGTCAGGTCGATTTAAGGATGGGAATTGCTGACGAATAAGGTCGAGATTTAGAGACATGCAAGACTCCTTTAATGAAATTCAGATGTTAGGGATGTATACTTAAATTGTACACCACACAAAAGGAGACAATATGTTTGACAAAATTCTGTTGGCAGTAGATGGTTCCGAACACGCGCTTCATGCTGCACGCATCGCCGCTGAGATGGCGCGGGGCATGAAGCCAAAAGAATTTCGTGTTGTGGTTTCGTACGATATCATTCCCATATATTTGGGAGAGCCCAATTTGCAGTTCGCGATCGACAGCCGCAAAAAGGATGCGGAGGAAGTCCTCAGCACTGCTTTAAAGGAAATTGGAGAACTCCCTTGCGAGATCCACACCGAATTACTTGAAGGCGATCCCGCTACCGCCATCATCGATGTTGCCAATGTGCGCAAGAGCGAGATCATCATCATGGGCTCGCGCGGGCTGGGCAGGCTGGCGGGTCTGGTATTGGGCAGTACGAGCCAAAAGGTTGTGGCTCATGCGCCGTGCCCGGTGTTGATCGTTCGTTAGTTCAAAAAAAGACCACGCCTATTGCGTGGTCTTTTTTACTTTCTCTTCCGCCTGGGTAAATTCTTCGGGGGTATTTAGATTCCAAAAACACAAGCCCGATGGGTCAATGGCTTTTATTTCTTCAGCGCCGAGAGTCCGCACTTTGACTTGCGGAAACCACGCAATGACCTTCCATTGATCTGCGTCAATTGCGGCTTCGATGGCAGGCAGGCAGGTTTCACGGCGATACAACGCATGGAAGGGTTCATACCCTTCATCTGTTTTCGCAATGACGACATCCGCCTCTTCCTCGACCATGAGCCTGTGTGCGCTTTCAAAAAATATTCGACTCACGAAAGGCATGTCGCAAGCCGCAACAGCTACGAAATCAGAGCTGGCAGAAGCGATGGCAGTGTAGAGTCCGCCCAGTGCGCCGCGCCCAGGCTTTAGGTCAGGCACGAGGCGCAAGTTAAGGAATCCATATTCATCCGGGCGGTTTGTCGTTACAATCATTTCATTGGCAATTGGAGCAAGCCTGCCGATCACGCGTTGAATGAGAGGCTTGCCCAAAAATGGTTTGAGCGCCTTATCCTCGCCCATGCGGGAGGATTGTCCGCCTGCTTGAATGACGACAGTTAACATAGGCTTATTATAATGAGTTCACTGGCAAATGTACTGGATGATTTGACGGTTGAAGGTGAGTTGTACGAAAAGCTTGAAGATGACTCGCTGCGTTGTTTTGCGTGCGGACATCGCTGCCTGATCCGTGAAGGCAAACGTGGAATTTGCCAGGTGAGATATAACAAAGGCGGGAAATTATTCGTGCCTCATGGCTATGTGGCGGCTTTGCAAAGCGACCCAATTGAGAAGAAACCTTTTTCACATGTGATGCCCGGTTCCAATGCCCTGACTTTTGGCATGCTGGGCTGTGATTATCATTGCCCGTATTGCCAGAACTGGGTAACGTCCCAAGCCATGCGCGATCCTGATTCGGATGTTTCCGCGCAATTCATTCGTGAGATAACCCCGCAAAAAATGGCGGAGTTTGCGAAGAGCATGAAGGCTTCAGTGGTGGTTTCCTCATACAATGAGCCGTTGATCACCAGCGAATGGGCGGTTGAAATTTTTCGGGAAGCAAAAGCGAACGGGTTGATGTGTGCTTATGTTTCCAATGGAAACAACACGCCGGAAGCGATGGAATACATTGCGCCGTATTTGGATGCATACAAAATAGATTTGAAATGCATGAACGATAAAAACTACCGCAAGCTGGGCGGCACGCTGCAACACACCCTGGATGGAATTAAACGCGCGCGTGATGCAGGCTTGTGGGTGGAAGTTGTGACGTTGGTGATTCCCGGCTTCAACGATTCGAGTGAAGAACTGTGGGATGCGGCACGATTCCTGGCAGAACAATCGCTGGATATCCCCTGGCATGTGACGGCTTTTCATAAAGATTATAAAATGACGGAGCCAAATAACACCGATGCGAAGACCCTGGTCCGCGCGGCGGAGATCGGACGTGAAGCGGGACTCCGATATGTCTATGCTGGCAATCTGCCGGGGAATGTTGGGGAGTATGAAGATACCAATTGCCCGGCGTGCAGCTATCGGCTGGTAAAGAGGCGCGGGTATATTGTCTACGAGTACCATATTACGGCCGAGGGAAAATGTCCCAAGTGTGGTGAAAAAATTGCCGGACTTTGGCCCTCAGACCCTACTGGAGTAGGGTTAAATG
>JACZJB010000103.1 GCA_014860805.1 Anaerolineales bacterium
ACTTTGCCAATAGCAACATCTGGGAGGAACATCTCACCACCTCCCTCACCCAAAGTGAATACAACGAAGCCCAGATCGCTCGCGCTTTTGAAATCTTGAACCGCACTGCCAATAGCAGCGCCAGTCTGTACGAACGTAATCAGGCGGTTTATAAACTCCTGCGTTACGGTGTACCTGTCAAAACTCAAGCGGGGAAAGTCACCGAAACCGTCCATCTTATTAATTGGGACGAACCTCAGAAAAACGATTTCGCTATCGCCGAAGAAGTCACTTTGCGTGGCAACTTCGAGCGCCGCCCTGATATCGTGCTTTATATCAACGGCATCGCCATCGGCATCCTCGAACTCAAACGCTCCAGCGTCAGCATCAGCGAAGGCATCCGTCAAAATCTCTCGAACCAATTACCTGAATTCAACGAGTGGTTCTTCAGCACCATCCAACTTGTCATGGCAGGCAATAACACCGAAGGACTCCAATACGGAAGCATCCGCACCGAGGAAAAATACTTCCTCAAATGGAAGGAAGACGAAGAGGATAATACCCGCTTCAAGCTGGACAAATATCTGCTCAAGCTCTGTGAGAAGAATCGCCTCCTTGAAATGATCCACGACTTCGTTGTCTTCGACGGTGGCGTGAAGAAACTTCCACGTCCACACCAATATTTCGGCATCAAAGCCGCCGAGGAATTTGTTCAGCGCAAAGAAGGTGGCATCATCTGGCACACCCAGGGCAGCGGTAAAAGCATTGTTATGGTCCTGCTTGCCAAGTGGATTCTGGAGAACAACCCCAACGCGCGCGTTGTCATCGTCACCGACCGCGACGAGTTGGATAAACAGATCGAGCGCGTCTTTACTGCTGCGGGCGAAACCGTCAAACGCACCCGCAACGGAAATCAATTGATGAGCCTGCTAAGCAAAGCCACCCCGCGCCTTGTCTGCTCTCTCGTCCACAAATTTGGTCAGCGCAACGTGGAAGACTTCGACGGCTTCATCAAGGAGCTTCAATCCCAACCCAGCAAAACCGTGGGCGAGGTCTTCGTTTTCGTGGACGAATGTCACCGCACTCAGAGCGGCAAACTGCACCGCGCCATGAAAGCCATCATGCCTAATGCAGTCTTTGTCGGCTTCACCGGCACGCCATTGTTGAAGAAAGATAAGCAAACCAGCCTAGAAGTCTTTGGCAGGTATATCCACACCTACAAATTCAGCGAAGGCGTGGAAGACGGCGTCATCCTCGACCTCATTTACGAAGCGCGCGATATTGACCAATGGCTCATCTCCAATGACCGCATCGACGCCTGGTTCGATGCCAAAACCCGGGGCTTGAACGATTGGCAAAAAGATGAACTCAAGAAAAAATGGGGCACCATGCAGAACGTGCTTAGCTCCAAAGCCCGCATGGATCGCGTCATCAGCGACATCATCTTTGACTTTAACACCAAGCGCCGCCTCAACGATGGAAGCGGCAATGCCTTGCTGGTTGCTTCCAGTATTTACGAAGCCTGCAAATACTTTACCCTCTTCCAACAAACTGAATTCCGCGGCAAGTGTGGTGTGGTCACATCCTACAACCCGCAATCCGGCGACGTCACTCTCGAAGAGACCGGCGCAAACACAGAAACCGACAAGCAATTCATCTATAAAACATACACCTCATTACTGGACGATGCCGGCCAGCCCAACACCGAAGCCTATGAAGAATGGGTGAAAAACCTTTTCATCAAAGAACCTGCCAACATGAAACTGCTCGTGGTGGTAGACAAACTGCTCACTGGTTTCGACGCGCCGCCCTGTACTTATCTTTACATCGACAAGTCCATGCAGGATCACGGGCTCTTCCAAGCTATCTGCCGCGTCAACCGCCTCGATGGTGAAACCAAAGACTTCGGCTATATTGTGGATTACAAGAACCTGCTTCCCAAAGTGGAAAGTGCCATCCAGGTCTACACCTCCGAACTGGATGACAGCGCTGGCGGTGCAAGTCCCGAAGTAACCATGCAAGACCGACTCAAAAAAGGAAAAGAACGCCTCGACTCTACGCTCGAAGCTTTGTTCCTGCTGTGTGAACCTGTTGCCCCGCCCAAAAGTGATCTCGAACACATCCACTACTTCTGCGGCAATACCGAACTCCCTGAAAGCCTCCAAGAACATGAGCCGCAGCGGGTGGCATTGTATAAGTCCACGGTTGCCCTCATCCGCGCCTATGCCAATATCGCCGACGAACTCGAACCCGCCGGTTACTCACCGGGTGACATTACCCGCATCAAGAAAACAGCGGATGAATATTTGCGTCTGCGCGAGATCATCCGTCTTGCTTCCGGCGAAACCCTGGACCTCAAAGCCTATGAAGCTGACATGCGCCACCTCATTGACACCTACATCCAAGCCGACGAGCCGCGCAAGATATCACCCTTTGAGAATATCGGTCTGCTTGAACTGGTCACCAAACTTGGAATTCTCGAAGCCATCAAAGAAGGTCTTGGCAACTTAAAGGGAAATCGCGAAGCCATCGCTGAAACTATCGAGAATAATGTCCGCAGTAAGATCATCAAGGAACAACTCACCGATCCTGCCTATTACGAGAAAATGTCCGCCTTATTGGATGAGATCATCGCCGCCCGTAAAGCCAAAGCCATCGAATACGAAGAGTATCTCAGGCATATTGGCGAAATTGCTACACAAGTACAGGCAGGGCGCTCGAATGAAACTCCAGCTCGCCTTGATACCCCCGGCAAAGTTGCCTTGTGGAATAACCTCGGTCAAAATGAGGAATTGGCGTTGAAGGTGAATGAAGCTGTGAAATCCGTACGACCCAATGCGTGGCGTGGATACCAGCCAAAGGAAAATATTATTAAGGCAACTATGCTCCCATTACTTAACAATAACGTTGAAGAGGTCGAGCGCATTTTCAAGATTATCTATCAGCAAACCGAGTTCTAATGGCAACTCAAATCGAAGTTGGTGGCTTCTCCGTGGATGTGATTTTTAAGGACATCAAAAATGTCCATTTGAGTGTTCACCCGCCCACTGGTAGGGTCCGCATTTCCGCACCCAATCGCATGAAGCTCGACACGATTCGCGTTTACGCCATTTCCAAGCTCGATTGGATCAAACGTCACCAGGTTAAAATGCAATCACAGGAACGCGAAACACCACGCGAGTACCTTGATCGAGAAAGTCATTACGTGTGGGGTAAGCGCTACCTTCTCAAAGTGATCGAGTCTGATCAAGTCCCAACCGTGGAGCTAAAGCACACCCAAATGCTCCTCATCGTCCGACCTGGCAGTGGGGTTGAAAAACGTGAGTCCATCGTCTCTGCCTGGTATCGCGAAGAAGTCCGCAAGGCGGCGGAACCTCTCATTGCGAAGTGGGAAAAACAATTGGGTGTTAGTTCGGCATGGTGCTATGTCCAGCGTATGAAAACCAAGTGGGGCAGTTGCAACCCGTCCACGCACAGCATCCGTCTCAACAGCGACCTCGCCAAAAAACCGCGCGAATGCTTGGAATACATCGTAGTCCACGAACTCATTCATCTCCTTGAACCCAGTCACAATGCGCGCTTCACCTCCCTTATGGATAAATTCATGCCCAACTGGAAACATATCCGAGAAGAACTGAACCGCAGTCCGCTTTCCCATGTGGAGTGGGGTTATTAATAGCAGTAGAACTATTATGTTTGATACAGTTAAATACCCATTTGCCTAAAGGTCATAAAATTGTGCGACAAAAATTTTTAGTGTAAAAGAGCCTGCAATAAGATTACCTGTGTGTTTCTTTTGCTTCAATATCGTCGCACAAGAGCAATTATGTTCTCAAAAAAATGGCTTAGATTCCGTGTATACTTGGAAAAATTCTTATATAGATAAAAATGGTGGTTAGCTATGCAAGCATCAAATCCCAATGAAAATCTTGTAGAAACAAAACTCAAGTATTGGTCCCGTCAACTCCATGACATGAGCGGACGAAATCGACTATTGTTTTGGAAAAACACAAAGACCTCATCCGCCACCATAGAAAAACCAGAATTTATTGATTTATTCGAGATGCTTGTTGAAAAGGGAGGAGAAATACTGGCTCCATTGCCAGACCTAAAAGATGCCAAATCTATTTTTGATAGCGATGAGAAAACAGAAGACCCAAATAACGATCGCAGTCGTCCGCGACAACTACGAGCAAACGAATTACAAACGAATCATTCTATAGCTACGCTAAATAAAGTTCTGTATAACCTTCGCTACACATCCCATACGATACAAGAAGAACAAGGGTTTAATGTTTTATATATTACGTTTGGAATGCTGAAATGGAAAGAATCCCAGAGCAGCGAATTTAGTTACGCCCCTCTGCTTCTTGTTCCGGTTACTGTTGATAGAACAAGTTCCATTTCTCCATATAGAATACAAATGGCAGAAGAGGATATAGTTATCAACCCTGTCCTGCAAAACAAACTCCTAAATGACTTTGGGATTCAATTGCCAGAAGTCTCAAATGAGATTTCAACTGCCCAACTCATGGAATTTCTGGAAGTTGTTGCAGGATTAATACAGAAGTTTGAAGGATGGGAAGTCTTAAGGCAAACTACAATTGGGGCTTTCAATTTTTTGACATTGCTCTTGATAAAAGACTTTGAATTAAATCTGGAATTATATAAAGAACATCTTATTATACAGATTTTGAGTGGGATCAAAATAGATTTTTCATTTGAACCTGTTGATATGATTGCTGCGAAAGATCTGGATGATGCGGTTCATCCTGAAAACGTTTTTGAAATCATGGATTCCGATTCCAGCCAGCGCGAAGCCATCGAAGCAGCAAAGAGTGGGGTAAGCTTTGTTTTGCAAGGACCACCAGGAACAGGGAAGAGTCAAACAATTGCAAACATAATTGCAGAATTCATGATGGCAGGCAAAAAAGTTTTGTTTGTCAGTCAAAAAATGGCGGCACTTGAAGTCGTGCAAAATCGACTCTCTCAGAGAGGGCTGGGAGATTTTTGCTTGGAAGTTCATAGCCATAAAATGGATAAACGCAAAGTAATAAATGAACTTATGCGTTCATTATCCAATCCGCAACCTCAAAACCACATCAGTGACTTCCGCCTTTTAAAGCAAGAGCTCAAACAGCTGAGAGATGATCTTAATGGTTATACAAGGCAGCTCCACGAGTCTCGATTTAATATTGGTTTATCCGCCTATAAAGCACAGGGATATCTTTCACAGTACTTAGATGCCCCTCAACTTCAGTTTTTTATTCCGGACTTGGAGAAAATTTCCATTACCCAGTTTAACAGAATGCTTTCATTGGTTCGGGAAGCGGCGAGTTATCGAGGAATAGTCGAAAATTACAAAGAGAACCGCTGGAAAGGATACAAAGGGGTTACAAGTTCCCTGCAGCATAGAGAAGAGCTTGCATTACTTCTAAGTCGAACTGCGGGTGCAATAAAGAAACTGCATGAATTAACTTCTTTTATTGTTTCTCGATTCGGCTTGCGACAACCCGAGACCATTCAAGATTGTTTTGAATATCTATTTGCCTTTTCTAATTTTCATCCTGGAATATTTGCTGCTTCGTCACAATTGGCAATAGACCATTATCTCTCCAAGGATTATTCCTCTTTTACCAAATACTTTAATGTCCAATATTGGAGAGATTCTTCAAGACTCCGGTTACTTTACATACAAGGCAGGCGGCCAGTTGCCAGTGAAGTGGCACCCATTCTTCGGATAGTAAAAAAGAAATACAAAGAATCCTTTTCGGACGACCAAATTGATATTGATTTCAATCAAACTATTGATAATCTAGCCACATTGAAAGAACTTAAACAAAAAATTATTGATGGATTGAAATCTGCGACAGAAATATTCGACGAAGGGGATGTCCCTGCACTTTTACAGAAAAAATTGGATCAGCTACCTGCTGGTATTGCTGATTGGCTCGATGCCCTCAGCCAAAATGTCGGTGAGCTTGCCGAATGGGCAAATTTTAATGCTGTAAAGAAGGAGTGCAATGACGCTGGACTTGGCGATTTTATTGTGCAGGCATTATCTGATGAAATTCCTCCGGATAATTGGGAGACATGTTTTAAACGCCGTTTTTACTTATTGATATCCGAATTGATGATTCATGATCGCCCCTTATTGCAAAAATTCAGAGGAACCATGCAGTCTGAATTGATTCAACGCTTCAGGGCGCTGGATTTGATGATGATTGAAAATGCCCCTGTTGAAATTAAAGCAAAACTAAATATCAACAAACCTCAATCTTCCTGGATGCAGGCAGGATCTGCAGAAACAACCATACTTCGCAGAGAGTTCAACAAAAAGCGAAGAATCATGCCTTTGCGCAAATTATTCCATGAGGTGTCGAATTTAATTCAGGTATTAAAACCTTGTTTGATGATGAGCCCACTCACCGTTAGCCAATTGCTGGATCCCAATCTGTTTCATTTTGATTTGGTGGTTTTTGATGAGGCATCACAGATACCTCCCGAATATGCGATCGGTGCGTTCCTCCGCGCAAATCAAGTTGTAGTTGCAGGCGATAGGCAGCAGTTACCGCCAACAAATTTCTTTCACACAATAGAGACGGATGAATTTGAAGGCGATGAAGATGATGGAGTAGACACATCTTTCGAAAGCATTTTGAACGCATTTGACAGTAGTGGTTTCCGATCCTTGATGTTGAATTGGCATTATAGGAGCAGGGACGAATCGCTTATTGCCTACAGCAACTACCATTTCTATGATAATCGGCTGTACACATTCCCCAATTCGATTTCTGACAGCCCGTCAACAGGCTTGAAATTTATCTATGTCAAAGATGGCGTTTATAAGAAAGGTGTTGGGGCACGCCATAATCAAAAAGAGGCGATGGCTGTGGCTGAATTAGTACGTGATCATTTGATGGCTAATCCCGATCTATCTTTAGGTATTGTGTCTTTTAGCGTCTCTCAGAGAAAAGCTATTGAGGATGCGATTGACTTGTTGCGAAAAGAAAATCCCGATCTGAATGCTTTGTTTTCTAATGACCTTGCAGAGCCAATATTTATAAAGAATTTGGAAAATGTTCAAGGGGATGAAAGAGATGTAATAATTTTAAGTGTGGGTTATGGTAAGGATGAAACGGGGAAAATGACAATGAATTTTGGTCCGATCAACCGGGACGGCGGAGCACGGCGTTTAAATGTTGCTGTGACCAGAGCACGCCATTCTCTAAAATTGGTGACGTCGATTGAACCCGAAGATATAGACTTAAGTCGGGTTGATAGCCAGGGAGCGAAATTACTTAGAAATTACCTGCAAGTTGCACGGGATGGCGTAAAGTCTGCCTATAAAGATGAAACTGTATATTCAGATGCTGAATTTGATTCTCCATTTGAGGAGTCAGTTTATCAGGCACTTTCCCGCCGAGGCATCAAACTTATCCCCCAGCTTGGGGTTTCTCAATATCGAATTGATCTTGCCGTTGTCGACCCAGAACAACCAGGACGTTACTTGCTGGGGATCGAATGTGATGGCGCCATGTATCACTCTGCTTTTACTGCACGTGATAGGGATAGATTGCGCCAACAAATTTTGGAAGGATTGGGCTGGAAAATCCATCGAATTTGGTCACGAGATTGGATACAGAACCGGGAAGCAGAAATTGAGAAAGTCCTATCTGTTATTAATATCAGAAAACAGGAATTGGTATTACAAAAATCTGAAGTTAAAAAAAAAGCTTCCCCAACTAAACTAGTCGAAAAATCTGAAGTAAATATTGACTTTTTGGAGGTAAATACAAGTTTATATGGCACCATACCTCCAGGAGCCGTGCCATATAAAAGAAGAAAATTACAGACGCAATTACAGAAGGGGGGCGATGCAATCCTGAATACTCCTGTTAATCGGCTGGCTGACGCTTTAGTCGCAATAGTCAATGGAGAAGGTCCAATTTCAACGGAAGTAGCTAAACAACGTGTTGTAGAAGCATGGGCAACGCGTAAAGGTAAACGAATTAGTGACTATTTAGATATGACTATTGCTTTCGCCAATCGAAACAAACAATTGGTCGTTAAAGGGGATTTCCTTTGGCCCGTCGGGATGACAACACCTCCTTTACGTATACACACCAACGGACAAGATGTTCGTGTAATATCTGAAATTCCTCCTGAAGAAATAATACTTGCCATACGCGAATGTATTAATGGTGCTGTTGGGATAACACTTGATGATTTAATCCGCGAAACTTGCAGGTTGTTTGGGTTAAAAGCTACAGCAGATACGACATTTCACATCACTAGAATCATTGAGTATCTATCATCAAAGGATGTTTTAACTATTAAGAACGAAAAAATAACAAAAGGAAGTTACTTTTGAGATAGATTACTTTCTATCCGTTTTTTGTACAACACATTTTTATGAAGATGTTGTTGGATAAATCTCTCGCGCCAATCAATTGAAATCCCTAAACCTCTTCGTGTAATGGGAATAGTTCTTCATAGGGGTGACGCGGGCTTGCCCTTGGATTGACGCGCTTTGGGCGACATGCGGATCCATTTTTGGGAGGCAATAAGATGTAAAGAGCTGTTATCTAGAGGTAAAATTGAAACGCCAGTTGATTAGGCGCACTCGAGAGTTCTATCAAAGGAGTGGAAAATGGCGTCTGGAATTCCTAAACAACGTCTCGTAAAAGCAATCATTGATACCTTTTCTGATGCCAGAATACGCTCTGGCTTTAATTTATTGCCGACAACAAATACGGTTGAACGGCTATCGGATATGAGAAAAGACTCGTTAGAGGAATTTTTGAAATCATCTACTAGAGGGTCTGCTTTATTCAAAGACCTTGCAGAACGATTTCCCAAAAATATGCCAAGAACGTTTTTTCTTGTCAAACTGCCTCCACGAAAATATACAGATGAACTTGAAGGTATTGTGGCAAAGTTGGCTAAAAAAGAAAGAGAAAATGCTCTTTTTATAAACTCTAAAATTCGAGCAGTATATTTGGAAGATGAGAGGAATATTTTTGGAGATTGGGGGCTATTGGAAGTACCAATTGCTTATGAACGTAAACTTGAATATCAAATTGGAGATCCGCCCGAATCAGAGCGCTATGCAGAATTCGAGCAAACATATTCCCTTGAACATGCTTTTCTTTGGTTATTGGATAACTATTCCCATGGAATAGTCTGTTGCTCCGATTTAGCCGCCTTGCAAGCTATTCTGAAATATTCACGAGAAAAGCTTTCACTTCACCTAGCAGTACCTAACATGACAGCCGAGATATTTTCTAGGTTAATAGAAAAGAGCGAGACAAGCAGTGCGACTTTTTCTGGCTTGCCGGTTGGGATACCAACTGTAACAGTTTATGCGAGAAATGTTGATCAATCCGACTTGTATCAAAAGCTCGAAGGCGATCCTGATAGGGAGCAAACCGCTGGTTTCTTCAGAAATAATGATGGCGAGCTTTTTGCTAGCTTTGGAATTTCAAGGAGATATGCAAGAATTTGGACACCTTGGCACTATAGCAAGTCGCTGCTTGTAACTGCTGGTCAAGATATTATCCGAAAAACTGATGAGGAGTTGTCAACAGAATTTGGGAACAACTATTTGAACTATTTGTCCTATTTCTCAAATGTTGATGTAATCGTGGGCGATAAGACTCTTAATGGCAAAGCTAGAGAAACATTCCAAAAACTCCTAGGTGAAATCCTAAATTCATATCAGCATCGAAATGAGGCAGTAGTCGATTTAGGCTTTATTCATGAATTGATTGAATTTCAATCAAAACTTGATCTGCAAGTAGCGTTTCAATTTGAATGTTCAAATTGCGGCGGCGGTTTAGGCAGATGTCCAGATTGTCTCCTTCCTTATAACGTGAAAATTACAGATGGCATTGTTAACGTTGCTTGCCCCAGATGTAAGCGCAAAGTTTCGTTAAAAGAAACATTGATTTGTGAATGTGGAAGTGAAGTAGAACTTGCCGAATTAGAAAACCATATTCAAATTTACCCTGGATCTCTTTTGATCCAGTCAATTGATGATTTTGTAAATCAAAATCTTGATGAATTTAATTGGCAGGGCGTTTTTGTTGTTGAAGGGCTGATCCTAAAGCTCTTTGAAAAAAGGCTTCCCAAAAAAGAACTGCCTGGGATGATTAGATTAGATCAATTAGGTTTATGGCAAGAAGCAGCTAAGTATCCCAATAGGAGGGCTTACCAAAAGCATTTATCGCTATTAGGAATGACAAAGGAGAAATGTCGTCGAAATGGATCCCCTCCAACTATTCAAGGTTGCGAGGTGTGTAAGGCAAATATAGTTACTGAAAAACAGATTCGTAAGAGGAAAGAGGTCTGCCTGCCAAGAGTTTTCGGTTTGCCAATTGGAAAAGAATTCGATGGCATCCATCATGGCTATGAAATTGCTGATATAAAGTACGAAGATTCATATAATGACACAGCAATTAGTTTGGGCATTCATCTAAAAAGCCGAACAACATCACGCCCTTTAGGTTTAGGAAAAAGCGTTTACCCAATAAAATCTTTATATACTCAGTCTTTCTATTCTGCCTATCAGGTTTTCAAAGGCGATGCTGATTTTGATGTTATTGGAATATCTATTCCTAATACAGTTAATAAAGAAGTTGTTGAATCAATTCAGATGCTTTTGAACATACTAGGCTATTCCTTACTTG
>JACZJB010000104.1 GCA_014860805.1 Anaerolineales bacterium
GGCTTTTAACTTTTCAAATGAGATACAGGTGTCAGTGAGGGAAATCGTCAAGCGCATTTCCGCAATGATGGATTCCAATCTCGCCCCTGCTATTCTTAACGAAACATCCAATGAGATACGTCATCAATATCTCAGCGCCGAAAAAGCGCGTCACATTCTCAACTGGAAGCCAATGTTCAATCTTAATGAAGGCCTACAAAAAACAATCAACTGGTATAAAGAGTTTTTCAAGAATGAACGATAAAGCAGTCAAATTACGCGAACAAATACTTAAACTTGTGGCGGAATATACAATGGAAGCCTTCCCGCAACAGGAGTTCGTTGCGGGAGAAACACATGTGCCTGTTTCTGGTCGGGTCTTTGACGGTACAGACCTTCAATCTCTTGTAGATTCAAGCCTTGATTTCTGGCTAACCACCGGCAGATTCGCCTCCCAATTTGAAAAGGAATTTGCACGTTTTTTCAATATGCGCCACGCCATTCTAGTAAACTCAGGTTCTTCGGCGAATTTATTGGCGCTTACATGTCTTACTTCCCCCACACTTGGCGAACGTCAACTCAAACCAGGTGACGAGGTGATTACCGTGGCAACTGGTTTTCCTACGACCGTCAATCCCATCTTCCAAAACAACCTCGTGCCCGTTTTTGTAGATGTGGATATTCCCACGTACAATATTGATGTAACACAACTTGAAGTCGCACTTTCTCCAAAAACACGAGCGGTCATGGTGGCTCATACATTGGGCAACCCCTTCAATCTAAGTACCGTTTCCGAATTTTGCAAACAGAACAACTTATGGCTGATCGAAGATTGCTGCGATGCCGTTGGCGCTAGATACAAAGACCAATCTGTTGGAAAATTTAGCGACCTTGCTACCGTTAGTTTTTACCCCGCGCACCACATCACCATGGGTGAAGGTGGTGCTGTATTAACGGATAATTCAGTACTAAAAAAACTGGTTGAATCCTTTCGCGATTGGGGCAGGGATTGCTGGTGTGAGCCAGGAAAAGATAATACATGCGGCAAGCGTTTCGAATGGCAGCTTGGTAATCTCCCGTACGGGTACGATCATAAATATACCTATTCGCATATTGGGTACAATTTGAAAGCAACTGACATGCAAGCGGCTGTTGGCCTTTCTCAATTAAAAAAACTTACAGGATTTATAAAAAGAAGGCGGGAAAATTTCAACTACCTGAAAGAACGTCTGTTGCCTCTTCAAGATCTCTTCATCCTTCCAGAAGCGACTCAAGATTCAATCCCAAGTTGGTTCGGTTTTCCAATTTTTGTCCGCCCCGATGCCCCCTTCTCGCGCGACGATATCACTCGCTGGCTGGATTTAAACAAAATCGGTACACGTCTGCTCTTCGGCGGCAATTTGATTCGCCAGCCAGCATATCAGGGGCTGACCTATCGCGTCATCGGCGACCTCAAACGGGCTGATGATGTCATGCGCAGTGTCTTTTGGATAGGCGTTTATCCAGGACTTACACAACCAATGCTCGATTATGTTGTCAATAAGTTGGAAAAAGTAATAAAGAGTTAATATGATTCAAGGAGTACTTGTTCAACCTCTCAAGCAAATCCCAGATGAACGCGGCAAAATCATGCACATGCTCCGCGTTGACGACGCCTATTTCGAACAATTCGGTGAGATATACTTTTCAGTCGTATATCCAGGTGTCGTCAAAGGCTGGCACATCCACACAGAGATGACGCTAAACTATGCCGTTGTTTATGGAACGATCAAACTTGTCTTATACGATGAACGAAAAGAGTCGTCCACGCACGGAGAGTTGATGGAAATCTTTCTTGGAGAGTCAAATTATTCACTTGTAAAAGTTCCACCCAGTGTATGGAATGGCTTTAAAGGAATAGGTACGACCCCTGCAATCGTTGCAAACTGTTCCACAATTCCCCATCGTCCTGATGAGATCCAACGCATGGATCCATTCAAAAACGATATTCCATACAACTGGGAATTGAAACATCGATGAATAAACATTTGGTTATCGGTGCTTCAGGCATGGTTGGAGAGCATCTTTTCACAGCCCTGAGGGAATTAGGGCGTGAGGCAATTGCAACATACAACCAAACCTTTTTTCCATCTGCTAGTCATCTAAACATAATTGACAAAGACAAGATTACCGAGCTACTCAAGGCTGTTGGTCCCGATATTGTTCATCTTCCTGCGGCACTTACGAATGTGGACTATTGCGAAAACCACCCTCAAGAATCATACGCCATTAATGTGGCCGGCGTTCAAAATGTGGTGCAAGCTGCAAATGGCGCAGGTGCAAGGCTGGTATATTTTTCAACAGATTATATTTTCGATGGAAAGAATGGTCCGTATAGCGAGGAGGCACCTGCAAATCCCATTAGTGAATATGGCCGACAAAAACTGGAAGCGGAGCACTACATTGCCCTCTTTGCGAAAGACTATTTGATTATCCGCACGACCGTCGTGTATGGCTGGGAGCGGCAGGGCAAAAATTTTATCTACCGCCTCATCAAGTCACTTAAAGAAGGAATGTCTGTAAAAGTCCCAGTAGATCAAATTGGCAGCCCGACTTACGCAAACAACCTTGCACAAATTGCTATAAGCCTAGCTGAAACCTCATTAAGGGGTGTATTAAACATCGCAGGGTCAAGTTTGGTTAATAGATATGAGTTTGCCAAAAAAGCTGCCCAAATCTTCAGCTTGGACGAGAACCTTATCCTTCCGGTGAAGACAGCGTCTCTTAGCCAATCCGCAAAGCGCCCAATGGAGGCAGGCCTGTTAACCGCCAAAGTGTCAGCCGTTTCAACAATTCCGATTGTCGATTACAAGGACGGGCTGGCAATGATGGCAAAAGAACAATCTCTCATTTAATTTACTTCATCTTGCCCAGTTAATTATTTCGCAAAATCATGAATTCAACAATTTTCTCATCTCAATTCAAGCACAGACGGGTGAAGGGCCAAATCTCTGCATGTATCGTCACCAGAAATTCAAGAGATTTATTAAAAAACTATTTGGATTCACTTGTGAAAAGCGTAGGGGAAACTGCTCCTTTGGAAATCATAGTCGTGGACAACGAGTCGACAGATGACACCAAAAGTATGCTAAAGGAATATTTCCCGCAAGCGCTTTATATCTACCGTCAGCCGGGAGTGGGGTTTAGCAAAGGTATTAATCAGGCCGTCTTCGAGTCAAGAGGCGAATTCATCCTCATTGCAACTCCAAGCACTGAAGTTACAGGCAGCGCCATCCCTATAATGTTAAACTGCTTAAAGCAATTCCCTGAGACTGGCGTCGTCGGACCAAAAATCATAAACCCGGATGGTTCAACCCAACATTCATCGAAAAAAATGCCCAACCCAAAAGTCGCAATGCTTCACACCCTGTATTTGTTTGGGATCATCCGTGCCAATAAATTGTTAAACGAGTATTTTTTGTATGATTACACCTCGAGAGAATCCATAGAGGTACAATCTCTTACCATGTCTCTGATGCTTGCGCGCAGGAGCGTGTTTGAAAATGTAGGTTTTTTGGACGAAGACCTTTTTGTTTGGGCGTCAGATGTAGACTGGTGCTACAAGGTCGAGCAAACCAGGTGGAAGCAACTTTTCATTCCGGAAGCCGTAGCCATACACCACAGAAACTCTGTAAGCAAGAAACAGCCTTACAAAAATCTCATGTACTACCACCAGGATATTAAGTTATTTTATAAAAAACACTATTCCCCAAAAAACGGACCGTTTATAAATTTTCTTTGGACAGCAATGCTTCAAATCCGCCTCATTCTACAAACTATTAGGTATATTTTCAAGGGCGGCAAGGATTATTCATTCTATTAAATTGGGAATTTAAATGGAATCACAGCGAAAGAATCTCGGTGCAATTACAAAGAATTCGCTCCTGATAGCATGGTCGCTATTATGCACTAGCTTGTTTATTGTCTTCCCAGGCAGAGTAAATTACATGCAATGGGTGGCGATTGGGAATCCGCTTCTGCTTATTGAAAAAATAACAGAAATCCCATTTCTGCCTTATGCAGTCAACTTGTTTTATTCACTTGGGATGATTACCCTCTACTTCTTCTGCAGTATCTCTTTAGGAACCTTTGTTACAAGGCACATCCAACTAGCCCCAAACGACCAAGGAGATTTTTATACCAAATGCGCACTGGCTGCTACTCAATTCCTAATCGGCCAAGCTTTGTTTTCATTGATTTTCCTGATGATTGCTGCGCGATACGATTTAAGTCCTCTGTCTGTTGCAATCATACTTTTATCAGGGTCGCTGCTCGGCGTCGCGGGAATCAGAAAAACGATCTCAACCCTGGGCAAACCGGACAAACTAGGCGGATTATCTAAAGTTGTCACAATACTTTCCAGTTTTGTTATCGTCATTACAGTTCTACAATCTTCATCTCGAATAAGCTACGACTCAACTGCCATATATTTTTCCGACGCAAAATTAACGGCGATAAATCAAAAGGCAAGCTTTTTTACCAACGACACATTTGTGGCCAGTGTACTGCAATCGACTATTCAATATTCCACAATTATTCAAATCTTTGGCGAACAAGCTGCTCGAATGCTCTCATGGGGGTGCGGAGTGGCAATTGCGATCTTCAGCCTCGCACTCGGGAAGAAAACGGGCTTGTCGAAAAGCGCAACAGCTATTCTGCTGGCACTTATAGCTTCATCCACAGCCTTTCTAGATTTAATGGGGGACGGCAAAGTTGACTTAATCAGCGGTGCATTCGCAATTTCAGCAGTCTACTGGATGAGCACCGAGAATAGAGATCAAGACCCCAGTAAAATTAGGTTAATTTTAATTGGGTTCCTTGCCGGGTTTTCGTGCATCTTGCGCCCGTTTAATGTTTTCTTGATGAGCATCCTGATATTATCCTTTTACTTTCAGAACATCACTTTAAAAGACAAGATTAATTCATCAAACACCAAACCCTTAGTCACTACACTAAGCTGGATTGCCGTTGGTGCGATTGGCCCAGGAATATATCATCTCGTCCTAAATTGGGTTTTATTTGGAAATCCCCTGGCATTTATTTCAAGCATGACAAATATAAATCCATCTACAGGTCCGTGGGATTATGACCCAAACACAATTCTACTTTCGCGCATTCTTTATCCGTTTGTGGTTACTTTTAAAAACAATCCTCAAAGCCTTGGAAACATATCACCTCTTTTCGTAGCATTTCTGCCGGCTGTTTTAATGAAAAATGTTCGGAGCAAGCTGGTTTTTCCCGGAATACTAAAGCCCTTGATTTTAGCTGCTATATTTACCCTTACGCTTTGGATATTTTCTTTCTTTACCATCATTGAAATCCGTTATGTATTTTTCCTGTGGATCATCATCTACATTCCTATGGCGGAAATTATCGCCATGGCCTTGAGGGACGAAAATCAATTAATGAAAAATACAACTGGTGGACTGTTGGTTATTACTTTGTCTTTTATGATCCTCAGGTCTGTAAATATCTCATTCAGTGCATACTCATACATTGACGCTTCAGGCACCCCGCAATGCAGTAATACTCCCTTTTGCGAATATCTCAAGCCAATCAATAACCTGGCTCATCAGGGGGATCGCATCCTAACCCTGGGCGCGTATCGATATTATCTTCGTCCGGATCTATTTGCGTGCTCTACAAATCACAATGAATACGCTTTGCTTCAGGAATTATCCCACAGTGACATGGATGCTTTTTGGCACGAAGTTTACCGACAAGGTTATAAATTTATTGCATACGAAAAAGATTACACAGTACGGCACCTGCAATTTGGGTCAATACCTGGCCCAGAAAATACACCACCCTGGATGCACCTGGAGCCTTTATACGATCAGGCGGCAGACGAATTGATCTCATATGAAATACAGGTTAAAAATCCGCCCATTGAAACAGAAATACTGTGTGAGCAGAATTTAAATGGAATATGGGGACTCAAGAATAAATAAGAAAATGCTCCCAACTTTTGTTGGGAGCATTTTCTTACAAACCTTATCTATTTCTTCTTACTAACCTTCTTCTTTGCCTTCGCCGTAGGCACTTCAACTTCCGCGCTCATGGACTGGGCGGGAGCCTTGGAGCGAACCACAGCCCAGGCAAGCACGCCGATCAATGCCAGGGCGACAACCCAAACGCCAATTTTCGTACCAATGGACAGACCAGGCTGAGCGTACTGAACCACAATCGGAGCAATAATCACAGCCACGAGGTTCACCACTTTGATCATCGGGTTGAGAGCGGGACCCGCCGTATCCTTGAACGGATCGCCAACGGTGTCACCCACAACACCAGCCTTGTGACGTTCAGAGCCTTTGCCAAGATTATTCTTTATATCCTTCGGCTCATCTTCGATCAATTTCTTGGCATTATCCCAGGCTCCACCGGAATTGTTCAGGAACACAGCCAGCAACTGACCGGAGACAATAATACCCGCAAGGAAACCACCTAGGGCCTCTACCTGCAGGGTTAAACCGACCACAATAGGAGTGACAATACCCAGCAAGGCGAGAGAAACGAGTTCCTTCTGCGCCGCAGTTGTGGAAATGCTGACAGCCTGTGCATAGTCAGGCTTGACTTTACCTTCCAAAACTCCAAGCTTGAACTGACGGCGAACTTCCAACACAATGAGGGAAGCCGCGCGAGTCACAGCCTGAATGGCAAAGGATGAGAACAGCCAGGGCAGGGCGCCGCCGATCAGCATACCTACAAAAATCTGGGGGACATCAACGCGAATCCCGATGGATTGAATTTGCTCAGCCAGCGGAATGCCAAAACTGGCCTGAGCGCGGGAAACATCCACAAGGAAAGAACCAAAGAGCGAAACCGCTGCGATAACAGCCGAGCCAATTGCAACGCCCTTCGTAATGGCTTTTGTCGTGTTCCCGACAGCATCGAGGTCAGCCATGATCTGCTGCGCGTCTTTCGTCGCCTTGTCGGTTTTGCCAGACCAGGACATTTCTCCAATGCCGTTTGCGTTATCAGCAATTGGACCAAAAGAGTCCATCGCCACATTATTGCCTGTCAGGGTCAGCATACCGATACCGGTCATCGCAACGCCGTAAAGAACAAACGTGGCGCGGACAGTTCCATCGACACCAGGAATGGTTCCAAAAATGAAGATGGATGCAATGATGGTAAGGGCAATTACAAGCACCGACCAAACAGACGACTCAAAACCGACGGAAATACCATTCAAGATCAAAGTGGCAGGGCCGGTGTCAGCAGCTTTTTTGATGTCGTTCACAGGAGAGGCATGTGTGCCGGTGAAGTATTCAGTCAAGCGATCGATCACAATGGCGAGCAACACGCCAACGCCAACTGCCGCAGGCATGCGCCACCAACCGCCCCACTTCGCCATTTCGGGATCGCTAAGATACAGGAAGCCGGCAATGAAGAAGAGCACGGCGGAGATCAAAGCAGAGGTAAGGAAGCCGCTGAAGATCGCCTTCATCGCATCTTCGCTCTTGCCCGTCTCGCCGCCGCGGACAAAATATGTACCAATGATGGAAGACAACACGCCAATACCACGAACCATGAGCGGGAAGATGATCCACTCAAGGCGGCCAGTTGCATGCCAAAGAGCCAGACCAAGAATCAGGCCCGAAACGATCGTCACTTCATAGGATTCGAAGATGTCAGCTGCCATGCCAGCACAGTCGCCGACGTTATCACCGACGAGGTCAGCGATCACAGCAGGGTTGCGCGGGTCATCCTCAGGGATGCCTGCTTCTACCTTACCGACCAAATCTGCCCCTACATCAGCGGCTTTGGTAAAAATACCGCCGCCCACACGCATGAACAATGCGAGCAGGGTGCCGCCAAAGCCAAACCCGAGCAAAGCATCCGGCGCAGCAATACCAAGAATAATGAAGATGATGGTGCCGCCAAGCAAGCCGAGCCCATCGGTCAACATGCCTGTGATGGTACCAGCGCGGTATGCGATCCGAAGCGCGTCGCCAAAGGATCTCTTTGAAGCGGCAGCAACCCGAACATTGCCTTCAATAGCCATGCGCATACCGATCTGACCGACGGCAAGGGAAAAGCCTGCACCCATTACAAAAGCCAGGGCGCGCGCAATTCCGATAATAAATCGGACCTGATCAGGAGTCTGTCCCGCAAAGCGCTCAAGAGCTTCCGGGGTGGGAGGGACAATGTAAACAGACAGGAATAGCGCAAACGTTAGTACGATGATCAACGGAACGATGGAGCGAATCTGCCTCTGCAAATAAGCATTCGCGCCGTCTTTGATCGCACCCCAAACTTCCTGCATTTTTTCGGTACCCTTGTCTTCGCGCAGGATCTGGGAACGGAGGAGGATCGCATAGAGTAAGCCGACAATGGCAATGCCAAATACGACCCAAATTGCTATCGCCTCCAGAGAAGTAAGTCCTTGCATATAATACATGTAGTTTTATCCTTCCAAAGGAATAAAAAATATAGGCGTTTCGCCTTAAGAGCAGAAGGATTTTACAGTCGCCAATTGATTGTGTCAAGAAAATAAGTTCGTATTAATCTTAACCTGGCGCAAGTTGACAAGCCGTATCAAACCTGATAATATTTAGCGAAATTAGTCGTATTCCATACAAAACAGGAGAACCAAACATGCTCCAGGAAATTGAAACTCAATTATTCACAATAACTCCAGCCGCCAGTCAGGCTGTAAAAGATATCCTTGCCCAACGCAACCTTGAAGGTTATGCCCTTCGCGTTTATGTTGCCGGCGGCGGTTGCTGCGGTGTAAACTTCGGCATGGCGCTGGACAATAACTTCCGTGATGTGGACACCACCTTCGAATCAAACGGAGTTAAAGTCGTCGTTGACGAGACCTCTGCCGAATATCTCCGCGACGCAACAGTTGATTTCGTAAACGATCCCCAGCATGGCGCTGGCTTCGCGGTCAACAGCCCAAATGCCAAAGGTCACAGCCACGGCGAGGGTGGATGCGCCTGCAGCAGCAATAGCAGTGAAAGTTCCTGCGCTTGCGGCGGTGGCGGCGCCTGCGGATGTAATAACTAAAAGTTGAGTTGATAAATAAAAAAATGACCGGGAAACCCGGTCATTTTTTATTGTCCGCGTAAGAAAGAGATCAATGCTCCAAACCCCCCAATAAAACCCAGGCCGAAAATCAACAGTCCAAGCGGGACTCGATTGGTTATGGACACATCATCCACAAATGTAGCAACCACCAGTGGCGCGGGTTGGGTAAATGTCGGCAAGCGTGTGGGAACGACCGGGGTTACGAAAGCAGCTACCAAGGTAGGGTCAATGGTCGGGGTGGATGCGGGGGTTGGAGTGGCGGGCGCTTCAAGAACAGGCAATCTGCCTGTTTTTTTTATTGTTACATAGGGCCCATAAACCCAGGCAACAGAATCGGTCACTCCCGGATAATTGACCTGAATCCAATCACCATCTTCTGAAATACCGAAAGCCGGCACTTCCTGCCCCTTTAGCAAAATTCCAATGACAGGATAGAGATAGGAACTCGGACCGGAGTACACACTGACCGTGTCAATATCCAGGTTTACAGCAACGATCATCCCGGAGGGAGTGCCCGTAACTGTGGGGATCGAACCTGTGGGCTGTTGAGCATGAGCAGACAACGAAACGGGTGAATAGAAAAACCCAGCCATGCCGACAAAAATCAACGAAAGTATCAACAGCCGCAGTTTATGTGAAAGCATCGTTCCTATCTTCGTATCCACGAAAGAGGCAACCCAATCAACCCCAATACTGCAAAGGCCAAAATGATCACAGCCAAAGGAACAGATTCCTCAGACGCATCTGACGGCAGTGTGTAGGCAGGTTTCGTTAGAGCTGGCGGCGGAGTAAATGTCGGCAGGCGCGTGGCGGTTGGGGCAATGTTAAATTGAGCGGCGAGGGTCGGGTCTACGGTGGAAGTTGCAGGCTGAACCGGAGTAGGAGGCGGAGCAACAACTTGCAGTGTTCCCGGGGAAACCTGCACCAAAGGTGAATACACCCAGCCTCTATTATCCGGCGCGCCCGGGAATTCGATCTGTATCCAATCACCGCCCTGTGACCGGCCAAGTGCAGGCGCTGTGGATCCAGTTAACATTGTTCCCACAATCGGATAAATTGAGGAACTCGGTCCCATGCGCACATTGATTTGAGGCTCGTCGGTGATAACAGTTATAAAAATAGTTGAAGCGGGGCTGTTTGTCGGTTGTTGAGCCAGAATCACGGTCGAAGTGGAGGCGGAAAATAGTCCAAAGAAAAAGAGGAGCAGCAGTAAGGGGATGATGGGTTGAAACCAGTTTCTTGTCATTTCGTATTATTCTTCAAGGAGAATCGCAAAGGCGATTATAATCGACTTCATGGAACGAAAAATTTTTCATGGAACCATCAAACCGGTGGATATTGCCCAGGCCTTGTTGGGTGAATTCAATCAAGGAAATCTGCGCGCGCAAACTTTGGGGCAGAGCGACAAAATGATCGTGCAAGTCAGTTCGCGTCCGGATGCAATGTCCGGCGGGCAGACCGCCATGACGGTCACCATTCAAAACATAGAGGATGGAATCATCGTGGAGATCGGCCAGCAGGCATGGCTTGGCGTGGCAGCCAGCTTGGGCGCCACTGCTCTTGCCGCGCTTCGGAATCCCTTCAGCCTGCTCGGCCGTCTGGATGACATCGCCCAAGATATCGAGCATCTCCAACTGACCGAACGAATATGGCGGGTGATCACCAGATCTGTTCAATCGGTTGGCGCGTCCACAGAACTTTCAGATAGACTTAAGCGAACGACTTGTGAGTATTGTCATACGCCAAACCTGGTGGGCGATCCATCCTGCACGGCTTGCGGAGCGCCGCTGGGAAATTCACAACCCAACACCTGTAAAAATTGCGGCTATGTGGTAAAAGCAGGTGATAAAACCTGTCCAAACTGTAAAATGCCTTTGTTTTCCTAATGGCAAGCCCGTCCCCCGCTGGGCTTGCAGAAATACCCGCGCCACTCTATAATGACTTTAAGAGTATCGAATATGATGAATTTAAGAGAAATTGAAGCTCGTCTCCAATCTTTAGTCGAAGTGGACTTGTTAAACCTGCTGCCCGGGAAAAAAGTGGAGGACGTCATCATCCAAAAACTGGCGGCGGCGATTCACCTGAATACTCTGGCTCTGGAAAATGGCAGTCTCGCAGCCCCGGATGTCTATACGCTGGTCATGCACCCCATTACTTCCGGGAAATGGCACGACCAGCAATTACTTACAATACTGTTGCATTCGATCACAACCGTGGCGCAGGAAGCGGGTTTCAAGTTTACAATATCGCCAACGATCACCATTTCTACAGACGAGAAAATACCACTAAATGATGCTGAAATTATCGCATCGCATCGGATCGAATCTATGGCTGAAACTAATGCAACACCTCTGGATACCGGAAGCCTCGACGAAAATGGAAGAATCCCTGAAAACGCCTTCCTGATTGTTGAGGGAGTAAAAGTATTCCCGCTTGTTCTAACTGTCGTAAATATCGGACGAAGGCTGGATAATCAACTGATCATTGACGACCCGCGCGTCTCGAGAAACCATGCGCAGCTTCGGACCATCAAAGGACGATATGTGGTCTTTGACTTAAATTCCACGGGCGGCACATTCGTAAACGGACAACGCACAAGCCAAAGCGTGCTTTACCCCGGCGATGTGATCTCGCTTGCGGGAGTGGCGCTCATCTTTGGTCAGGATAACCCGCCTCCACGCCCCGACCTAAAAGATACCTCCCCATTTCAGAATGCCTCATCTGACCGCCCAACGGCTATCCTTAAAGATCACTCCACCGCAAAACTCAAGAAAAAATGAGCGGTTCAATTGTATTGGCTTTACGGCTGGTCACTGCGCTGGCGCTATTTGCCTTTCTAGGGTGGGCATTATATTTTTTATACCGTGAAGTAAACAGACAAGGCCTTTCGCTGGCGAATCGCCGC
Source organism: Anaerolineales bacterium (assembly GCA_014860805.1). Taxonomy (GTDB): domain Bacteria; phylum Chloroflexota; class Anaerolineae; order Anaerolineales; family Villigracilaceae; genus Villigracilis. The sequence continues at coordinate 11,963 of JACZJB010000104.1, forward strand.
ATTCCTGGGATCAGCCTGACCGTTAAACAAGAGGCGGGACCCTCCTCTTTGAAATATTTCGCCCAATCCGAGATCGTGCTTGGGCGTGACCCTGGCTGCGAGATCCCATTGATAGATGATACGGTTTCGACACGCCATGCGCAACTGACCTATCATCACAATCAATGGTGGCTGGAAGACCTGGCGTCCACAAACGGGACGTTCTTAAACGGGACTCAAGTGAGCATGCCCACCGTGATCACCTCCGGGGATGAGATCAAGTGCGGGGCGACACGGCTGGTGGTGAGTCTCTCTGAAAACGTGATCAATGAACCCACCCAGAAAATAGGTAAAAAGAATGAAAAGTAAAGCAACCCTCGCGGTCATCGGCGGCTCAGGTTTGTATCAGATGAGCGGCCTTGAAAATACAGAGGAAATATCCATCGATACTCCTTTCGGAAAACCCAGCGCGCCGATCACGATAGGCACGCTCGAAGGGATACGTGTCGCCTTCCTTGCAAGGCACGGCATCGGGCATCACATCACACCGACGGAAGTGCCTTATCGCGCAAACATCTACGCGCTGAAATCGCTTGGCGTGGAACGCCTTGTCAGCGTCAGCGCCTGCGGTTCGCTGCGCGAGGATTACGCGCCCGGGCATATCGTCATTCCTGACAACATCTTTGATTTCACCAAGGACCGCGCCCGCTCATTCTTCGGCGAGGGACTTGTCGCGCACATCAGCGTGGCGGACCCGTTCTGCAGCGACCTTTCGAATCAACTGGAAGCGGCGGTGAAAACCACCGGCGCAGCAATGCACCGCGGCGGCTCATTCATCACCATTGAAGGTCCGCGCTTTTCCACAAAAGCAGAATCAAACACGTACCGCGCATGGGGCATGTCCATCATCGGCATGACCGCCTCCCCAGAGGCGTTTCTGGCACGTGAAGCCGAATTGTGTTATACAACCATGGCGCACGTCACGGACTATGATGTCTGGCACGAAAGCGAATCACCTGTGACGGTTGAAATGGTGATTCAAACCCTCAACAAAAACACGGAAATCGCCCAGGAAGCGATCCGCAATCTCGCCCGCGGATTGAATCAGGAGCGCGCGTGTAGCTGCGGAGAAGCTCTGGCAACTGCCTTGATCACCAACCCGAAGGTCATCCCCGCCGAGACGCGCAGCAAGCTGGACCTGCTCGTCCGAAAATACCTTGCCTAGTCTCTCCCCTTTCAATTAATAAAAATGATGTACCATTGAAGCATGCATGATCTAACACAAAGCCGCCTGCTGCGCTGGTCGGCATTCTTTTTATTGATACAATCCATCATCCTAACCCTTTCCCCGGCAGTCAGGGAGCGGACCTGGGATGTCGATTACAAAATATCCCACTGGCTGGGTTTTCTGGCATGGGTATTCTTGACCAACCTGCTCCACCGAGTCACGACAAAATATATCCCCGAACGCGACCCATACATTTTACCGGCGGCCGCCCTGTTGACTGGTTGGGGGCTGCTCACCATTTGGCGGCTGGATGAGTCGTTTGGCATCCGCCAAACCGTCTGGCTGGCAATCAGCACGCTCGCTGTGATCCTCGCCATCATCTTCCTAAAAGAGCTAAATTTTCTCAGAAGCTACAAGTATGTTTTTCTGGGCGGCGGCATGCTGATCACTGCCCTTACGTTGATCTTCGGCACCAACCCGCTTGGTTACGGACCCCGCTTATGGCTGGGTTGCTGCGGAGTTTATTTCCAGCCTTCTGAACCGCTTAAGCTGTTACTTGTCATCTACCTGGCGGCATATCTTGCCGACCGTGTAAGTTTTCAATTATTTTCTTTCCCGCTTCTCGTGCCTACGCTGGTCGTCACTGGATTGGCGCTAACCCTTCTGCTTGTGCAGCGCGACCTTGGCACAGCATCCATCTTCGTCTTCATCTTCACCACATTGATCTTCCTCGCCACAGGCAAGCGGCGGGTTTTGATTAGCGCATCCACTTTTTTGGCGCTGGCGTTATTCCTCGGTTACTTCTTTATCGACATCATCCGCATCCGCATTGTCGGATGGCTTAACCCCTGGAGCGACCCTTCAGGCAACTCCTATCAGATCATTCAATCGATCCTTGCGGTTGCCAACGGCGGCACCATTGGGCGCGGACTTGGGATCGGAAGTCCATCGCTTGTGCCTGTGGCGATCTCAGATTTTATTTATGCGGCAATTGCAGAAGAAACGGGGCTCATTGGGACCGTGAGCCTGCTTGCCCTTATCTGGCTGATCCTCGCTCGAGGCTTGATCATCGCCCTGCGCGCCACAGACAGATTCCGCCGTTACCTTGCCGCGGGCGTGGTCGCGTATCTGGGTATTCAAAGCCTGCTCATCATCGGCGGAAATGTAAGGCTGCTCCCCCTTACAGGTGTGACATTGCCCTTTGTTTCCTACGGCGGGTCGTCACTCCTCACCTCATTTGCCGCCTTGTTCCTGCTCCTCATCATCAGCAACGTGGAAGACAGCGAGCCGGCAATATTGCAGGAGCAAAAACCATATTCCATCCTGGCAGGCATCCTTGCGCTGGGAATGGCTGCCGTGGCGTTCAGCACAGCCTGGTGGTCGGTCATCCGCGCGCCTGACCTGTTGTTGCGAACAGATAACCCCCGCCGCGCCATAGCAGACAGATATGTTCAACGCGGCGAATTATTGGATAGAAACAACCAGCCCATCAACGTCACGGAAGGACAAAGCGGTTCCTATCAAAGAATTTATCTATATCCCAGCCTCGCGCCAGTAACTGGCTATACGCAGCCAGTCTATGGACAAGCTGGGCTGGAAGCCTCACTGGATAATTACCTGCGCGGATTGCAGGGAAACCCATCCAGCTTGATTCTGTGGAATGAAATGATCTACGGCACCCCCCCAGCAGGATTGGATGTGAGGCTGAGCGTTGACCTTGGTTTGCAAGCCAAAGCGGATCAATTGCTGGAAGGAAATTCTGGCGCGATCATTTTGATGAACGCAGAGACTGGCGAGATTCTGGTGATGGCATCTCACCCAACCTATGACCCCAACAACCTGGAGGCGGAAGGTGAAACTCTTTCGCAAGACGAATCGGCGCCTTTGCTCAACCGCGCCACGCAAGGTTTGTACCCAATCGGGTCGGCACTGCTTCCGTTAATTCAGGCGGAGTTTGGGGCGCAGAAACCCTCTGAAGCAGAATTGCAAAGGCTGTACGAGAAACTCGGCTTGCTTCAAAGCCCTGCGATCAATATGCCCCTTACCGCTCCGCAAGATATGAAAGTGAGTCCGCTGCAGATGAGCATTGCCGCCGCCGCACTGAGCTACAAAGGGATCATCCCCTCCCCGCGCATCGCCACAGCCGTCAACACGCCGGAGCAGGGCTGGGTGGTGCTGCCAGCCTTAGGCCAGCCTGTGGAGGTGATGCAGGAATCGGCGGCGAAGGAAGCGGCATCTTCCCTCATGAAGACAGGCAAGCCGTATTGGAGTCACACCGGGCAGGCAAGCGTTGACGATACTAGGGTCACGTGGCTGCTGGCGGGAACCCCGCCTGACTGGAGAGGCACGCCCCTGGTGTTGATCGTGGCGCTGGAAGACCTCGACACGGCTCTGGCGGAAAGCATCGGGGAAAATCTTCTAAACGCGGCAGGGCTAAGCCAATAGGAATCAAAAAAGGTCAGGCAGTGAGCCTGACCTTTTTATTATTTTATTTTACGAACCCTGATCGCTGTCTTTGGCGCCGTAACCTGGACCGCTCTTGAAGAACTCGTAATTGGGCTGAACATCTGCGGTGAGATCCACAACTTCACCAGCCGCAAGCTGTTTGGTGGTTTCCAAAACGACAGGCTTGCCGTGATGGTTGGTGCCTTCATAGTGGCCGGTAAGACCAACCTTGCTGATGTATTCGCCGCCCTTGGCAGTGTAGGCAGCAGGGACTTCGTCTTCGGGGAAGATGGCGGAATACGGGCATTCCGGCACGCAGGCGCCGCAATCGATGCAGGTGTCGGGGTCAATGTACATCCAGGGCCATTCTGCCACAGGCTGGCCGGGGACGATACACTCGACGGGGCACACTTCGATACAACCACGGTCACGAATGCACAAGCTGGTAATAATATGGGTCATGGGATTTTTTCTCCTTTTGGGATAATAAACAACGTATTATAACTATTATAACTTTGTTTGTACTTGTGACAAGGGCGTGGTTCTTAAAATAAAATCCCCTGCAGAAAATTGCAGGGGATTTTATTTGGGATGTAGTAAAAAGCAGAGCGAAGAAGAAACTCAATTGCAAAGATATGGGTCAGCAGAAAGAGGAGATTCTTCGCTCCTGTGGTCGCTCAGAATGACATATCCTACTTTGCGGCGAATTTATCCGCAACGGCATCCCAGTTGATCACATTCCAGAAGGCGGTGATGTAATCGGGGCGGCGGTTCTGATAGTTCAGGTAATACGCGTGTTCCCAGACGTCGATGCCCATGATGGGAGTTAATCCATCGGAGAGCGGGCTGTCTTGATTGGCAGTGGAGACAACAGCCAGGCCGCTGCCCTTCTTGACGAGCCAGGCCCAGCCTGAGCCGAAGCGGGTTGTGGCGGCTGTCGTGAATTCCGCTTTGAAGTTGTCGAACGACTTGAAGGAAGCATCGATGGCTTTGGCGAGTTCGCCCTTGGGAGCGCCGCCAGCCTTGGGTCCCATGATCTCCCAGAAGAGGTTGTGGTTGTAGGTGCCGCCGCCGTGATTCCGAACCACATTGCGAACGCCTTCAGGGGCGGCGTTCAGGTTGGCAAGCATTTCGACGAGGGATTTGCCAGCCAGTTCGGGGGTTTTCTCTACGGCGCCGTTCAGGTTGGTGATATATGCCTGGTGGTGCTTGGTGTGGTGGATCTCCATTGTGCGCGCGTCGATGTGGGGTTCCAACGCGTCGTATGTATAAGCAAGCTTGGGAAGTTCAAATGCCATGGTATCTCTCCTTGAGTGGTTGTATGAAATGGTGAAACTATATTCGGGCCGAAACCCGAGACCCTTCCCCCTACGGGGACGATGCGCCCGCTCAGGGTGACATATAAAGGATATATAATTGATTTTACTCCCTAACTTGTGCGCTTGCAAGAAATTAGACAATTATTATACAAATATCATATAAATCAAGGACAGTGCATGAACGAGACCCGCGCCCGCCTCTTTTTACCGTTCGCCATTCTGATTGCCATCCTCGCGGTCTCCACCGCGAGCATTTTTATCCGCTATGCGCAAAGCGACGGAGCGCCGTCCCTTGTAATAGCAGCCTTGAGATTGACTTTCGCCTCCTTGATATTGACTCCGCTTGCACTGACGAAGCACCGCGACGAGATCAAGCGCTTCACACAGACCGAGATGCTGCTCGGCGCTGGCTCGGGCATTTTCCTGGCTGTTCATTTCGCCACGTGGATCACTTCGCTTGAATACACCAGCGTAGCCAGTTCGGTGGTGTTCGTCGCCACAGGTCCGCTGTGGGTGGCGCTGCTTTCGCCGATGCTGTTGAAGGAGCACCTGGCGCGGATGGCGGTGATCGGGTTGGCGCTGTCCATCGTCGGCGGGGCAATTATCGGCTTGTCTGATGCGTGCACGTGGACGGGCGGCTTCACTTGCCCTGCCCTGGGTGACATCCTGCAGGGACGCGCGGCGTGGGGCAACTTCCTCGCGCTGGCTGGCGCCTGGGCTGTGACGGGGTATCTGATCATCGGCAGGAAGCTGCGAGCTGGCATGTCGCTGGTGCCGTACATCTTTTTGGTGTACGGCATGGCTTCGATTGCGCTGATCGTGATCATGTTCCTTTCGGGAAATACGCCGTTCGGATACGCGCCGAAAACCTACGGGTGGATATTGCTGCTGGCTGTTCTGCCGCAACTGGTGGGGCACTCCACGTATAACTGGGCGTTGAAGTATCTGCCCGCCGCGCTGGTAGCTGTGACGACGCTTGGCGAGCCGATCGGGTCGGCGGTGCTGGCGTTCTTCCTGTTGAATGAAACACCTGCGGTCACCACCATCATTGGCGGGGTGTTGATCCTGGCGGGGATCTATCTGGCTTCGAGAAGTAAATAGCCTGATAACATGCATGAGATTGCTTATATACCCTGCGGGTACGATGTCGCCTACGGCTCCCACTCGCTGCGCTCGGGGACTGTGTCGCAATGACACGCCCTTCGACTGCCACTTCGCCTTCGCTCAGTGTCCGCTCACATCGTCCCGACACTTGCGCTGTACGCCAGTGCGGTGTGTCCTTCGACTTCGCTCCGCTCCGCTCAGGACGGAATTAAATTAATGGTCATTATCATCATGGGCGTTTCAGGGTCTGGGAAGAGCACAGTCGGCTCGCGGCTGGCTGAGGAGTTGGGCTGGGTATTTTACGATGCTGATGACTTCCATAACGAAGCGAACCGTGAAAAGATGTCGCGAGGCATCCCATTGACAGACGAAGACCGCGCGGCATGGCTGGCAGCGCTGCGGGAATTGATCCAAAAGAACGAGCCGTGCGTGCTGGCCTGCTCGGCGTTGAAGGAATCCTACCGCGCAACCTTGAGGGTGAACGAGCGGGTGCAATTCGTTTACCTGAAAGGCAGTTACGCCGAGATCGAAGCGCGCATGCAGAGCCGCGCAGGGCATTTTATGCCAGTACAATTATTGAAAAGCCAATTCGAGACCCTCGAAGAACCAGGGGACGCGCTGACAGTGAAAATCACCCAGCCGCTGAAAGACATCATCCAACTCATTCGGAAAGGACTAGCATTATGAAACTCCCTGCTCATTTGTATCTCGACACACACAACATCCCGTATGAGGCGCGCAGTTTTTCGCCAGAGACGGAAAAAGGGGCGGCGAACGTGGCGCACGCGCTCGGGTTTTCGGAGCGGCAGGCTGTCAAGACCTTGATCTTTCAGGTGGATACGGGAGAACGGGTGCTGGTGATGCTGGGCGGCGACCAGAATGCGATCTCTGGGAATTTGAAGAAGGCAATCGGTTCGCGCAACATTCAAATGGCGAAGCCCGAAGCGGTGCTGGAGACGACGGGATATGTGATCGGTTCGATCCCCGCCTTTGGCTGGCAGCCAGACGGATTCCGATCCTTCCTTGAGGCAAGTTTAATGAACGAGCCGCTGCTGGGCACGGGGGCGGGGCAATGGGGCGAGGAGATCATGATCACGCCTGAGAATTTGGTGCGGGCGAGCAAGGCGATCGTGGTGAATTTGACGGTGAAGGCGGATTGATTTTAGATTTTAGATTGGGGGATTTTAGATTGCGGATTAGGGATTGGGGGGTCCTTCGACTTCGCTTCGCTCCGCTCAGGATGAAGTTGCTTATACCCTGCGGGTACGATGCCCTGCGGGGGAGATTGCTTCACCGCCAACGAACAAAAGCGGCGGTTCGCAACGACATGGCGCAGCGACATTGAAGGATCAGTGGTAGTATACTGGAGGAGTACTGGATCAGTGATACAGACAGGATACAGCTAGGATACAGCCAGGATATAGACAGAGTAGATTAGGGCTAGGTCAGAAGCGGAGCTACCCTATAAAGTCTGTATGGAAATTAGGAGCATGTCAGTCTTCCGAGAGAGCATGGGGATGGTGTCGGCGCCGCCGCGCTGCTAAGGAGGACATGCCAAAGATTGGAGAATAAACCATGGCAAAAGTGCGTTCGAATGTGCTGGTGAGGGGCTTGAGCGGGAAGTTAGGCGATCAGGTGGTGTTCCGCAATTTACGGGATGGCAGCACCGTGGTATGCGTGCCGCCCGATTTCAGCAAGAGGAAATTGAGCAAGGATCAGAAGACGCACCATGCCAAATTCAAGGAAGCGGCGGCGTATGCGCGGGATGCGGCAAAGAGCCAGCCCATTTACGCCGAATTGGCGATTGGGACGACGAAGAATGCGTACAACATCGCGCTCTCGGACTGGTTCCATGCGCCGAGAATCCAGCGTGTGGAGCTGACGGAGGGCGGTCCTTCGACTTCGCTCCGCTCCACTCAGGATTCGGCTTCGCTCCGCTCCGCTCAGGATTCGACCTCGCTCACAATCCGCGTTTACGCCACTGACAATGTGAAGGTGGCGGGCGTGAAAGTGATCCTGCGGAGTGAAGCTGGGCTGGTTTTGGAACAGGGCGAGGCTCTGCCCGCCGAGGAAGCCTGGTGGAGCTATACGCCGCAGACGGTTTTGGAGGGCAAGCTCAAGGTAGAGATCAGGGCGAGTGACCTGGCTGGGAATGTGACTACAATCAATAAGGACGTATAAGCCCGATGAGGGCACTCTTCTCTTCAGTCAACAAAGGAGCAGGATCATGTCAGATGAACAGCAAATGAGAAAGGTTGTTTTCGCAATCAACATCACGATAGACGGCTACTGCGGCCATGAAACGGGGATAGTCGACGACGAGTTGCACGAGTACTTCACCGAACTCTTGCGTGATTCAGGGGTTGAAATTTTCGGACGCAACACGTATCACTTGATGTATCCGTACTGGCACGATGTGGCCGTGAATCAATCGGAAACGAAAGTGACCAACGAATTCGCACGTATATTCGATTCGATGCCAAAGATCGTCTTTTCAACGACGTTGAAGAGCGTAGAGTGGAACAACACGACGCTGCTCCATTCCAATCTTCGAGAAGAGATCGTGAAGTTAAAACAACAGCCAGGGAAGAATATTTCGATCGGCGGGCTGAATATCGCGGGGCAAGTCGCGCAATGGGACCTCATCGACGAGTATCACTTTGTGGTTCATCCGATCCTTGCGGGAAAAGGTCCCCGCCTGTTCGAAACGGACAGAATCCGTACATTGAAACTTGTCAGCTCGAAAGTGTTTCGTTCGGGGGTTGTCGCATTACATTATGAGAAATAATCCTTTGTGAAGACCAAGGGAACATGGCGACAGTTTGCATGTTGACCTGCGAGGGGAGTGAAGTATATAATTTATTTATCCTGTGGTGGTCTTTGGGCGTTTCCCCTACGGGGATGATATAGTTGGTGACCGTCTATAAGCAGTTAGTTGGAAATGACAGTCTAAACGCTAGTTGGGCGGCTTCGCTAAACACACTTTACAGTTAAGAAATAAAAAAGATAACGCAAATAAATCTGTGTAGTGAACATGGAAAAAATTTCAAAAGCGAATTACAAAAAATACCTAAAAGCTGCGATAAAAGCTGAAAACGAACGCACTCAAGAAGATAAACAGCTTTGGCGAAGCTATTTAGAAGATTTTGAATTAATTCAAGGTTTGGCGCCAATACAAAAAGCCGAAGCTTGGCTTAAGCATGTCATGACATACAAGTTTGTTTATGATTCTCTAGATTGGGCTTCGCAATTCATAATCAATAAGTTTGCAGACCAAGAAGCTCTTATATATTTTATAAGCAGGGGTGTTGATTGTAATAATCATGTTAAGAAAATGGTCGCAAGGCTAAAAGAGCATAAAAAAGAATCGGAGTCTTTCTGGAATTTTTTAGAAACAAAGTCAGATAACGAGCTAAAATTTTTCGGGTTTCAAAAGAAAAAAACACGTACAAGAAAAGCAGATAGAGACGCCTCATATTATGCTGCCTTGTCAAGAAGTTCTTTCTCGCTTGCAAACGATGACGAAGCATACACAGTTGCCTCCATGATTAGAACCTTTCAGTGGTGTGACATAGGAGGATACGATATGGTTTGGAGAGAATATGCCAACAGATTAAATGAGGATGTAAACAGAGGCGGAGAAATAAACTCAGAAATAGCGAGTCACATGTTGTTTGATGTTTGTCGTTCAGATTTTGCTATTGAAGTTATGGGGGATAATCTTGTAAAACTCCTTGATATTGTAGAAATGCCAGATTATCAACTAACCATCCCATGGCACCGTTGGAATTATGATGACATAAGTCTAAGGGCTGGTATAAAAACTAATTCGATTTTTGCTTACGCTGCCAGCATAGCCTTTGCTGAAAGAAGACTTCGACAAGATAAAACAAATCAAGAATTAGTTGAAAAAGCATTGAAATGGCTATTAGAAGTACAGGAAGAAAATGGAGCTTGGAAAATTTCAACATTACTAGACCAACCTTCAATAATGGGAACATGCATGGTAGTTCACGCCCTCGCTATCAATAAACCTAAAGGGTGGAAATTAGCAGTATCACAAGCATGTTCTTGGTTAGTATCACAGCAAGACAACTTTGGGTTTTGGTATGAATCGCCTTTTCCATCTACCGACCCAATATATTTAACTGTTTTAGTTTTGGATACTCTTAACTTGGCGGAAGAAAATCCAACCCTAACTTTTAGAATTGAAGAAAAATATAATACTGCTGAGAAAACAGCACAAATCAACATTAATGGAAATGTTTCCAGAAGCACTATAATTGTCGGAAATGACAATACAATCCAAAGAAAAAAGAAGGTAAAAAAGGTGTAGTTGTTTTTAGAGAGACAGTCTTGGCAAAATCAAAACCGCCCAACAAAGCGTCCCGATAGAACTGGGATGATCACCTGACCTCTTCTGTCCTTCGGACATCTTACCGCTCGCAAAGTACGCTCGGGTACGATGTCCCCTAAAGGGGAAGACTCAGCCATAGCCTTTTTCTGGCTGGACGGCTTCGCCAAGTCCACGCAACGGGGCAGGTATCCCCTTCGGGGACGATGTCCCACTCCGCTTCGCTGCGGGGATGATATCGCAAGCCGTTGGGCAGTTCCTTACAGAATAAGTTCCAGAAAAGCAGAGAATAAAATCGAAATCGGTTTATAGGTTTACGCATACTTTACTTAATTAATTTATCACTGCCCACTATAAGGAAAGTAAAATGAGTGCAATTTTTGAGATTTCAGGCTTAAATGTTTATATACAAATTGTAGTGACCATTATTTCAATTGCAGTGCATCTATTCGCCACACGAAACAAAAGACGTGCGGAATCTGCGCTTGAATTAATCACTCTCTATACAATAGGGCTTGCAGGTTGGTTCACTATAACCAGTGGGTTTTTCGGTCATATCATTTATGCAGATGAAGTCGCTATTTCTATTGGCTGGCCATTGCACAGCGGTTTTCAAATGGAATTGGCATTTGCGGCAATCGGAATAGGCATCGTTGGATTTGGTGGCTTTTGGAACAAGTCCTTTTGGCTCCCTTTCATCATTGCAAAAACTTCCTTTATGTTGGGCGCTGGAATTACCCACATCATCCACATGGTTCAAGATAATAACTTCTCGCCCAGCAATACAGGTATCATTCTCTATTGGGATATCCTTTTACCTATTATTTTGATTGCCTTATATATATTCTATCGTCTCGAGCAAAGTGTTTTACAACAATAGGTTAACTTTTATAAAAATAAAGAATTGAGTAAATGACACTGCCCAACAAAGCGTGCACTGGACGCTGGGGATTCTGTCGCATTTTCAAGCATTTTTCTGGCTTCGAGTTTATACTGCTCCCAAGCAGAGTCCACGCCCACCCACACGCAGGTATCCCACTCGCTCCGCTCAGAGACAGTGGCGCAAGCCGTTAGGCGCTACACTCAAAATAGTTTCTATGCATATAACAATTCTTGCTCTTGGTTCGCGCGGTGACATTCAACCCTATGCCACACTTGGCAATGGGCTAAAATCTGCTGGACATCAAGTTCGTTTTATTACCTTTGAGAGTTTTGCTTCTCTTGTTGCTGAAAACAAACTCGACTTTCACCCTATTCAAGGAAACGCACAAGCATTAGTCGCCAACGGAGGGGCAGACATGCTTGGTCTCATACGGTCTTTTGGCTCTCTTGCAGGAGGCTATGCCCGCGATTTGTCTGTACCTCAGTTGGGTGAAACAGACCTTATCATTAATCAATTGCCAATGGGTTTATACGGCTTAGACTTGGCAGAAAAATATGGTGTTCCGATGGTGCTAGCGTCTGTAATTCCAGTGGCTCGAACCAAGACGTTTCCGCTTATGGGATTTCCTAAACTTCCTTTGCCAGGCTACAACAAAGCAACATACTATCTAGGCGAACAAATAGGATGGCAAATGTTTCGCACTGTAATTAATCGTTGGCGTAAACAAACGCTCAATCTGCCTCCACTACCCATAGCAGGTTACTTCGGACAATTAGGAACGCGCCAGATTCCAATCGTGAATGGGTTTAGTCAGCATGTGGTTCCGCACCCAGTCGATTGGAACGAGCATATCCACATCACAGGCTATTGGTTTCCAGAAGACGTGCATTGGCAACCGCCAAATGATTTATCAGGATTTATTGAAGCAGGCAATCCGCCTGTGTTTATTGGTTTCGGAAGTATGCCAATAAAAGACCCGCAACGAACCACTAATATCATTCTCGAAGCCCTAAAACAGACTGGGCAACGCGGAATTTTACATATGGGTTGGGGCGGTCTTGGAAATCAATCATTACCTGATAATGTTTTCGAAATTGATTACGCCCCTTACGATTGGCTGTTTCCACGAATGGCTACGGTGATTCACCATGGCGGTTCAGGAACAACTGCTTTTGGTCTTCGTTCTGGCATACCATCCTGCGTTGTATCGTTTGTATTTGACCAGCATTATTGGGGAGAACGGATCGCTGCGTTGGGAGCGGGTCCGAAACCCATTCGATATAAGGAACTGACTGTCGAACGTCTAGCGGAAGCTATTCGCATCGGCGTTGGCAACTTTCGAATAAAGCAAAAAGCTGCTGAACTTAGTCAAAAGATTCAAGCAGAAAATGGAATCAAAAATGCGCTGACCATATTTGAAAAGATGTTATGTACTAATTCAGCATAAACGCGTCAAATGAAGTTGCATCTAATCTTTTATGGAAATTATATGTAGTAAGATTTTAGGAGACCGCCAATGAATAAGAAAGAAAGTGCATCCTCGACAGCCTTAACTGGTAAAAGCAAAAACTCCAATAAATCATCGAGCAATGCGATATGGGGTCAAGATTACCGAAAAGGGTTTGGATTTCTTGCGCTCATGGTTTTGGATTTTGTGATATTAACATATTATTATATGCTTTTACATGGGATTGATTTATTCGTGCTTTTAAGGCAGCCGCCAACCGCATTGACCTTTGATTATATTGGAGGAAGTGCTAATGCCTTTTCAGTTGGTAGTGAGATTGTGTATTGGGCATTGATAGGGGTTATATGTCAAATGGCGTATTTGGCTGGACGAACGCTTATTGAAGGGAGTTTCGATTTTTGGAAATCATTTTTTGGCTGGATAGGAACCAGTTTGTATGCGGTCGGGACAGCCATCGCCGTGATCTTCTCACTTAAAATAGTTTCAATTAACATTGCCGATATAAAAATCACATTGGCAGACGCACCCATCGAGGTCATTATCGCCATTTCAATCATATTGGGATTTTATAGCGAGGAGTCTCGTCGATTGCTGGGTAGACTTCGTAGGCAAATCGTGAGCGGAATGACCGCTGAAGGTGAAGAACATGAAAAAGACAAGGCACATCAATAACGGTTAAGTACCTTTAAAGATACAAAATCAAAATATTGTTGGCAGGTCAAAGTACAAAGTGAGCAAAAAGAAAAGCGGCTAACAAAGCCTCCCGATAGAACTGGGATGATATGCAACTGACCTCTTCTGTCCTTCGGACATCTACCACGCGCTCCGCTCGGGTACTATGTTCCCCTAAAGGGGAAGACTCAGCTTTAGCCTTTTTCCCTGGACTGTCCGTCCACCTGTGCCTGCGTCAAGGTGCAGGCAGGACAGGCTGGTTGGACGGCTTCGCCAAGTCCACGCAACGGGGCAGGTATACCCTAACGGGGACGATCCTCTACAAGGACTTTGCCGCAAACCATTGGGCAGTTCCTTGGCATATAACTTCTTAAGGATTAACTGATGAAGAAATCTGAACTTTTGAATTGGTTTCAAGAAGAGTATCAGCGTTGGGAGTTACTCCTTGCTGCAATTGGTCAAAAACGTATGACTCAGTCAGGCGTAAATGGTAAATGGGCAATGCGAGACATAATTGCTCACCTAACAGGTTGGCAATTAAATCTTACGAATCAATTCATCGCGGCGATGAATGGAGAGTTAGAATCACCTCCCCCTTGGTCAAAAGAGCTAAAGAGTGAAGATGATATTAATGCCTGGATATATGAAACAAATCGCAAGAAAGATTTAGGACAAGTCTTGGAAGACGCGCGCCAAGTTCATGAAAAAATGCGCGACGCAATTAGTAACTTACCAGATGATATTCGGATTGAGACAATTGATTCAAAATTTCATGTAGTTTATATAAATGACCAACGATTCGCTGTTGGTGAGTTCTTTCATCATTTCTATGATGACCATCAGTCTGACGTGCGCACTTGGTTATCAAGAACAGAGAACGAATAATTGTCGTGATAGGCAGAACAAAAGCCCAATGTATTTCGGCTCTTATAATAGCAAAAGAGTCTTATGGCTAAAACCTGCCCAACAAAGCGTCCCGATAGAGCTGGGATGATATGCACTGGACGCTGGGGACTGCCGCCTTCGGCGGCGTGCGCAAATCTCAAGCAGTTTTACACGCTTTATCATTTTTCCCTGGACTGTCCGTCCACCTGTGCCTGCGGCAAGGTGCAGGCAGGGCAGACTGGTTGGACGGTGTCCCATTCGCTGCACTCAGGGATGGTAGCACAAACCGTTAGCCCACTAGATATGTTTTTCCTCCAGAAGGAACAAAAAATGAGACTATACAGGATCATCTTCATTATCAGTACAATAATTTTGGCGACTCTTGCCTGTAGAGTAGGACAGCGAGCTGAAGCTCATCCATCAACAATCTCCGCTTCGCCAGCGCAATCTGAAAAACTCGAACCTACAGAATCATATGAACCAACCACTTTACCATCTCCAACACAGACTCCCAATCCTTTCCCAAACCCCATACTCAAGATCGTTGGCGAAGAGGAAATCGTTTTTGATTGGACAACTGATCGTTGTGCAAACCACAATATTCCAGACCTGCCATTGCGGGCATTTCGGGGTCTGGATGGGCAGGTTCAAGCGATTATTAGCAGCGACAATAATTATCGTATGCTTGGCCCAGACTTGAATGATCTGACAATCGATTGCAATCCGATCATGACATCCAAATATGATCCCGACCCATCTCGGTATACTGACGCCCAATGGGTTGCAGCGCCTTACACTGAAGATGGACAAACGGTCTACGCGTTGGTGCATAACGAATATCAGGGACATACCCATCCCGGGCAATGTCCGCAAAATGATTATTTCTCGTGCTGGGACAATTCGATTACGCTCGCGATTTCTATTGATGGCGGCAAAACCTACACAGAGTCGCAAACTCCTCCCTCACATCTGGTTGCGCGATTCCCATATCCGTATGAGGCTGGTGCGGGTCCCGAAGGTTTCCGAAGTCCAAGTAATATCATTAAGGGACAGGATAATTATTACTACAGCTTTTTCAATGTCAGCGAATATGGAACCCAAAAACAATGGGTTTGTCTGATGAGGACGGATGATCTGAGCCTGCCGGCGTCATGGCGATTTTGGAATGGAACAGCATTTGAAGGTCAAATCGCCGATCCATATACGGATGATGTCAGCAATCCAGAGGCGCATATTTGTCCACATATTGACCAGGTGGGGAATACCAGCGAATCATTGAGTGAAAGCATCACCTATAACACATTCCTTAAACGCTATGTGCTGGTTGGCATCAGCGCCGATTGGCTGGATAACCGGGAGGTCTGGGGTTTTTACTATTCATTCTCTGATGACCTTATACACTGGACGCACAGAAAATTACTGCTAGAAATCGAACTTCCGTGGACCGTCGAATTCCCCGGCTCGGATCTTTCGTATCTTTACCCCAGTTTGCTTGATCCCGAAAGTGAGTCACGCAATTTCGAGACGACGGATAACACAGCCTATCTATACTACACTCGCAACAATTTTGGTCACGGCAGCCTGGATCGCGACCTGATCCGCGTCCCGGTTGAATTCTTTCCGTCACCATAACAAGTTTGCAAAAGATTATCCTACATCCTTGAATTCAACCACTGTAATAGGTGTCAACACGGGCTAATAAAGCGTCCCGATAAAACTGGGATGATATCCCTTTCGGCGATGATATGCAGTGGACGCTGGGGATTCTGCGCGATTTACAAGCATTTTCCTGGCTTCGTGCAAAATTGTGACTTGATATAATTTACTCTCTTTTGACGGAACCTTATTCGCCTACTCATCGTCGTTCTCTGCAAGGAGAAAAAATGAAGAAAATAATTTACCTGCTTCCTTTACTACTAGGCATTCTTGCCTGTGGAGCACAGCCTCAGCCACCCCAGAATGTGTCTGATATTGTTAATGCCACTTTAACTGCGATTGCTCAAAATAACCTGCAAGTTATTACACCACAAACTATTATCGCAACAACTACTATTGAACCAACAATGCCAGGCGTTATTTTAACAACCCCTTCCGTTCCAACTGCCTTTTCACCAATACATACATCAACCGCCTGCTCTGCGAATTGGTTTTTCGCTTTCGATAATAACCATCTCTCACTGGCTTCCTTTTGCCCCGAACCAGCCAAGTTGCTGGAAGCCGTAGGGCAGGATTTTGAAGGAGGCCGGGCATATCGTTATGCGCCTGACCCGTCGTATCCTGCCGATCAAAGAGGGACGGTATATATAATCTATAATAATGGGGAATGGGTCACATATCCAGATAATTGGGATTCCAGTCAACCTTCCAGCGACACAAATCTGGTAGCTCCTAATGGGCGTTATCAACCCGTTGACAGCATAGGCAAAGTTTGGCGTGAAAATGCAGACGTTCGCAATCGGTTAGGCTGGGCATACGAATCTCAAAGCCAGTTCTCAGGGAGATTTCAATCTTACTTGGTGCAGCAAGGCATACCAAGTGGAGATACTCATTTTTTCTTCATAGACCATGGCCAATGGGGAATGGTGTTGTTGCTCAATTCAGTGGACATGGGTCCAAACAAATGGGAAGTAGCAGGATATTACCAATAAAAAGTCAACCGACAAAGCGTGCAGCATGCACTTGATGCTGGAAGCTGACCGAATTACATAAGGATTAAATCTATGACCAATGATTTGATTGAAATCAATGCTACACCTGCTATTCCAGGGTTAAGATTTCGTCACTTTCGCGGACCGACCGACTACCCTTCCATGTCCACTGCCATCGCTCTCAGCGCCGATGCAGATCAGGTGGAACGCGTCGCCACGGTCGAAGATATTGCAATGTCCTACACCCATTTGACCAACAGCGACCCATATCACGATATGATTCTTGCCGAAATTAATCATGAGGTAATTGGGTATTCGCGCGGCTGGTGGTTCGAAGAAGAAAACGGACCTCGTCTGTATGCGTTTGTCGGGTTTCTGGTTCCTGCCTGGCGACGAAAAGGAATCGGTCGGGAAATGCTGCGTTGGATGGAAAACCGTTTACGGGCCATTGCAACAGAACATCCCGCTGAACAGGAGAAATTCTTTCAATCTTTTGCCACACAATATGAAGTGGGCTTGGCAGCTATGCTGGAAAATGAAGGCTATCAGCCCGTTCGCTATAACTGGGAAATGGTGCGTCCGACATTAGACAATATCCCTACCTTCCCCATGCCTGAAGGCTTGGAAATTCGCCCTGTGCTCCCGGAACATTATCGGGCAATCTGGGACGCAGCCACTGAATCTTTTCGCGATCATTGGGGATTTTCACATCCCACTGAGGAAGATTATCAAGATTGGCTGACAGACAAGAACATTTTTCAGCCAGACCTCTGGCAGGTCGCCTGGGATATGGCGACGAATCAAGTAGCGGGACAGGTCCGCCCCTTTATTTATCATGCTCAGAATGAAAAATTTAACCGTAAGCGGGGCTTCACGGAGTCTGTCAGCGTTCGACGACCATGGCGAAGACGCGGGCTGGCGCGGGCTCTCATCGTGCGCAGCCTCGAAGCACAAAAGCAGCAAGGTATGACAGAATCTATTCTCAGTGTGGACAGTGAAAACATAAGTGGTGCGACCCGTATATATGAAGACTGTGGTTTTCGGGTAGTAAAGCGAAATACCATCTATCGAAAAGCGCTGTAATACAGCACTAGATACAGGCATTAGGGTTAAAGTTTGCTCAGCAAAGCATACCAAGCAAAACGCCTCTTTCGAGGCGTTTTGTTATCTTTTTGACAGCCAATTCACATCTCTCAAACCTGCCGCATAATCTTCGCGCAAATCGTTTTCACTCATGCGCCATTCCCAATTGCCGCCCAGTTTGCTGGGGAAATTCATACGCGCTTCCCCGCCCAGACTAAGCACATCCTGCATGGGAGTAATCGCAAAAACCGCAACAGACTTCCAGACAGCGCGAATCAGATCCCAGGCGAAGTCGCGACCATCCACGCCAAGATAACGATGAGCAAAGTCACGTTCGTGGTCGGGAGCGGACGCATGCCAACCCACGGCCGTATTATTATCATGCGTCCCAGTGTATGCCACACAATTGGGAATGTAATTATGCGGCAGGAAGGGGTTGTCCGGCCCTGTAAAACCAAATTGCAAAACCTTCATACCGGGCAGGTCAAAAGCCTCCAATAACTCAATAACGTCGGGAGTGATAACGCCCAAATCTTCTGCGATGATGGGAAGATCTGCGCCGGGCGCAATCAATCCCTCTCCAAGAAATTTTTCCACAACGCGGAACAAATCCTTGCCGGGGCCGGGCACCCAACGTCCGTTTTCCGCGGTTGTGTTTTCAGCGGGTATCTCGTAATAACCCGCAAAACCACGGAAGTGGTCAAAGCGCAGAATATCCATAAACTTCAGTGATGCGCGCACCCGTGAAAGCCACCAGGCGTAATTTTCCTTTTTATGCACTTCCCAGTTGTATAACGGGTTGCCCCACAATTGCCCCGTAGTGGAAAATAAATCAGGCGGGACTCCTGCAACAACGGTCGGGTTGCCGCTTTTATCAAGAAAGAATAAGTCGGGATTCGCCCACACATCCGCAGAGTCATACGCCACAAAGATGGGAATATCGCCGATGATCTGAATCCCTTTTTCATTTGCATACTTGTGGACTCTATCCCACTGCCTGAAGAAAAGAAATTGATAAAAGGAATAGCGCATGATGCTTTCCGCCAATTCTTTTCTGGCTTTCGTCATTGCTGTTTTTTTTCTGGAACGCAGCGCTTCGGACCACCCGTTCCATGAGCCGCCGCCATTGGCTTCTTTCAACGCCATGAAAAGGGCAAAGTCATCCAGCCAGGCCGCGTTGTCAGCACAGAAATGGTCGAAGGCTTCACGCAAGTGCTCAGGGTTGGTTTGGAAACGGGAAAATGCCTTTTGCAAAAGATCCAATTTTTTTGGAATGAGCAAGCCGAAGTCCACGCGAGAAGCGGGAAGTTCCTTCAGTTCATTCAGGTCATCCTGAGACACAAGCCCATCCGCATGCAATTCATCAGGACTTAATAAATAAGGATTTCCAGCGAAAGCGGAAAAACATTGATACGGCGAATCGCCATATCCTGTGGGACCCAAAGGTAAAATCTGCCAGAGTTTGCAGCCCGTGGACGCGAGCCAATCGACAAAACGAAAAGATTGAGATCCAAGATCGCCAATACCATACGGACCGGGCAAACTGGAGGGGTGAAGAAGAATTCCAGAAGAACGTTTAAATGCCATGGAGTGATTCCACCTTCAAGAATAGATTTATTTCACAAGCGATTGATACAACTCAAGATATTTCCGCGCCGAATTTTCCCATGAGAAATCCTGCGCCATACCCGCAAATTGCATCTTTTGCCATTGTTCATGCTTGGAAAATACTTTAATCCCCGCCTTGATCGCAGCCATCAAAGACATGTGATGAGCTTTTTCAAAAACAAACCCAGTTTCATTTTGTTTAACCGTATCGTTCAATCCGCCTGCCGCGCGTACAATGGGCACGCAGCCGTAGCGCATGGCGATCATTTGGGAAAGTCCGCAAGGCTCATAACGAGACGGCATCAACAGCATATCCGAGCCAGCATAAATCTGGCGAGCAAGGCCTGCGTCGTAGCGTAACTCAACTTTTATTTTATCTGGGAATAATTCATGCAGGCTGCGAGCCGCTTCTTCAAGCTTCGGGTCGCCTGTTCCAAGGATGATCGCCTGAAAGTTAACTGACTTCATGCTTTTTAAGGCGGCAAAAGCCAGGTCAACACCTTTTTGCACATCCATGCGTGAGACCATGGCAAGCAAGGGAATTCCGGGGTCCCGGGCAAAGCCGAGCTTATCCTGCAGCAACCCTTTATTCGCTGTCCGTTTTTCAAGCGTATTAATATCGAAGTTCATTCCCAACGCCGCATCATCAGCAGGGTTGAAAGAATCCACATCGATCCCATTCAACACGCCACTGATCGTGTCGCGGCGAAGCTGCAGAAATTCATCCAGCCCGCAGCCATATTCCTGGGTGAGGATTTCGGTTCCATAGGTCGGAGAAACCGCCACGATTGCATCCGACGCCCACAGACCCAGAGGCAAAGGCATCACACGAGCCCATTCAGGAAGATCCGTTTGGGCAAGTTTAATTCCATAATTTTCAACTATTCCGCTTACATCAGGTCCCATAAATGGCAGGTTGTGTAACGTAAGCACGCCTGCCACGTGACGGGCACCTTCCTCCCAGCGCTTTGACAATGAACCGTAGATACTTAAAGCAGTATGCCAATCATTTGCATGCACAATATCTGCAAACCAGTTGATTTGTTTTTGCAGCGCCAACGCCGCGAGAGAAAAGAATGAATATTTTTCTGCATCCAGTTTCGCGTCGAGGGAATAAACAGAGCCGTTCGAGCGGATCGGATCGCCGTTAATGAAATAGACCGGCATCCCGTTTAGTGTGGTTTCGAACGCTTCCACTCCCACCTCAGAATCGCCGCGCGGCATTGAAAACATCCCCAGAGGCCTAAGCCCTTCTGCTTTCACTACGGGGTGATACGGCAAAACAAGCCGCACATCAAGTTTTACATCATCATTGGAAAGCGATCGCAACGCACGCGGAAGAGAACCCGCGACATCACCAAGACCGCCAACTTTCACAAAAGGGTCGGCTTCCGCCGCGAGAAAAAGAACATTTATGGTTTTAGACATGGATGCTATTTTACTATGAGAAAAGCATTATTTTTCATTTAACTTTCCATAAACAGATGGGCATGGACAAAAAAAGAGTCTCCCAGATTGGGAGACTCTTTTGGGTGCCTGAAGGGTTTCGAACCCTCAACATCTACAGCCACAGTGTAGCGCTCTGCCGTTGAGCTACAGGCACCATGCTTCAAACGGTCATCATTTTACCACAAATTATTTCAACTTCAACTCGGCGACCGTCTCCCCATCATCCACTTCTCCCGTCTCAATGAACCCCAGGCTGGCGTATAGTTTTCGCGCCGTTTCATTCTCAGGTTCATAGCTAATACCCACTGTGCGGATGCGGTCATCAGCCTGAAAAATCTCAAGCATTTTCTTCATCCCAAAGCGACCATACCCCTTGCCTTGATGGTTTTCGTCTACCATCAAGCGGATAATAAACGCCTGATGCCTTGGGTGATCGAACTTATACGCATACATCAAAAAACCAACCGGCTGATCGCCATCGTATATACCGTACGGAAACAAATCCCACCAATGACCTTCATATTCGTCGCCGAACTGCGAGTGTGCAATGGAATACAAATTGGAAGCAACAAAACCCTTCTGATCATCCCGCACTTTTAGTCCGATCAAAGCCTCCCAATTCTCCTTTGTAACGGGACGAATCTCAGGCATTCAACATCTCTTTGATGGTATTCACCACCGCGCCTCGCTCGACGACAACTTGCTGGCCGCTTACGAGATTTTTTATCGCCACTTGATCATTCGCCACTTCGTCGGGACCAATTGTAAGAACGATCTTGAGCTTCATTTTGTCCGCAAACTTGAATTGCTTTTGCAGTTTGGCGGGTTCAGGGAAAACCATGGCATCAAGCCCTTCACGGCGCAGTTGCGCAGCCATTTCAAAAGATTTCAACCACATGGATTCATCGAACACAGTCACCAATACAGAGGCAGATGTCGGGACGAATTCAGGTACAAGGCCGTTCTCCTGCAAAATGATGCCAGCCACCACGTCGCCCATTGCAAAGCCAACGCCAGATAAGGGTTGTCCGCCTACATCTGATAACAGGTTATCATACCGTCCGCCGCCAAGGATGGCACGCTTCAAAGAGCCGCTTGTCTCAAACGCCTCAAACACTGTGCCTGTGTAATACAAGAGCCCGCGCATGATGTTGGGATCAAACTTAACGTAATCTTTTACGCCCAAGGCTTCCAACGCCGCGAAGAGACGAGTCAACTCATCGCTTTTCTTCCATAAGTTAAAGTTACCAAGAACTTCTTTTAAGCCGTCAACTTGCACTTGGGTTAATCCCAATTCAAGAGCATAAGATTCCCATTTGGACGGCTCCATCTTGGAACGGCGGTCTACGAGATTGGAAACATCCAGCCGCTTTTCTGGGACAATACCCAGCGCATCGAATTCAGAATCCATCAAGCGGCGATTGTTTACATAGATGGCTGCCCGCTCCGGGTTAAGTCCGACCGAACGCAGGAATGTTGCAGCGACAGCGATCAACTCGGCATCCGCCTCTGGTGAATTGACCCCGAGCATATCAATATTCCATTGGAAGAATTCGCGTGAACGTCCCTTTTGCGGCTGCTCATATCTCCAGAAGGGTCCAAACGACCACCAACGGACGGGGAAATTTAACTCGCCTTGTTTTGCGGCAATCATGCGAGCAAGGCTTGGGGTAAGCTCGGGGCGAAGGGTAACAAAATCTCCCCCGCGATCTTGAAATGTGAAAGACTGTTTCTTGACCAGTTCCTCGCCAGATTTTGCCGCATACAGGTCGATGGTCTCGATGAAAGGAGCATCCCATTCCTGGTACCCAAACGCCTGAGACGCCGCGCGCACTTTTTCATAAATGAAATTACGCAGGAACATTTGCTCCGGATAAAATTCTCTTGTGCCTTTTACAGATTGTATTTTGCTCGCCATCATGACTCCGTGCGCGAATTTTATCACGGCTTTGGAGTAGGTCATCAAAATTCAGTCGGTGAATTTTGATTTGATTTTGGTATAATCACACTATTACTTTTCAAGGAGAGAGACATGAAAATTGATTATCAGGAACCCAGCAAAGATTTATTGATGCGAATCGACATACACGAGAAATACGGCTCTGCCAATATCGATGTTTGGACAAATGACCTGCTTAAACCCCAGCCAGGCATGAAAATTTTAGACGTAGGCTGCGGCGCTGGCAAGCTGAGCTTCCTCTTTAACGAATACACCAAAGGCGGCGCGCAGATCACTGGCGGCGATTTCTCTGAGGAGCTGCTCGACAAGGCTCGCGCAAAGAATAAGGAAGTTGGCGCAAACATTGATTTCCAATTTTTGGATTTCAACCAGCCTTTCAAATTTGCTGACAACACCTTTGATCTTTGTACAAGTGCATTCGCCATCTATTACGCTTCCGATCTGGACTTTACATTTGGTGAAGCACACCGTGTGCTCAAATCTGGCGGACGGCTCTTCGTCTCAGGCCCATTGCCTGAAAACAAGCAGATGTTCTACGAGATCATCAAGGAAGCGACCGGCGCACCCATCCCGCCCATGCCCGGTTCTTCGCGCTTCAAAGGCGACATCTTCAACACCATCGACAAAATCTTCGCCAAGACCGAATTGCACAAATTCGAGAACCATCTGACCTTCCCCGAGGTATCGCCGTTCATTGACTACGTCCGCGCCTCGCTTGGCGAAGACCGCAGACTTTGGACATCCATGTTCAATGGCAAGGATGAATACGAAGCCTTGATCGGCAAGATCGAAGCCGTGGCAAAGAAATGGTTTGACCGCGACGGCAAACTGGTGATGACCAAAGTCGTCGGTGGAATTTTGGCAACGAAATAAAGAGGCTTTGTCGTTGCGAGGCAAAAACCACCCCCGCGACGGCATTATCACATCATGAATTTCTTCGGCAAAAAACTCCTTTTCCTCGGCGCACATCCGGACGATATTGAAATCGGCTGTGGAGCATTCCTGCACCATATCGTCAAAAAAACGGACGTCTTGTGCGTCACGCTTTCCGATAACCAGAAAAACCCAGACTTGCTGCATGTCAAAGGCGAGCACCTCAAGTCTATGAAGGTGCTGGGAGTGCCTGAAGAAAAGATCATGTTCGGGCCTTTCAGCACACGCGTGTTCCCCGACTCGCGGCAGGATATTCTCGAATATTTCCTCAAACTTCGCAAAGACTTCAACCCCGACCTGATCTTCACTCATTCCAAGCAAGACGTCCACCAGGACCACAATACAATGACCGATGAAGCCCTGCGCGCCTTTCGCGGTATCACTGTGCTGGGCTTTGACGTTGTACGTTCGTCCTACGGTTTCTTTCCCCACTTTCTTGTGGAAGTCACAGAAGAAGATGTGAACAAGAAGATCGAAGCATTGGCGCAATACAAAACCTATCAGGATCGCTATTATTTCAACAGCGAACTGACCCGCTCCATCATGGTGCGCCACGGAGCTCTTGCGGAACGTCCATTTGCTGAGGGGTTTGATATTTTGAGAATCGTGGGAGCATTCAGCGCATAAAACAGAAAGAGACGGCCATGGAATTCAAAATGCTGTACAAGGGACTCACTCAAAGCACGGAAATAATTCGGGCTTTGCTGACAGGCATCAGCGCGGAAGAGGCGAAGATGAAGCCATCCAAAGGGACATGGTCCGTTCTCGAAGTGACCTGTCACCTGTACGATGAAGAACGCGAAGATTTTCGCGAGCATTTGGATTTCATCTTGCATCGCCAAAACGAAGAATGGCATCCCATCGCTCCACAGGCATGGGTGAAGTTGCGAAAGTACAACGAACAGGATTTTGGAAGAATGAAAGCGAAGTTCTTTCATGAGCGGATAAAGTCGCTGACGTGGCTGAAAGAATTGAAAAACGCAGATTGGAATATTATCTACAAGTCAAAGTTCGGCTCAATGCGCGCTGGTGATATGCTCGCCTCGTGGGCGGCGCATGATAATCTGCATATCCGCCAATTGGTGGAGCTGCAAAGGTGGCACATTGAACGGAGCAGCAAGCCATTTAAAATCCGTTACGCGGGTGAGTGGTAAATAAAAAGAGCAATTGCTGACAGCAATTGCTCTTTTTATTTCAATGCCCGATCTATTCCTTAGGCACCCCTACAAAAATAATCCCGTCACGCACCTGCACAGGATAGGCAGGGATATCCACTACCGCGGGCATTTGCACCGCCTGTCCGCTGCGGATGTCAAACTCTGCGCCGTGTCGGGGGCAAACAACATTGAAACCTTCGATCATCCCATCTCCCAGCGGACCGTCATCATGCGTGCAAACATCACCAATTGCATAGAGTTGTCCGGCGATGTTGAAGATAACAATCGGCTGATCGCCAAGGTCAACGAATAATCGCTCCCCGCTCGGCAATTCGGATGCAGGGGCGATTTCTGCAAATTCAACTTTGGATTCATCGTAGTTTGTGTAATTGAACATAAGGATTCCCATCCAAGATCACGACCCGGGCGTTATTCCACCAGCGAGTCGCTAGCCTCTCCCAACCCATAGACACCTGCCTTCAAAACTTTCAAAGAAAGCAAAGCACATTTCAGGCGCACAGGACCCAGGTCAATTCCGAGCAATTCAAGGACAGAGTCCTTGTTAAGTTTCTTCACTTCTTCGAGCGGCTTGCCAATGATGGATTCCATCAATAAATCTGCGGAAGCCTGAGAGATGGCGCAGCCGTGACCGTCAAACAGGGCTTCGGTCACAACGCCGCCGCTGTCTACACGCAGGTCAATTTGGATGTGGTCGCCGCACAACGGGTTATTGTCCGCAAAGGAAATATCGTGCGGATCAAGTTTTCCGCGATAAGATGGGTTTTTATAATGCTCAATGATAACTTCGCGATAGAGATCGTCCATAATTATCCAAACATTTCTTTAACTTTATAGATGCCGCTCACCAGAAGGTCAACTTCTTCTTTTGTATTATACAAATAGAAAGAGGCGCGGCTCGTGGCAGGGATGCCGAATTTTTCATGCAGAGGCTGCGCGCAGTGATGACCAGCCCGCACCGCAATTCCATCCTGGTCGAGAATTTGCGCCACATCATGCGGATGCACACCTTCAAGAGTGAACGCAGCTACTCCGCCTTTTTTATCAGCAGACGGACCAAACAATTTCACGCCGGGGATTTCTTCCAAACGATCCAACGCGTACTCGGTGACTTCATGCTCGTGCGCAGCGATTCTTTCCATGCCGACAGCTGAAAGGTAATCTATGGCAGCACCAAACCCGACAGCTTCGGCGATGGCAGGAGTTCCTGCTTCAAATTTATGCGGCAATGTGTTCGGACGGAAAGAGCGTAGCTTTACTTCCTTGATCATATCGCCGCCGCCTAAAAACGGGGGCATGGATTCGAGCAAGGCTGTCTTTCCGTATAATGCGCCAATGCCGGTTGGTCCGCACATTTTGTGAGCAGAGAAGGCATAGAAGTCCGCGTCAAGAGTTTGCACATCCACCTTGAGATGCGGCACGGACTGTGCCCCATCCACAAGGACAATTGCGCCAACTTCATGTCCCATGCGTATGATCTCAGCAGCAGGGTTGATCGTGCCGAGGACGTTGGACATGTGCGTAAACGAGATCAGTTTCGGGCGGCGGTCAAGAAGCGTTTTATACGTTTCCAGATCGAGCAAGCCATCCTCCGTCACAGGGATGAATTCCAGCTCGATCCCCCGTTCCGCCTGCAGCATATGCCAGGGAACGAGGTTGCTGTGATGCTCCATCTCCGTCAAAATGACGAGGTCGCCCGTTTTCAAGTTTGCGCGCGCCCAGGAATAAGCAATGAGATTTATCGACTCGGTCGTATTCCGCGTATAAATAACTTCACGCGAAGATGATGCATTGATGAACTTGGCGATCTTTTCGCGAGCACTTTCATACATGGAAGTGGCTTCTTCAGCAAGGGTATGCACGCCGCGATGGATGTTCGCATTTGAACGGCGATAATAATCGTTCATCGCCTCAATGACCTGCACGGGCTTTTGCGAAGTAGCCGTGGAATCCAAATAGGTCACGCGCACGCCGGGGCGTGTTTCACGCTCAAGGATCGGAAAGTCTTTGCGGATTTTTTCTATATCGAGAGTCATGGAGAAAATACAACTGACGACAAACCGATGCGGTTTATTTACGTATCTGCCCGCCGCCAATCACTTTCTAATAGTCGGGGATAAAATCTTTTTTCATGGCAGGCTTCTTACCAGCCACAGGGCGGATATGCTCAGAAGTCAGCGGATACCAAAGGATGCGGTCAGGCACCATCCAGCCGTCCGTGAGATATACATTCGAGCGGAATTGCACTGCCACCATTTTATTATCCACTTGAACGACAATGCCCTTGATCCAGCCGCGGATTCGTTCGCGGCTTTTTTCATGGTCGCAAAACACCTCCACAGAATCACCCACTTCAAAGGCGTGCTCCAGCCCGGGAGCCTTCATGAAGGCAAATTGATTCACGCGTGTGGAACGCTTAATGGGCTTGTGGCGATCCACCAAAGGAATCAAGGTCCGCTTCACGATGGAAGGCGCAGGTTTTGCAACGGCCTGCGTTTTTGCCGCAGCATTCAGCATGGCAGCCGCAACATTTACCTGCGGCTTCACCTTCGGCTCACTTACAGGGCTGGATTTTACGCCCGGCTTTACAACTTGTTTTTTCAATTTCTTCGCCTTTACTTTTGGCTTGTTCGTTGTCTTCGCAGCAGACTTTGCCTTTACCGCCGCCTTGGACTTAAGTGTTACCTTTGCCTTTACATTAGCTTTGGACTTTTGCTTGGGTTTCGCTTTTGACTTGACTACCATGACACACATCCTGTCTTGAAAATTGAGACGCCCTCCGCCTCATAACTTAACTGTTGGCTGCTCCCACCAAATAGCCTGACCTAAATCTGAAAATTTATACCACTGAAAAACCTGACATGCAGTTTCCCTGCACGTCAGGTTCAAAACATCTATCCAGATAACTTATCCTGAATGGCTTGCTGGAATCTTTCACGCACGCCTTCAAACGGGATGCGCTGCATGATCGGGTCGAAGAAACCCTCGACAACCAACTGCTCCGCCTCACGCTGCGGGATGCCGCGTGACTTTAAGTAGAAGAGCGGCTCGGCTTCCAGTTTACCAACCGTTGCACCATGTGTACAGCGGACATCGTCTGCGAGAATTTCCAAGCCCGGGATCGAATCTGCGCGAGCCTGATCATCAAGGACGAGGTTGCGATTTGCCTGATACCCATCCGTCTTTTGTGCGCCAGGCGCCACATAGATCATGCCCTGCCAGACAGAACGGCTTTTGCCCTTCAAAGCGCCTTTGAACAACAAGTCGCTGGTGGTGTGCGGAGCAAGGTGATTCTGCTGAGTATCGTGATCAAGGTGCTGGGTTCCGTCTGTAAAATAGAATCCGGACATTCGTCCCACCGAGCCTTCGCCAGCGAGATCAAGATCCGAGAAATTCTTAGTCAATCGGGAACCGACCGCACCGAAAATCCAGTCGAGATTGCCGCCACGCTCGACACGAGCGCGTTCGTGGGAGAAGTTCCACACGTGACGTCCCCAGGACTGCAATTCGACAAAACGCAGGTTGGCATCCTTGCCAACATAGATTTCAACCACGCCGGCGTGCATGGCATGTCCCATTTCATCAGGGGAAGCCGCCTCGTGAACATACGTTACGGAAGCGCCGTCTTCCACATAAACGATGAGATGAGAGAAATGAGCAAGGTCGGTGCCGGGTCCCCAAAGCACAGAGTGAAGCGGATATTCCACTTGCACATTCTTGGGAACATAAAGCAACACGCCATTTTGAGCCAGAGCCGAAGCCAGTGCTGCGAACTTGCCATCGTCCGGCTTCACGATCTGGCCGATCAACTTTGCGAGCAGGTCAGCGTGATTTTTTTCAGCAGTGCGGAAGTCTGTGAAGACCACGCCTTTCTTCGCAAGCTCATCATCCAATTGGATTTGGGAGCCGCCGGGCAGTAACGTGATTTGTCCGCCGTGCTGTTCGCCAGTCAATGGCTTGAGCAAATGCTCCGGGACAACTGGCAGATCTTCAAACGCGCCTGCTTTAGGGAGTTTGAAATCATCAGCAGGCAATAAACGTAAATCCGTGCGGCGCCAGGCTTCATCTGTGGTGACGGGGAGGGAAAACTTTTTAAAGGAGCCCCAGGCTGAGGCGCGGAAAGAAGCGAGATCGTTGCTCGACGCAGGGATGTCCGCCTGCGTGAAGGTAAAGTCCTTTGCGGCTGATCCGCGTCGAGTTCTACTTACTGATACTTTTGGTTTTTCCTGCATGTTAGCCAATCGATCCTTCCATTTGAAGTTGGATCAAGCGGTTCATTTCAACTGCGTATTCCATGGGTAATTCCTTGACAAGCGGTTCGATAAAACCGGAGACCACCATGGTGGTAGCTTCCTCTTCACTGAGACCGCGGGACATGAGATAGAAAAGTTGTTCCTCACCCACTTTGCTGACAGAAGCTTCATGACCGATGGTCACATCATCTTCATCAATTTCAATGGTGGGATAAGTATCAGAGCGGGATTTGGGGTCGAGCAAAAGCGCGTCACAAACCACGTTGGATTTGACGCCTTTCGAACCTTTATAGACCTTCACCATACCGCGATAGGAGGCGCGACCGCCGCCCTTGCTGATGGACTTGGAAACGATCTTGCTGGTGGTGTTGGGTGCGAAGTGCATCATCTTTGAACCGGCGTCTTGAGTTTGCCCGGGACCTGCAAATGCCATGGAAAGCATTTCGCCGTGTGCGCCGGGCTCCATCAAATAGCAGGACGGGTATTTCATGGTGAGCTTGGAGCCGAGGTTGGCATCCACCCATTCGTGAGAGGCGTTCGCAAAAACCTTGGCGCGCTGTGTCACGAGATTGAACACATTGGTTGACCAGTTTTGAATGGTCGAGTAGCGGGAGCGTGCACCCTTCTTGACGACGATCTCGATCACGCCGCTATGGAAGGAATTGGTGGTGTACTGCGGAGCGGTACACCCTTCCACATAATGCACGGATGCGCCTTCATCTACAATGATAAGGGTGCGCTCGAATTGACCGACGTTGGCAGTGTTCAAACGGAAATACGCCTGAAGAGGCAGATCCACAGTGACGCCTTTGGGGATGTAAACGAAAGAACCACCAGACCAAACCGCAGAATTGAGAGCGGCAAATTTGTTATCCTCGGGCGGGATCACAGTGCCAAAATATTCTTTGAACAAGTCGGGGTATTGTTTCAAACCATCTTCAATGGAAAGGAAGATGACGCCCTGCTTTTCAAGATGTTCCAAAATGGAATGATAGACCATCTCAGATTCGTACTGCGCGCCCACGCCTGCCAAGAACTTCTGCTCGGCTTCAGGGATGCCCAATTTGTCGAAAGTATTCTTGATGTCGCTTGGGACATCATTCCAATTCTTCTCGCTTTTTTCGGTCGGCTTGACGTAGTAATAAATTTCGTCAAAGTTGATCTCGTCAAGAGACGGGCCCCAATTTGGCATGGGACGGGCAATGTAATGCTCGTAGGCTTTGAGGCGGAACTCGAGCATCCACTGCGGCTCATTCTTCATGCGGGAAATATTTTCAACAACCTCGCGGGTTAATCCACGCTCAGATTTGAAGACATAGTTATCGTCGCGGTCGTGAAAACCATATTTATAATCGCCAATCTCTTCGAGAATAGATTCGTCAGTTTTAATTTCTTCAGTCATGGGTTATCCTATCGATAAGGGATTGCTTCATCGCCTTGCTGCCAGCGATTCGCAATGACATTAAGCAACTTCCTAGCTTTCTTCGGCTACAGCGTCGTACTTCTCGCGCACCCAGTCGTAGCCCTGGTCTTCGAGATGCAAGGCAAGGTCGGCTCCGCCCGATTCAACAATGCGGCCGTCCAACATGATGTGGACGAAGTTCGGTTTGATGTAGTTCAAGAGGCGTTGATAATGCGTAATGACGAGCACGCCCAGTTCGGGTCCAGAAAGAGCGTTGACGCCTTCTGCGACGATGCGCAGCGCATCAATATCCAAGCCTGAATCTGTTTCATCCAAAATGGCAATCTCTGGCTTGAGGGTCGCCATCTGCAAAATCTCGGCGCGCTTCTTTTCACCACCGGAAAAACCGTCGTTGAGGTAGCGTCCCGCAAAATTGTGATCCATCTTAAGCGTGTCCATCTTTCCTTTTAACATCTTGCGGAATTCAGGAATGGGCATGCCTTTATCTTCGGGGTTTTCGGCGCGGCGGCGGGAGTTGATGGCAGTCCGCAAAAAGTTTGCCACAGTGACACCTGGGATGGCTACTGGATACTGGAAAGCAAGAAAAATACCGGCACGTGAACGTTCGTCTGGCTCAAGATCGAGTACGTTCTTTCCTTTAAAGATAATTTCGCCTTCTGTGACAGTGTAGTTGGGGTGACCCATTAATGTGTACGCAAGTGTGGATTTACCCGTGCCATTCGGCCCCATGATCGCGTGGATCTCACCTTGATTGATCGTGAGCGAAAGCCCCTTTAGAATTTCCTTGTCTTCAATGCTAACGTGCAGATTCTTGATCTCAAGTTGCGACATTCTTTTATAGCTCCTAAGAAATACCGCCTCCGCGGTATGAATTAAGCCATTGCTGGCGTTTTTACTAATTTTGAAGCATTATAGCAGGGCTGGGTAGATTTGTCAATATTTATGATATTTTTCTAGTATATTCAAACGAAGAGTTTAAGACATTATTCCGTTGACAAAGCGCAAAAAACAGCGGAAAATTGAAGGGTGGCACAAGTTCACCCTGATAAGGAGGGTTATCATGAAAAAGTCAACCCGCATCGCACTAACCATCATCTTTTTACTTTCACTACTTGGAATCACCCCATTCCAGCATGTTCAAGCAGCTACAGTATGGGTTGTTACCAATACGAACGATAACGGAACAGGATCGCTCAGGCAGGCAGCTATGGATGCCTCCAATGGCGATACGATTAAATTTCATTCTTCCCTTGCAGGCAAGACCATCCATTTTGCCTCTGAACTTCAAATTGACAAATCTATCACGATTGATGGTTCGAACCTGAATCCACGCATTACGCTCAGCGGTGATACCGATAATAATGGAACTAGCGATGTCCAGATCATGACCATTACAACCAACGGCAATGTACGAATCCTGGGTTTGGATTTTACCAATGGGAAAAAAGGCATTTCTTTCACAGGTGGTATTGCAAATTTTGGCCTGCTTGAGATCAGCGCCTGCAAATTCTCAGGTAATACAGGGGATATGGGTGGAGCGCTACTGAACAGGGGCAACTTGACCATTCAGGATTGTGAATTCATTGACAATTATGCACATGATGGCGGGGCAATCTTTAACGACATAGGATCCACTGCAACGATCAGCGATACCCTGTTTGTTCAAAATACAGCCGACACTATGTATGGCGGTGGAGGCGCGATCGGCAATATTGGAAATCTTCTGGTTACATATAGTGAGTTCAGTGAGAACATAGCTGCAAATGGAGGGGCGGTCGTCAACGCACGCGATGGCAACACAACGATCTCACAGACCACCTTTACAGCTAACGCAGCAACAACTGAAAGTGGCGGCGCTATTTTCAATATAAACGGTACAATGACAATCTCCGCATCATTCAACGGAAATACGGCCACAAAAAATGGAGGCGCAATTTTCATCGAAAATGGAACTGTGAATGTCGAAAATAGCTACTTCTCAGAAAACACCGCAAGTTTGGACGGCGGAGGGGCGATCTTCAACAATCTCAATTCAACTGCGACTATCTTTGACAGTGCTTTCAACAAAAACAACGCAAGCGGCACATTTGGTGGCGGAGGCGCAATCGCAAATGTTGGCAGCCTAACTGTCAGTAGAAGTGACTTTACACACAATACATCAGTCGATGGTGGAGGTGCAATTTTGGCAGGAGGAGACACTACAATATACAATACCAACTTTTCATCAAATACAACGGGGCTTGGAGGTGGCGGAGCAATATTAAGTTGGATCAATATCACAATAGAGAACTCGTCATTCAGTTCAAACATAGCCACTGGGTACGGGGCATCTGGCGGAGCGATTAACCATCCTTCAGATGGTAACATAACCATATCACAAAGCACATTTTCCAATAACACCGCTAATGGCGGTGGAGCAATAAGTCTGGGAAGGCAAAATTATCCATATCCCGCAACATCACCAACACTCTCAATTTCAAACACTGTTATATCAAACAATCACGCAGACTTTGGAGGCGGGTTACTCATACTTGCAGGGACTACAACTGTAAACAATACTACCATCTCAGAAAATTCATCCGAAGATGTTGGAGGCATTGTAAATTCCGCATTTGGAAACCTCACAATAATCAATAGTACTGTTGATAACAATTCCGTCATTAACACAAACAGTCCTGCTGGCATCCTAACCGAAGGCCCAATAAGCATAATCAATAGCACAATTGCAAACAATTTGGGGTCAGCCATCCAATCGTACGGAGAAACCAACATTATTAACAGTACCATTGCGGGAAATATTGCTTACGGTATCCGCCACTACTCTGGCGTCTTAGTCTTGAAAAATTCTATTCTTGCAAACAACTGGTGGGACTGCACACTGGAAATAGGCGGTTCGATTGGAGAATCTCAGAACAATGTAATTGAAGAAAATTTTTGTGGGATAGCTAATTTGGATAGTGATCCGAAACTAGGTCCATTGGCAAACAATGGAGGCGCCACACAAACCATGGCCTTGCTCCGCGGCTCTCCAGCGATTGACGCGGGTGATGATTCAGTTTGTCCCACCACCGACCAGCGCGGGATTACCCGTCCAAAAGGCAGCCATTGTGATATTGGTGCATATGAATTTGAAAACAAACCTGACTTGATTATTACAAACGTAACCATAAATCCGGTTACTCCGGGTGTCAATCAAACTTTCGAAGTAAATATCACTGTCAAGAATCAAGGAGGCGAAACAGGCTCTAATATTGTATACAGGGATGTGTATATTGACAGGGATCCTTCCACCCTGATTAATCCCACCACGGGCTGTCCCCCTCCCGGCGATTTCTTCAGGGCTGATTACTTTACAAACCTTCCTGAGGGATGGGTTGATACAAAAACTATTACCATTACCGGGGGACTCCCTAAAGGTAGTTACCAGCTTTGGGTTTATGTAGATTCACGCTGCCTGATTGACGAAGGTGGCGGAAGCAACAATACTCCGTAGCGGTCAAGAATCGCTCTTTATACCTCCTTCTCCCACCCGGAGAAGGAGGTTTTTTTTAAGCAATAGAATCACAATCAATTAAAGCCAGCCAAGCAAGCATATCAAGTTCATTCCACAGTGTGGTGCAATAGAAATTTGGCCCTACAATCGGAACATTCATCATGGTTATGGAGTTGCTTATGAAAACATTCCTCCCTCGCTCAACATTCTTACTTTTATTTCTGGCTATACTTTTATCAGCCGCCCAACCTCATTCCCCCGCCCGCGCCCAAAGTGACAAAATCACTTTTGCCGTGATCGGAGATTACGGCCTTGCGGGACAAAACGAGGCAGACGTGGCAAATCTCGTAAAGAGTTGGAACCCTGACTTCATCGTCACAACCGGGGATAATAACTACAACGACGGAGCTGCCTGGTCCATCGACCAGAATATCGGCCAGTATTATCAAGAATTTATTTATCCATACACAGGGAAATATGGAGCGGGCTCTCCCACAAGAAGGTTTTTTCCATCGCTGGGGAATCATGATTACGGGGGCGACAACGACGCCAATGCATATTTCAAATATTTTGGCTTTTATAAACAGGAAAGCTTTTACGATTTCGTTCAGGGACCTGTCCACTTTTTTATCGTGAACAGCAATAAGGAAGAACCGGACGGGTACAAGTCAAATTCCACACAGGCAAAATGGTTAAAGAAAGTCTTGACTGCGTCCACGTCTCCGTTCAATATAGTGGTATTTCACCACCCTCCGTATTCTTCAGGCAGGCATGGCTCCAACGAATACATGCGCTGGCCATTCAAGGAATGGGGCGCAGACGCAGTGATTGCCGGGCATGATCATATTTACGAAAGATTGCTTGTAGACGAATTGCCTTATTTCGTAAACGGGATCGGCGGCGCAGAGTTATATCGTTTTGAAACCATTCTGCCGCAAAGCCAGGTACGCTACAACCAGGATTTTGGGGCAATGCGCGTGGAAGCATCCAGCACGTATATGAAATTCCACGCAATCACGCGGACTGGATTGCTGATCGACGAATATGTCATTGGTCAGAACTACCCTACCGTCACAAGCATTACGCCAGTCAGTCAATCCCCAACAAATGCGAACAGCCTCAACTTCCAGGTCACTTTTTCGGAGGCAGTGTCAGGCGTGGATGCTGCCGACTTTGCACTCACTACCAATCTCAGCGGGGCGGCCATTGAAACCATCAGCGGGACTGGAAATACATATCTTGTTTCAGTAAACACAGGAACCGGTGATGGAACCCTGCGCCTCGACCTAACGGACGACGACTCAGTCACGAACAGCATGAACAACCCTCTTGGCGGACCGGGCATTGGCAACGGAAACTTTTCGAACGGTCAAGCATACACAGTGGACAAAACCGCACCCAGCGTTGCATCAATTGTTCGCGCTGGCGGAAGCCCGACAAACGCGGGCAGTGTGGATTTTTCCATCGTTTTTTCCGAGGCAGTCAACGGCGTAGACCTTTCTGATTTTGCACTCACAACCAGCGCAGGCGCCTCCTTCATTAATATGAACGGGTCTGGCAACTCCTATGTTGTTTCCATCGCCACAGGCACAGGCGACGATACAATAAAACTAGATTTTATCGACAACGACAGCGTCACTGACCTGGCAGGTAACGCCACAACTGCAGGCTTTTCCAGCGGGGAAATTTATTCAATAGATCGCAGCGTGCCATTCGTTACATCCATTGTCCGCGCAAACCCAAACCAGGCAAACTCTTCCAATGTGGATTTCACTGTCAGTTTTTCAGAAGCAGTTAACGGCGTAGATAGAAGCGATTTCTTCCTTTCCACATTGAATGGAGCAACGATCAATACTGTTTCTGGCAGCGGCAGCGTTTATAACATTTCAGTGTCCACTCAGCCCGGTAACGACACGATCCGCCTTGACCTGATCGACAACGACAGCATTTTTGACAACGCGGGAAACATGCTTGGCAGCCCAGGGAGTGGAAACGGAAATTTCACCAACGGTGAAACTGTCACGTTCAGTCAGTATGCGCCGATAGTGACTTCGATTACGCGAGCCAGTTACAACCCCACCAGCGCCGCAAGCGTGGATTTTATTGTCACATTTTCTGAAAGCGTGACCGGCGTGGATGCATCCGATTTTATTTTGACAGGAATTCCCAATACATCGATATTGAATGTCAACAATTCAAACCCCTTCTATGTTGTTACAGTTAGCACAGGCGCAGCGGAAGGCGAATTAAAGCTTGACCTCGTGGATGATGACAGCATTCAAAACGCTTCAGGAGTCCAATTAGGTGGAGAAGGAATTGGAAACGCAAATTACACAAGCGGCGAAAAATATTCTATCGACAGAACTCCCCCGCGGGTCACTTCGATCGTGCGCGCAAGCAACAACCCCACCATCAATTCCAGCGTGGATTTCATTGTCACGTTTTCAGAACCCGTTGCAGGTGTGGACGCATCCGATTTTCGTTCCAACACAACAAACTTAAACTCAGTCGTTACAAATTTTCAAAGTGCAAATCCGTTCTTCGTGGTGACGTTAAACGTCGGGGCAGGCTCCGGCACACTTCGTCTTGACCTGAGCGATAACGGCAGCATTACCGACCTTGCCGGGAACAAACTGATCGATGGAAATTTTACGAACGGAGAATCATTTACCGTCGCAAAAATAACTGTCAATTTTCCTGCGCCGAATATTTTGAGCCGTACCACACTGACAAACAACCCAAGACCGAACTTTTCCTGGGGCACTGTCCGCAATGCTCAAGCGTATGAGATCTTCATTGCGCAAGATGCCAGCTTCACGCAAATTGTGTGGGTTCAAACCATCAATCAGACAAATTTTACGCCAGTCTCTCCGCTGGCAGACGGAACATACTTCATGCAGGTGCGGGCGTACAACGCCGCTGGATCACCCGGAAAATTCAGCAAACGATATATCATCACAATAGACACCACGCCTCCCCCTGCGCCGACACTTGTCAGCCCGCCCAATAACACAAACGCCCCGACACAACCCACATTGCAATGGAACCCGGTAAACGGCACAGTGCAGTACCAAATTGAGTTGGACAACAATTCGGATTTCTCAAGCCCCGAGTTTAGAGATACAACAAGCAAAACCTCCATTCGGACGAAAACTCTTGCCAAAGGCTCAACCTACTACTGGCGGGTTCGCGCAAAGGATAAAGTTGGAAATTGGAGTAGTTGGTCTGTATTTTCAGTAAACATACGATAACTGGTCAAACCAGACAAAATATTTATGATATTTATCTAGTATATTGACAGGAACATACAGGGCAGTTATACTGCCCTGTATGAAATCTACGCGAGACAAA
Organism: Anaerolineales bacterium; assembly: GCA_014860805.1. Taxonomy (GTDB): domain Bacteria; phylum Chloroflexota; class Anaerolineae; order Anaerolineales; family Villigracilaceae; genus Villigracilis. The sequence goes on from JACZJB010000104.1 coordinate 49,676, forward strand.
ATTTTACAGACTTTACTTCGAAAACCACGTTCCACCATCAACGATCTTGCCGAAGCGGTTGGAATCAACCCCATCTCTGTGCGCCATCACCTAACCAACCTTCAAATGGAGGGATTGGTTGAAGGACAGGAAGAGCGTCATGGAGTGGGACGCCCCCGCCTTGTGTATGTGCTTACCGACGAAGGCATGGAACACTTCCCCACTCGTTACATGAAATTGACTACACGACTACTTTCCCAAATGAAAGAGACCATGCCCGGGCCGGTGGTGGCAAAATTATTCAATCAAATTGCTGAAGATCTCGCCAGCGAATATACAGAAGACATGAAAAACCTGGGTATGGAAGAACGCCTAGACTTCGTCAAAGAAATGCTGGCTCAGGAAGGTTTCACAGTGGAATGGGAGAAAAAGGATGGAGGTCAATACCAGATCCACGAAATCTCCTGCCCGTATTATCAAATTGGCATTGCACATCCTGAAGTCTGCACTGTGGATCAGACGTTGATCTCAAAAATGCTTGCGTTACCGGCAAACAAAGTCCAGTGTATTTTGGACGGCGGCGCACACTGCACGTATGTTGTCCAGTCTGCGGAAGTAAAAACGGCAAAACACTCATAATTTAGCAGAGGAACCATGAGCGAAGAAATTAAAGAAATCCAGTGGACCATCCACACCACCCACCCGGAATTGGTAAAGGAAGCCCGCGCCAAACTGTCAGAGGTGATCGACCCTGAAATTGGAATGAGCATCATCCAGTTGGGTCTGATCCGCGATATCGAAGTTGAAAATAACATCGCCAGCCTGAAGATGATCCTCACAACACCCTTCTGTCCCTATGGCCCGGCCATGATCGAAATGACCAAAGCCAAGGCGATCGAAGGCCTCAACATGCCCGTCACGATCAACATGGGTATGGAAATGTGGGACTTTTCGATGATGGAAGATCCATCCGCGTTGGACTGGGGAATGTACGCGTAACGGTTTATCAATCATAAAAAAGACGCCGACTTTTGGTCGGCGTCTTTTTTATTGCCCCTTTTTCCAATGCATTACATGCGGCTGCTCGCCTTCCGCAAAGCCTGAAATAATGATCAAAGCATTTGTTACATTCGTGCTTTGGTTGCGCCAGCGATGACTCAATTTTGAAGCGAATAACAGGCTATCCCCTGCTTCAAGATGAAAAACTTCCTTTTCAACGAAATAATCCAACTGACCGCGCAGACAAAATACGAACTCATGTCCGCTGTGCACCATGCCATGTTGACCGCAGGAAGCGCCGCTCTCCAGCGTCAGCATGAACGGCTCCACCCTGCCGACAAACTGCTCCCCGCCTAATGCTTCAAATACCCCGCGTGTAAATGACATGCGTGTCCGTTCGTCCGACTTCAAGAATACAACCTGCTTCTTTTCGGTCTCTCTATCGAAAAAAGCTGTGATCGAAACCCCCAACGCATCAGCCAATTTGTAAAGTGTGCTTACCGAGGGCGAGGTCTTCCCGCGTTCGATCATCGAAAGAGCGTTGGCAGACAACCCGCTTTTTGCACCGAGTGCGCGCATGGAAATCCCCCTTGATTCTCGCAGTTCGCGCAAGCGAGAGGCCACATCCACCGACATTGCTTCTCTCTGAAACGATCCCATACTACCTCCAAACTAAAACACTGTCTCAAATAAAACTTGCCGGATTATACCAATTTTTATATGACATTAAACAAAACTTAATATGACACAATTCACTATTGTGTAAAGTATCACAAATGTATGATAGGGCTATAAATATTCGTTTATTCGCATATAAGAAGGTAAATATGGTCACACCTGTCCTAAAACAAGAAATCACTCAACTCGAAGCCAATTTCTGTGCGGCGCTTTCAGACCCAAACCGCCTTCTCATCTTGTACGCTTTGGATGAAGGTCCACGCAACGTAACCGATCTCGCAAATGAACTCGGGCTGAACCAGCCAACCACGTCGCGGCATCTCAAAATCCTGCGCGAGCGCGGGCTTGTGGATACCGTCCGCACAGGCACAACCATCACCTACCATCTTTCAGATCCAAGGCTTATTCAGGCGCTTGATCTTTTGCGCAGCGCCATGCGTGACAGACTCGCACATCAAGCAAACTTGATCAATGAAGTTTCACAGGAGAATGTATGAAGAACCGCTTCCCTTCCTGGACCCTGGGGCTGATCGGCATCTTGTTGCTGATCCTCGTCCCTGTCCTGTACTACTTACCTCGCGCCCCAAAAGCCAATGACCCTGCGGCGTATCTCCCCACCAAAGTTGTGCACGTGGATCACAAAGACATCGTCCAGGGCGAATTTAAAACTGGACAGGATGTAACCCGCGCCTGTCTCGAATGTCACGAAGACGCTGCCACAGAATTGATGAAAACAACCCACTGGACCTGGGAATCGAAAGCCTTTGATGTTCCCTGGCGCGATGACAACGTGACCATTGGCAAGATCAACCAGATCAACAATTTCTGCATCGGCTCACAAGGCAACGAAAACAAGTGTATGTCCTGTCACGCTGGTTATGGCTGGGAAGAAGGCAAAGAAGCCGCTCTTGCCAGCGAAGAAAATGTGGATTGTCTCGCCTGTCACGCGGATACTGGCATGTACGGCAAAGGCACTTTCGGCAACCCCGCGGATGGCGTTGACCTGCTGGCTGCCGCACAAAGTGTGCGCGCTCCAACCCGCGAAAACTGCGGTAAATGTCACTTCGATGGCGGCGGTGGAAACGGCGTCAAACACGGCGACCTCGACGAAAGCCTGTACTTCCCGGACCAGTCCCTGGATATTCACATGGGCGGCGAGCTCAACATGCAATGCACCGACTGTCACGTCTCCACAGACCACCAAATTTTGGGTCGCATGCTTGCAGACAATTACACCATTGACCCAAATGAACAAGTCTCCTGCGAGCAGTGCCATGTAAACCAAAAGCATGAAGATGAACGGATCAACACCCATCTTTCCGCAGTAGCCTGCCAAACCTGCCACATTCCCGCGATAGCGCTGGAAGACCCAACCAAAACCACTTGGGACTGGTCACAAGCGGGTCAGGATGGACGCGAAGACGATCACTTCACCTACCTCAAGATCAAAGGTGAATTCACCTACGAACAAAATTTCAAACCCACTTATCTCTGGTTCAACGGCAACAACGAATATCGCTACATCCTCGGCGACCCGCTGGGTAAAAGCGGTATCACCTACATCAACAAGCCTGCGGGCAGCATCAAAGACCTCAGCGCAAAGATATTCCCCTTCAAAATTCACGTTGCCAAGCAACCCTATGACGTGAAAAACAATTACCTGCTTCAACCCATCACATCCGGCGAAGGCGGTTTCTGGACAACCTTTGATTGGAACAGCGCCTTCGAACTTGCCGCACCGGTCACGGGCTTGGAATACAGCGGAGAATATGGTTTCACAGAAACACATATGTACTGGCCGACTACGCACATGGTTCAATCTGCCGACAAAGCCTTGCAATGTAACTCCTGTCATTCCGCCACCGGCGAACCCAGCATTATGGACTGGGAAGCCCTCGGCTATTCCGGCGACCCAATTGAATGGGGCGGAAGGTAATAACAACCATGAAACGACACACTCTCTTCCTTCTAGTTGGATTAACTGCTCTGGCACTTGCCATCGGATTTGGAACGGCTCTTGCTTCACCCGAAACTGCTCCCGCTCATCAGGCATCTGTCTTGCACCCGAACTTCGCCCTGCTGGACAAGAATGGCGACAACGTTCTTGAAAGTAATAACTCTGTTTCCACCATGCAAACCTGCGGACAATGCCACGATACGAAATTCATCGAATCCCACGCATTTCACGCTGACCTTGGCTTGTCCGACTTCGCCGCTTCAACAGAAACATGGGACGCCTCCACAGGCACTTTCGGCCAATGGAATCCCCTGACCTACCGCTTCCTCTCTCAGAGCGGAGATGAACGCCTTGATCTCTCCACCGCCGAGTGGTTGATGCTTAATGGCGAGCGCATCGTTGGCGGCGGACCTGCCACCACATCCCGCGATGGCACTTTACTGACAGACTTAAAGACAAGCAAAGAAAATCCAGAAACTTCCATCCTTGACGAAAACGGAAGCGCCGGCACATGGGATTGGGATAAATCTGGCACTATGGAAATGAACTGCTTCCTCTGCCACCTTGAATCTCCCAATACCGCCGCTCGCGCCAAAGCTATTCAATCTGGGGAGTTTGGCAACGCCAACACCGCCACCCTGCTTGGCTTGGACATCGTCAATGACGGCAACGAAGGCTGGGTCTGGAATACAGCTGCCTTTACCGAGACAGGCGAACTCAATAGTGAAATGATCGGTATTCAAGACCCTACCAACGCCAACTGCGCGGCCTGCCATGGAGAAGTTCACCCTGAAACAAAGGAGCCGCTCACCCTCAACGCTTGCGACCTCGACTATCCGCAAACCGCCACCACCGGGCAGGTTGTCAGCGGACAACGCATCAATCAGTCGGGCGTAAACCTCTCAGGCAAGAATGACATCTCTCGCTCATGGGACATCCACGCAGAACGCCAGCTGCAATGCACAGATTGTCATTTCGCACTCAACAACCCCGCTCACGTCAGCGAGGCACAAAGCAACAATCCCGACCATCTGATTTACGATCCCCGTTCGCTGGAGATCGGCGAATATCTTGAAAGACCTGACCATAACTTTGCCCGTGGACAAAGCGCGCAATTCAATGTCGCGCCAGAATACAAGGGAACCATGCGCCGCTGTGAGAACTGCCATGATGCCAGCAAAGGACATGCCGACTGGCTGCCTTACATCGAAACTCACATGGATGCTGTCGCTTGCGAAACCTGCCACATCCCGCAGATGTATGCGCCTGCCATTCAATCCTATGATTGGACGGTCATCACTACGGAAGGAACCGCTGTGGAAACCTGCCGTGGCGTGGAAGGCAACCCAAACGCAGTGACTTCCCTCGTTACTGGCTATGAACCCGTCCTGCTCAACCGCACCAACATTGACGGTGACTCATTGCTTGCGCCGTACAACTTGATCACATCTTTCTACTGGGTGTACGATGACGCCAATGGCAACAAACGCCCCGTACGTTTGATGGACCTTGAAGCGGCATTCCTCGAGAATGGAAAGTATGCAAAAGACATCGTCGCCGCATTTGATGCGAACAGCGACGGCAAACTAAGTACAAAAGAATTGGTAATCGACTCTCCCGCCAAGGAAGGAGTCGTCAAGGCGAAACTCGAGGCGTTAGGGCTGAATAGTCCACGCATCGAGGGCATGGTTCAACCGTACAGTATTAATCACAACGTCACCCGCGGTGAAAATGCCGTCAACGATTGCAAAGTCTGCCACAATGCGGACTCGCGCATCACTCAATCCATCAAACTCGCGGATAATGCGCCAGTCATGCCAGTCTTCGACGTGGATAACAACGTGCAGGGCAGCGGTGAACTTGTCACAGGCGAAGATGGAGCGTTGTACTATCAACCCGCACCGGCCAAGGATGGCATGTATGTTTTTGGCTCCAGCCGTGTAAGTTGGATCGACTGGCTCGGCGCGCTTGCCTTCGCGGGTTCGCTTTTAGGTGTGATCGGCCACGGGACGTTGAGATTCTTATCGTCGAAGAAACAGACTCACGGCGCAGTCCGAACCGAACGCATTTACATGTATGATGCCTATCGCCGCTTCTGGCACTGGCTTCAAACAGCTTCCATTGTTATCCTGTTATTCACGGGTCTCATCATTCACAGGCCCGATATCTTCGGCGCGTTCTCCTTCCGCGGTGTAGTGACTTTGCACAATGTCATCGCCGCCATATTGGTGATCAACGCACTGCTCTCGGTCTTTTATCACGTCGCCACCGAACGCATGCAGGAGTACATCCCCCGCCCGTATGGCTTCTTTGATGATGCGATGGTTCAAGCGAAATACTATATTTCAGGAATTTTCAAAGGAGAAGGACATCCCTTTGAGAAGCGCCCCAATAATCGCATGAACCCCATTCAGAAGATCACCTATTTTGGAATTCTGAACGTGCTGCTTCCTTTGCAGATGCTCACTGGCGCGTTGATGTGGGGCGTGCAGAAGTGGCCTGCCCTTGCCAACGCACTCGGCGGACTTCCCTTCCTTGCACCTTTCCATTCGTTGGTCGCATGGCTGTTTGGAACCTTCATCATCGTACATGTGTATATGACCACCACCGGCGCAACCCCGCTCGAAGCGACTCGCGCCATGATCACTGGCTACGAAGAAGTGGAAGTACATAATGGCAAAGATGAAGAAGGATCATAAGTTGAACGTCAAACATATTAACCTTTGTTTTTGTAGTGCCCTTCGTGTTTAGAAAAGGAATGAACCATGACCACTCAAATTAGAAAATCGATCTTCAAGCGGCCTGAAAAAGCGTATGTGCACCCATACTTTGGCGGATTAGTGTTGGGAATCGTCCTATTCCTTGCCTTCTTTCTAACAGGCAATGGACTTGGCTCTTCAGGCGCGACCAGCCGCATTGATGCACTGATCGTGGACAGTATCTCGCCTTCCCACGTGGACAATAATCCATATCTGTTGAAGATGGCAGGCGGCGACAAAAATCCGCTGGATGATTGGATCGTGCCTGTCTTCTTTGGGGCACTGCTCGGCGGGTTTGCATCAGGCTTCATGAATGGTCGCCTCAAATTCATGACCACAAAAGGTCCGCACATCTCAGACCGTACCCGCTGGCTGATGGCTTTCCTCGGCGGCGTCATCTTCTTGTACGGCGCGCGCATGGCGCGCGGCTGCACTTCAGGGCAGGCACTCTCCGGCGGAGCTACTCTCTCCGCGGGTTCCTGGGTGGTCATGTTCGCCATCTTTGGCGGCGCGTACGGACTGGCATACTTCGTCCGCAAGTTATGGAATTAGGAGAACTAAAATGAACTTTCCTCTCCCCTCTCTAATTGCAGTCAGCGCAGCCAACCCGTGGACTTATGTGCTCTTCGGTGCCATCGGCTTCGCGTTTGGTTACGTCTTGGAAATGTCGGGCTTTGGCGACTCTCGCAAGTTAGCTGCCCAGTTTTATTTTACTGAACTGACCGTGCTCAAAGTAATGTTTACCGCCATTGTCACCGCAATGGTGTTGACCTTTGGCGCAGTCGGGCTTGGCGTGTTGGATTTCAGCCAGGTATGGGTCAACCCAACCTACCTTTGGTCTGGCTTGGTCGGCGGACTGATCATGGGCGTGGGTTTTATCGTTGGCGGTTTCTGCCCCACCACATCCCTCGCCTCTGCCTCTACAGGCAAAATTGACGGCATGCTTTTCATGCTTGGCGGATTTGTTGGCGCGTTTCTCTTCGGCGAAACCGAACCGCTTTTCACCAACTGGTACAACAACGCAGGCTATTATGGCCGCGTCACTCTTGACCAGGTCTTCGGCATCCCAGTCGGCGCGGTAGTGCTGCTCGTTGTCCTTATGGCGCTCTTTATGTTCTGGGGTGCGGAGCAACTCGAACGCATCTTTGGCAAAAAAGACCTGAGCAAAGAACCCAGGCTTCGGGTGGCAGGAGCTGTGGCTCTTTTCGCTGGAGCCGTGGCAGTGCTTGCAATCGGCAATCCGTCTCTTGAAGACCGCTACAACAAGGTCACCTTCACCCGCACTGAAACCATCCCGCAGTTAAATGCAGACCCCATTGTCAACACCTACGTGTACACAGCCGATCAAATGCTTGAAAAGCGGCTGGTATTCACCTCTCCTGCCGAAGCCTTCAAAGCAAAATACAATCAGGCCATGAATCCCGTTTATCTGGATGTGCGTTCCGAGGCGGATTACAACCTGTATCACATTCAAAATGCGGTCAATGTTCCGTTGGGCCGTCTGACGGAAGTCATCCCTGTGCTGCTCAGCGAACCGCCCGCTAACACAGTCTTCATCTTGATGAGCAACGATGAAACCGCAGCGGTGGCTGCGTGGAAGATCTTGGTTGGATCGAGCGTGCAGAATGTCTACATTCTGGAAGGCGGCGTGAACAACTGGATCGCTTTCTTCGGAGAAAATGAAAAAGCGCTTCGCCCCGCCCCGAATGCTGGTGACGACCAATTGGGATACATCTTCCCTGCGGCATTGGGCAGCCGCTACGAATCATGCTCCCCCGATCCCATCGAATACGAAAAGCTGGAATTCGAACAGAAGATCATTCTGCAGCTCAAACGTGACAAATCCGGCGGCGGATGCGGATAGCAAGCAGACAGTAGAAATCAATAAAAAAATAGCAAACTCCCGAAGTTAACTTCGGGAGTTTGCTATTTGGATGAAATTGTTGTCAGGTATACTTAAGGCGCAGTTCAGCAAGAATACATAAGAATACGAGAGGAACCATGAAATATCGTTTATTAAGCTTGAGCATTCTAGTGACAGTGCTGGCGGCTTGTGCCCCTGCCCCCACACCGACCGAGCCCGCCGTGGATGTGATCGGCACAAGAGCCATGGAACTGGCATTCCTGATGCAAACCCAGACGGCAATGGCTTATTCCCCTACGCCGCCGCCCACCTTTACGCCCGAGCCGACCGCCACAGCGACCATTGAACCAACCCCCGTAGTCATTGAAGAGCCAAGGATCGTAAACGGACCCGCCGCCTGTTATGTCAAACCGGATGTAACGTCAGTGCTCTCCAGCAATATCACAGATACCAAGATCGTGGAATTGCTGGCGGTTGGAGCAACGCCGGGCTGGTACAAGATCACAAACCCATACTTCTATACGCCCTGCTGGGTGATGGAAAACAACATTTCCATTGACCCGAACATGGATCTCTCGGTTTACCCGGTGGAATAAAGGTCGTCAGAAATGCAAACGTCTCGCGAAGTCAACTTCGCGAGACGTTTTTGTTTATGCAAGGATTACTTATCGCCCAATGACTTGACGTTTCCTGCGCCGCTGATCGATTCATTCACGGCAGGGTCGCCATAATAGCTAACGTCACCTGCGCCGCTGATGCTGGCATCAAGGCTCTTATCCACCCAGATGGTAGCACTGCCTGCTCCTGTAATGCGGACTTCAGCACTCTGGCTATGCAGGTCGCCGCCGTTGAAGCTGCCAAAACCGCTGATGCGCACACCTACAGACTCCGCGACACCGTCGGCAGTGATGTCTCCCGCGCCGCTCAAAACCACATCGAGGCTGGTTACTTCAAGGTTGACGAGAGAAATCTCCCCGGCGCCGCTGACGATCAGTTCGAGTGAATCAGTTTTCAGGTCAGTAACGAGAAGCGAGCCTGCGCTCGGCATCACAAGTTTGCTGACATCCTTAAGGGTGATGACGATTTGGACCGTCTCCGATGGTTTGACTCGGTCATTCCAATTATCTTCGTTGTTGCGGATCTTCAGCACGCCGTCTTTGATTTCAGTAGACATTTGCTTGAGCAGGTTATCGTCTGCGGTGATGACAATGGAATTGGCTGTGCCTTGCTTGATAGTGACATCGGCGGGATAGTCAAGGGAGAGAGTTTCAAAATCTGCCAGTTTGCGGGTTTCGGATTTGATGGCGCCGGAACCCTTAACTGAACCGCCAAAGTCATTGCCAATGTCAAAGTTCCAACCAACAGAGCCTGCGCCAGCCCAACCTAATTGCGGAGCAAAGAGGATGGCAAGCACAGCGCCGATGATCAGCAGCAGGGACATGAAAAGACTGCCGTAACGCCACATGGAGCCGAGGATCAGGCTGAGCCCCCAGCCGATAAGCAGGAAGGGCCAGAGATGTGTAAGCGCCCAAAGGTTTTCGGAAGGGATGATGCCCATGCCGTTGAGCAGCCAGATGCTGCCTGTGGCAATCAGGGCAAGCGGAAAGAAATAGGATCGTCCATGTTTCATATTGTAGTTCTCCTGTGTAATGATTCATGCTGAGCAAAGGTTGTCACTCAGCTTCTTTGTTTCGGAAGCGGTTGAAGATGAGATAAAGGCCAAGCAGGATGAGCAGGGCAGGGAAGATGAATTGGCGCAGTCCGAAGCGCTCGCCTGCGGAAAAGATCATCTCGAAGAAACCGCCGAAGATGATGAACATGATCGCGCCGACCTTCATGACGCCCTTGCCCGAATTGCGCTGACCTTCATCATCGCCATAGAGACCCATGATGAAGATTCCAAGCCCAACGGAGAAGAGGATGACGGTCCAGGCATAGGACCAGCTCTCCCAGTGACCGCTGATGTTCTGGTAAAACAGAATCAGCCCGATGGTCGAGATGATCGTGGCAGGGACTGCCAATCCTGAAACGGACTTGCCCCCAGCGAACATGCCGATGAAGAACAGCGCGCCAAAGCCCATAACGAAGAAGGGCCAGATGAAGCCCCAGAAGTTGAGGCCGCTGAAAAGCTGCGAAAGCAGGGAAAGCACGCCGATGGCGATCAGGACGACTCCGCCGATGAGAGCGCCTGTATTACGGGATGTGGACATGAGGTTTACTCCTTGTGTGCGGTGGTTTCGATGCGCCCTACGAAAGACAGACAGGGCCGTTCAACCACCAAACGGTGATTATGAGTTCTATCAATACTATACGTCAAATGTGGGGATTGGTTGATTAATCTTCCCATCCTAAAGGAGGGTTTTGGAGAGGGAAAATAAACAATCCAGGCTGTTTGCCTGGATTGTTCTTCTGATCGAGAGCGCGATGTCTTTGCCTTTAATATCCAGCGGAGGTTGGAAAAGCGTGAAATTAATGAAACCCTCCTTCAATTGAGATAAATCACATCGAGTTTAGTTGTTACAAATGGCACTTGTATTGACATTTGACGGCAGGTACGCTGTGGTTGACAGTCTGAGAGCATAAAGCGGCGGGTGCTTTTCCCGCAGATGGAGGCTAGGATGCGATCTCTGCGCAAAGTGGTTGTAACAGAAGCGATCATTCATATCCTGGAAAAGGATGCGGGGAAAAAGATAATTTCGGAACGTACCGTTCCACTAAAGAACAATGAAAATCTTTCCGTATACTTCGAAAAGCTAATCCAAGAAGCCAGTGAAGAAGGCGCGGCGCGGGCCGCTACCTTTTCCGATGCCGATCCCAACGAGCCGTTCGAATTATGCATGAAGATGTTCAGGAATCCGAAGGCTTTTATCCCCGGCTCCAAGGTGTTCGGCGAAAAATTCTATCAAATCATGGAGTCGAACAAGAGCATCGGGGATGGGGATCTGGTGGTTTGCCGCTTCAACGCGGATTCCGAATCAGGCAGTGACTTTCTCGCCATTATGAAGCTGCTTCCCGTTGGGGCGTACAGGAACGTACAGAAAGGGAAAGCGGGTTCGGGGCAGATGTATGTTGACCTTGAGGTGGATCCCTTTATCTTCCCCAAGGACATCAACGTGCTGCAGAAGGTTGCTCTTATCAGCAAGCCGCCCTCCAAAGACAGGGCTCCTGATGTGCTGTTTCTGGACAAGCAAGATAAACGGGGAGATGTTGCCAAGTTCTTCAAGACCTTTTTGGATGTAGAGTTCGTGCGCGACAATGCCGAGCTGACCCTGAACCTGTACAACTGCCTGATCCACAGCCTGAACGATATGCGCGAGACCCTGACCCCCGCACTGGACAAGTATCTTGGAGATAAGATCTATCAGATATTCACCGAGCAGGGCATCGCTGCATTGACCAAAAAGGGTTTTCTGGATTTGTATGAATGGGCGGAAGGGTTGGTTGCACCGCCCACGGTCCGAAGCTGGTTTGCGAAGGACCTGAAACTCGAATTCCAGAATACGAAAAAGATATTTCTCGATCTCAAGCTGGTGGAAAGATACACCAAACAGCGCGCCTTCTACGGGCAGGTAGGCTCCAAATTTCACGTGGAGACAGGCAGCTATAACGATCTTGTACAGAGCGTGCGCTATGTAGCGAACCAGCCCGGCGTGCCGCCGTACTTCGAGGTGCTCATCCACACCTCCACCTGGCGCGAAGATACGAAGAGATAGCCATGTTCGAGGATGCCGTCCCTGCGCTGGAGGAATTTTTCGCAGTCTGCGGGTTGGAGCCAAAGAGCCTGCCTGACTACGAAGGCTTTCACAAGCTGAGCGTTCAGATATACAGATTGCCAACTGTACAGGCGGCCAAATTTGACCTGCGCCATTTCACACAGATCGCGCAGGTCTTCGCAGATTGTTTTACCTGTCAGTTTATCCTGCATCAGGACGATCTGGATCCTCCCGAAGAGAATTCCGTCATACTATCCATCCCCCCTGCTGTGAGTCAGGCAAACCTTGACAGATTCCACGAGCGCATTGGGGAAGTTGATACGCTTGAGTTTTCCTTTCAGCTTGATAAAAGGAAACTGCTGGCAAGGCAGGGCATCTCCGCGCCCAACACCAACTATTTTCTATATCTGTTCCCAGTCGCGCTCACCCGCTTCCTGAGCGGTGCAACCCTGGCTGGCCAGCCCTGCAGCGCCTATGACAGCTTGAAGATGTTCGAAGAGAATCTCTGGCACGGGAGACCTAATGAGGTGGATGAAAAAGCGGTCATCCTCCTGCTCGGTCATGACATCCAGCTCAATGGCGATCAATTCGCGCTGATCGGCGGAACCTACCTGACGAACTGGCAGGCAGCCGCCTCAACAGACGGCGTGCCCGCAGCCCAATCGAACTCGATCTACGAGACCTGCCGCGCAAATATCTTTTGGGATAACCGCTGGGTGACCCGCCTGACCCCGCCCAAATTAAAGATCAACGATGGAGTTTGGAAGCAGGATGACCCGATGGTCTCTGCGCTTCAGACCCAACTCTTCAACCTGATCGTGCTCTTTACCGCCAGCCGTGTTGCAGGCAGCGGCGAGGACTGGATCGCCACCTATGCCAGTTCCCTCGGCATCGGGGATGTGACGCTGTACGCCCCTGCCCGCCTGCCGCTGGAGCCGCGCCTGTCTGCCAATGTCAATTCGTTCTATGAAATATTTAGCTGGGCATATTTTTCACAATGGACGCGCGACCATATCGCATTCGTGCAAGGCACGCTGGCAGAAGAATTGATGCACAGCCCGCTTGAAGATGCCCGCAAGGTGCTGCTTGAGCGCGCGAAGATGCTCAAAGCCAGCCTGGACGTTCGCTGGGACAATTTTATTCGCGAGAAATTACAAGCCTACTCGGAGGAGGAACAAGCCCTGGAAAGCGCGGTGGTGGAGATCATCGACTCGTTCGGCGAGCGGGTGACCGCCATGGGGAAATCCGTTTCGGACGCGATGCTGACCGCCGTGGCGGCGCTGCTGGGTTCTTTCGTGGCGGCGGGCTTTGGCAGCGAACGCTTCAACCCCTTCATCTTTCGCGTCGGCATGCTGATGTATTCCGGGTACGTGCTTATCTTCCCCTTTTTGTACAACATGATCGCGCAGTGGCGTCAATACAATATGTTGAAGGGCGGCCTCCTCGGCCGCATGGAACGGCTCGAGCAGAAATTATCTGCGGAGCGAATGAATGAGATCGCAGGCAAATGGTTCGAACAGAGTGACCGTAATTTTCAGCTTTGGTTCTGGCTGACGACCGCCATCTATATCGTTGTGATCCTGCTCGGCTTCGCCGCGGCCTTTATCGTCCCAAAGCTGATCGGCGGATGAATAGAACCGATCCACCGCGCTGAAATAAAGCCCGCACGGCAAAGGTTTTGGCTGGAACAAAAAACAGTGGAGAGGCGTTAAAAGGGGCAAAACACATCCTTTCACAGGAACAGGAAACAAACATGCATTCGAAGCGCAACCGCAGCCGCCAAATCACCCCCGCCTGGGTGGATACGCTCATCCAATTGTTGGAAATCATTGGGATGATCGGCACCATACTGGCGGGCATCTATGCATTGGTCACCATGCTCTAAGCGTGCTGTCTTTAAAAAGGAATTTCCTTATAAATTGGGGGGTTGCTTCGCCTTCGGCTCGCAACGACATAAAACAATTAAGCAATACAGACACCCCGGGAAACCAAGAGATGCGCGGTCTCAAAATTAAGGTATCATAAAACGGTATTGTTTTTTGTTCTTCCTTGATGTCTTATTGTTTTGATAAGGAGAAACCATGAAACCATTAGATACCGTTTCCAAAGCAAGCCGTTATGTGTCCATGCGCGTGCACGGCACCTCCGCCCATGTGACATACACCTCACCGGAACCAGGCAAGATCGTTCAGGTGGAGCGGGTATCCAAGGGCACGTTGATCCGCAGTAATTATCCTGCGCAGGTCGGCATGTTTTTTTCCATCCCCACGCCTGTCATCGCAGATCGAAAATTCTCGCTCCTTTCCATCTTTCGGCGTTTCTTTTCAGGCCCCGTCGAGAAGATCTTTGCAGGCACCAAGCTGAGAGTGGTGCGGGTGGAAGTTTTCGTCGGTGAAACGCTGGGCGTCAACCTCGGCCTCATCCGCGTGATGGACGGGGATCGACATCTGGCAAGCTCACAGGTCTCGGCACTGCCGCTGGTGGATGCAAATTCAGACGCGTACAGCGAAGAAGCCACGGGCAGCATTGTTTTTGAGCTTAACCACGAGGTACACACCGCGCTGGGCATTGAACTGATCGGCTCATTTGTAAACTTTGAATTGGAAGAGAATCAATTGCAGTTGATCGCAGCCAAGGCCGTTTTCGTCACAGGCGCGTCATCTGAGTAAGAACACAACGGAGAAAAGTGGATATTTTTCAGCAATGGCTGCTCACAAAAATAGAAGAACAACATGGCGCGGGTGCAAACCCGCTGGAAAAGGAAATCTCCTTCGAATCCATCTTATCCATGCTCAAACCGATCTTCGAACAGGAGGGCGCTCCTCTGGATGAGGAGGATATTCGGCGCAATCTCAACGAGTTGGCAACAATTGGTTATCTTAGCGCATCGGGCGAAAACTACTTCCTCACCCTTCGGGGAATGGTCTACGCGCAAACTGCTCCATCCCTTGCGCAGATGGTCAAGGCTGAAATTCAACAATACATCAGGCTTCACTGGTGGAAGGCGCTTGGATTAATACTCCTGCTAATAGTTGCAATGACCCTGTTGATCGTTAATCTGGCAGCGAAGTAAATCGCACATGGATCAGGATATCCTCCGCCGCTTCCACGATAGCATCCTGCAGGAAGCCATGCGGCGTTACGGCATCCCAAAAGACAGCATCCAACCGATCGATACCTTCGAGAGTTTTATATATTCATTCGAGCGCGACGGCAAAGGGTATATCCTGCGCATCGGACACAGCTTTCGCAAAAGTGAAGCGTTGATACAAGGCGAAGTGGATTGGATCAATCATCTGGCGCGCGGAGGCGTGTCGGTGGCGCGGGCGGTTCCTTCACAGAATAACAAACTGGTTGAAATTATCGAAGATGGACAAGGCGGGCAATTTCTGGCAACAGCTTTCGTGCGCGCCAGAGGTCAAAATCCGTGGGAAGCAGGCTGGTCTACAGAACGCTACGAAACCTACGGAGAACTGCTTGGCAAAATGCACGCGCTGGCAGTGGACTATCAACCTGCCCAGCCTGACTGGAAGCGCCCGGAGTGGAATGCCGAAAGCCTGAACTTTATTGAATCGTATCTTCCCGCCGCCGAAACTGCCGCGCATCAAAAGTATCGGTCCCTGCTGCGGCACATCCACACCCTGCCCAAAGACAGGCAAAGTTACGGGCTCGTGCACCAGGATGCTCATCAAAACAATTTCTTCATGGATGAAGATGGTTCCATTACCTTGTTTGATTTCGATGATTGTGCCTACAGTTGGTTCATCAACGACATTGCCATTGTCCTCTTTTATATCTCGATGGATGCGGAGGAATTCGGCTACCCGTCCACAGCCGCTTTTACGAAGGAATTCATGCTTCATTTTCTACGAGGCTATCGCCGCGCTTATGCAATCGAGCCAGCGTGGTTGAAAGAGATTCCCGCCTTCCTGAAATTACGCGAATTGGAACTGTATGCCGTCGTCCACCGCGATTTCGACATCGCAGGCATTGACCATAACTCGCTTGAAAACTTTGTCCGCACACCAGGCTTTGATGTGGACAATTCGGGTCACATGTGGATCGCCAACTTCATGCACAATCGTAAATCCCGCATCGAGCAAGACCTGCCGTTCATTGAATTCGACTTCGAATCGCTCGAGTAAAACCGTACTTGTAATATTTTCACAACTTACAAAAATGCAATTTCGGGCTACAATAGCCTCATGGAAACAAATAAAGGTTATCTACTGGTCGTGGAAGATATCCCCGATATCCTCACCTTGCTGGACACCACCCTCAAGTTCAAAGGCTATCGCGTTGTCACTGCGCGCAACGGACAGGAAGCGCTAGAACAGGTGCAAAAGGAAGCGCCTGCGCTGGTCATCACCGATATTCTGATGCCCAAGATGGACGGTTTCAGTCTCGTCCATCGCCTGCGCCTCGAACCTGAAACGCGTAGCATCCCTGTGCTTTTTCTCTCAGCCACTTACGTTGCGCCTGAAGATAAAACATTCGCGCTCACCATCGGTGCCACGCGCTTCATGGAAAAGCCCGTTGTGCTAGATGATTTCCTTAAATTGATCGAGGAACTGATGACAAAGCCCGCCCAGGTCCTGAAACAGCCTCTCAGCGAAAAAGAGTTTTACGAAGGCTATCGCAAACGGCTTGAGATCAAACTGGCTGAAAAGAACACACAGATCATCCGCGCAAAGGGTCTTTTGAAAACCGTGGCAGAACATGAGAAGGAATCCTTCAGCATGTCCATGCTTCATGCTGTCAGTGAACGCAAAGAGATCCTGCGCCTACTGGAAGAGGTCAATACTCGTCTGGCAAATGAAGAAAAAGAAGAAAAAAACGAAGAAAAAGCCGGGGATGTCGAAGCGTAAACAAGGCGCTTCTCTCCATTCTACAAACTCCCTCCAGATACATGTCTGAGGGAGTTTGTGTTTCAGCAACCCGAAGCAGGATAGTCCGTACATATTCTATGCACAGTATTTCAATTCCAAGGAGTCAAATCTCATGAACGAAAATAATCCCCAAATTAATTACGCGGCCCAATTACCCACCAGCACGCTTGCCATCATCAGCATGATCTCGGGCATTCTGGGCTTTACCTTCTTCCCGGTGATCGCCACCATCGTGGCGTTAGTCACAGGCTATGCTGCGCGCAAGGAAACGCGCGCCGTCCCGCCGCAAGCCGGGGGCGACGGCCTCGCTACCGCAGGTATTATCATGGGCTGGGTACAAGTCGGCCTGACAGTGATCAGCATCTGCTGTGTAGTTGCCTACCTTGTATTTGGCTTTGGGCTGGCAGGCTGGTTCGCAACCCAGCAATAACATTCTCGTAACTCCATTTTCGTTCACAAGTGTGCAAATGGTCTTATAATCCTCCAAGGAGGCGCATATGAACTCACTTGAAGAGATGATCATGGAGGAAATTTCAACCCTGCCCGAAATGCAATTGATCGACGTGCTGGGATTTATCCGCTATCTGAAGTCTGAAACGTCTGAAACGCCCGGGCTGATCGAGCAATGGTTCGAAGGCGCCCAAAAGTCGATCCACGCGCGAAAGGCTGAGTTCAAGCTCACTCAAGAGGATATCGAAACACGAAGCAAGACAAAGCGTTCGACAAGGAAGTGACCCGCTTCACTCTCCGCTGAAAATTGACCAGCCATAACTAGCAAAGCCTCCCTGACAGTTTGAAAAGATTGTCAGGAGGACTTTGCTTTTTTGATGGGAAATCACGAATGAAACCGCAACATCGAATCCCCGACGTTTTGCTACAATGCAAGGTAGGCCAAAAGAAATAGTCCAAATGGATGGATGGACGATTGAGCCTGCGTGATAGAATCTCAACGAGTTGAAAAAGCCATGACCACAATTCGTACCCCCGCCAAAATCATTCCGCGTGCTTTCCCGGGCATCAAACCCGATGAAGTGCAGGAAATCATTATGAACAGCCGCATCAAGACCTACCCTGCGGAGACTGTCGTTTGCGTCGAGGGTGCGTTCGAGCAAACCTTTTATATGATCCTTGAAGGCGACTTTGAGGTGACCAAGAATATCAACAATTCCGAACAGCGGCTGCTGAAAACACTGACTGCCGGGGATTTCTTCGGCGAAATGGCGCTCATCCACAACGCTGCCCGCGCCGCGACGGTTAAATCCATGACGAATGTAGTAGTCCTTGAGTTGGACAAGGAAGGCTTCGACCGCGTGTTGAAGCGCAGCCCCAGCGTGGCAATGGCCATGGTCGGAGAGATCAGCAAACGGCTAAGACAGAACGATGAGATTGCCATCGAAGACCTGCGCCTGCGCGCATCCGAACTGGCGAATGCCTATCAACAACTTGCTGAGCAGGAACTCGCCCGCCGCGAATTCCTTTCCAGCATCGCCCACGAATTACGCACCCCGTTGATGATCGCCAGCGGCTATTTACATGCGCTCAAAAGGGGAATGCTGAGCGGGGAACAGTTGACCACTTCGGTGGATACCATCTCCCGCAGCGTGGACCAGATCGTGACGCTCACTAACGACCTGCTCTTTTTGCAGGAGATCGAACTGGTGATTCCCGAGTTCCAGCCCGTGGATATTGTCGAAGTGGTGCGCAACGTTGTCCGAAAGTATGAAGGGCGCGCGAAGGACAGGGGCGTGACGATCAAGTTAAGGGATGAGCGAAACATCCCCAACGTACAGGGTGATACGCAATCGCTCGAGAGAGCCATCACTGCCCTGGTGGATAACGCCATTAAATTCAGCGCGCCGAACGGCGTGGTGGAAATCCGCTTTGCCAGTCAAAATAACAAGGTCAGTGTGTCGGTGGAAGACCACGGCATCGGCATAGACGACGCACTCCGCCCGCGCATTTTTGATAGATTTGTCCACCTGGAACGCAGCAGTGAAGAGTTATATGGCGGGCTGGGTATCGGCTTGTCCATTACGCGCCAGGTGATCCATCAGCACAAAGGCAGCCTGGACGTTGAAAGTCAGTTGGGTAAAGGCAGTAAATTCACCATTACCCTGTTGAAGTGGTTATAAGCCGCAGCAAGAGGTGAACCAATAAAGACTAGCACAGGGCGGGTGCGTTTCTCTGGAGAATACATGCAGTCCAGCCGAATACGAATCATCATCTTATCCATCATCTGCCTGATTGGCCTGGCAGCCTGCGGAAATTTGGGAGGCGGCACAGAGATACAGCAGATCGTCCTTCCCTACACACAACAGGCGCCTTACATTTCTGGCACAGGCGGGACATGCGACAATTCCCTTTATCCAGTTCGACTGGGAGCAAGCTGGGCATATATCAACTCAGGCGGACCAAATGGAACTTTTGTTTACAGCGACACGATCAGCGCGGTTCATGAAAATGGGTTCACTCTCACCTCTCAATTCAACAATCTCACCCGCACACAGGAATGGTCCTGCGAGGCGAACGGACTGAAAGCCCTTGAATTGGGCGGCGGCACAACCGCAAGCATCACCGCACAGGGAATGACCGCGGAGTTTAGCACCCACGACATCACAGGTATCAGCCTGCCAAAAGAATTGACGAGCGGATTGCAGTGGCAATACAACCTGTTAATCCACGGCACCATCCCCATGCCCACCGGAGAACAGGTGCAATCGAACGGAACATATTCGATCAACATGCAGGAGATGGGCACCGAAACCATCACCGTCCCCGCAGGCACATTCGACACGGTCAAAATCCAAGCCACTTCCGCCGTGGAGATCCTCGTGCCGTTTGGGGATATGCAAGTCCCCATGCAATACAGCGGAACCAGCATCACCTGGTACGCGCCCGGCATCGGCTATGTCAAATCAATTGAGAATTGGGACTTGGGGGGCAGCCCATATACTTCCACCACTGAACTCCAGACCTATGTGATCCCGTAATCAACGGAACAACACTTTCAACTGTTCCCCTTCGTAAAACGAACGCGCCGAGAACGGGGCATCTCCCTTGTGCATGGAATGGATACGCTCCAGCAGAACTGGCAAATCCTCCACTACAGGCAGATGAAGAAGCGCTTCTTTCTTAACCCATTCCACTGCTCCTTCCCTCGAAGCATTGATTTCGCCTTTTACATTTTCCCCGCAAATTACAAACAAACACACGCCCACTTCTCCTGCATCCACCAGCACGGTTCCGCACAACCACAAGTCAGCAGTGACACCCGACTCTTCTTCCAGTTCGCGAGCGGCAGCAGAAAGCACATCTTCGCCACGCTCCACATGGCCGCCGAGGCCGTTGTATTTACCTGCCCACAAGCGTTTTGTTGGAGCACCTTTAATTAATAAATATTCATCCCCGCGCCGGGCAAAAATCGCCGTGCGAGGGATGAACATATATCTATCTTTGTTGATGCCCTGGTCGGATACAGGCATGAGAAATTACCAGATCAAAAATTTCGCCACGGAGCGTTTTCAAAAAATCTCCGTGGCGAAAAACTTAACTAATCTGCCAGATCGCTGACATCTTCGGCAACAGCATCCTGCTTCACATAATTTGCAAGCACGGGAGCAACCTTCGCGGATGTGATGAATTTATCTGTGTACTGTCTGGTATCCTTCACGCCAAGCAGGTTGAATAATTTATCGAACTGCGCTTCCCATGCCTTGCTGAGTTTTTCCTTTTCAGCTTCAGGCAGAGCATAGGACTTGGCTTTGAAGGGGCCGACTGCGTTCTTGCGGGTCTTGTAATAGAACTGTTCATCGGTCATGCCAGGTTTGCGGTCCCCTGCATTGTTGACATCCAGCCAGGCATACATTTCCTTCTTGAAATCCGCAGGCACGTTATCGAAGAACATGGTGGTGAAATTAGTGGCGAGATGCACTTCAATGGCTTCATTTTGCACGAATTTGTTAAAGTTTTCTTCCGCAACTGTGGATGCGCCATGTTGAACCGTTCCGCCCATGCCATAATCCTTGCGGGCAACGCGGCTCAAGTCACGCAGGACGTCGAAAGCAATGGTCACTTCTGCAATGGAACCATCCGCAAGGACTGTTCCGCCGTGTGAGGTGCCGGTCAAAACGCTGATCTTGCTCAGGCCGGGTTTACCGGGGGCGAGTTTCTGCAAGTTTGTATTGTACGCATCCATATAAGCGCGCAGTTCGGGCTCTGTAGAGTTGGTGGTGCCCACTTCGCCGATCTCACCGCCAATGGAAATGGTCACGCCTGCGGGTTCGTTGGCACGAATGAAGGCAGAGAGTTCCGCAGAAAGCCTGCTATTCAAGGCTTGCTGTTCAGCAACTGTCGGGAGGTGGATATCCACAAGAGTGGACGTATCGACATCAATGTTATAGAAGCCGGCGGCAATCGCCTCGAGGGAAAGATCACGCACGGCTTGTAATTCAGCTTCAGAGTCGGTTGCGTAGCGCTTGGCAGAGACCTGGAAGTGGTCACCTTGAATGAAAACGGGGCCGACAAACCCTTCAGCAATGGCAGCAGCGAGAATGTTGGTGGCATATTCCGAAGGACGCTGGGCAGAATAGCTCATCTCAGAGCGTGCCAGTTCAAAGATGAAAGCACCCGCGTTGATCTTGTTCGCAGCGCGGAACATGGCACAGGCCGCATGAAAAGACAGCGCCCGAAGGTTGAATGCGGGGGTTGTGAAGGTCATGGGGGCATCGCCTCTTCCACGAGCCATGTAGAGTTCGTGAATGGAGGCGGGATACACGCCTAATTCCAAAGCGGCGGCACGGATCAAGTAACGGGACCAGCCCGCAGATGAGTCAGAGGCGAGCGCGGAGCGTTCCACCAGTTTGCCGATATTCTTTTTGAATTTATTCGCGTCGAGTACTTTTACGTTCGCCCCATCAACAGACAGGCTGTTGTCAACTAATTCAATCAATTCCTTAATCGTGTTAGACATGCTATGCTCCTGAGAAAAAAATGATAACTTGATTATAACTGGAATTAAACGATATAATGGAAAAGTCGTGAGACGATTTGACAACAACCACGTATATTATGCCAGGAGGCTCAAATGAGTGATTTCTTTGAAAAAGTAAGCAGTCAGGTCGATCCATTCAAGAAGCTCGGCTCGTACATTCCAGGTTTCAGCGGGTATATCGAAAGACAGAATCGCCGCGACGCAGACAAATTACTGCGCGAAACCGTGGCGCGCCGCTTTGAGGAACAATGGAGCCGCGCATCCAATATGCAGGCTGAACTGGTGAGCAACGGCATGCTCAAGTACGTGGATGATATGGAAAAAGCAGCGCTTGTGATGCGCACCTTCATCGACAAGATCAGCATGGCGTCACGCGGGTATTCCGGGCTGTTCGATGCCGTGAAGATCAACGAAAAAGAACTCGAGGCGATCTATCAATTTGATGCAGCTTTCTTCGATCTTGGCGATCAGATCGGCTCTGCGCTGAATAACGTGGAAGCCAGCCTGAGCGATGAAGAAGCCCTGCCCGCCGCCATCCGCAACCTGACCAGCCTTTCGCGCCTGGCAGTTGAAACTTTCGAACGCCGCTCTGAGATCGTTACAGGCAGCGGACAATAATTTGTATTGGAATTTGCAGGGACGGGGATCACCCGTCCCTGCAGCATAATGAATCCTATGTGGCAAGACTATATCAACGCAACCTCCACTGATGAGGTCATCAAAATTCTGGCGGATAAGAAAGAGCGCGCCCGCATCGTTGCCGGCGGCACAGACCTTATCCTCGAACTAGAACGCGGTGCTCGCAAAGGCATTGAAGTGCTCATCGATGTATCGCGCATCCCCACCCTTCAACAGATCACCATAGACGAAGACGACGTCATTCATCTTGGGCCGCTCGTCACACACAACGACTGCGCCGCATCCAAAGTCATTCGCGACAAGGCTTATCCGCTGGCGCGCGCGGCCTGGGAAGTCGGCGCTCCGCAGATCCGCAACCGCGGGACCGTGGCAGGCAATCTCATCACTGCTTCACCCGCCAACGACACCATCACTCCACTGATGGCGCTCGATGCAAGCGTCACCCTTCTTTCCACTCACGGTGAACGCACCGTCCCACTAAAAGAGTTCTATACAGGCGTCCGCAAAAATGTGATGCAGCCAGATGAAATGCTGGTGGATATTTCCTTCCAGGCACTGACAAAAAAGCAGCGCGGGACTTTCATCAAACTGGCTTTGCGTCGCGCGCAAGCCATCTCTCTTGTGAATGCAGCGATCATCCTCGACCTCAAGGAGGATACCGTCAAATCAGCATCCATTACACTGGGAGCAGTAACTCCCATCATTACCCACGCTGTGGAGGCGGAAGAATTCCTTGCAAAGAAAAAACTGACTGATAAAAATATTGCCAAAGCCGCCGAGCTTGCTGTAACCGCAGCCCATCCCATTGACGACGTACGCGGATCTGCCGCCTACCGCAGAGAAATGGTACGGGTCATCACATCTCGCGGGCTGACCGCCATCCGTGATAAAACCGAAAAAGAAGGCATGCCAAAGAAACCGATTCTTTTGCAGGGGAAAAAGAACGCAGATCACGAGGCAATGACGACAAGCGAATTCCCACGCTCCGCAATTGAAACAACGATCAATGGAAAAAAATACTCCTTCACCAGCGGGCACGATAAGACATTATTACGCCTGCTTCGCGAAGAAGGCATGTTAACCGGCACAAAGGAAGGCTGCGCTGAAGGTGAATGCGGCGCATGTACCATATTCCTGGATGGGCAGGCTGTAATGTCCTGCCTCGTCCCTGCCCCCCGCGCACATGGAGCAGAGATTGTCACCGTGGAGGGTCTTGCAAACGGCAAAGGCCTCCATCCCGTGCAGGCAGCCTTTATTGAACACGGTGCTGTCCAATGCGGATATTGCACGCCCGGCTTCCTCATGTCCGGCGCAAAATTGATGGAAGAAAAGAACAACCCGACCAGGAATGAGATCGAACAGGCGATCACTGGAAACCTGTGTCGATGCACCGGTTATTACAAGATCATCAAAGCGCTTGAAGACGCGAGCAAAACAAAAGCTTAAGAGGTAGATATGGGCAAATATAGAAGTTCAGCGGTACGCAGGGAAAAGCCAAAAGATCAAGGTCCGCACGTTATCTGGCGCGGACTGGGATGCCTGATGATGATTATTATTCCGCTTATCTCTTTTGCATCTTCCTATGAACTTGTCAATTATGGTCTGTCAAATGAATGGAGTATTCCATATCAACTGCTTGGCACGCCAAAGCTGCCGGAATTCATTTACAAGTCAGACGCTCTCTGGACAGTCTTCAAGCCCATTACCGAGATCCAGCACTTCTACGCCTATCTAGCCATCGGCATATTGATCATGATCCTGCTCAGCGGATTTATCTCCGTGGTGTACGCCATCATATATCGCATCCTTGGCCCCGCCCGTTGGGGACCTTTGGATATGCCGCCTCCAAAATTCAAATCCAAAAAATATACACGCTAGGAAACCATGTCTAAAAATTCCGTTGGAAAATCTCACCCGCGTGTGGATGCACGCGGCAAAGTCACCGGCGAAACCCTTTACTCCGGTGACCTGACAAGGAAGGACATGCTGCACATGAAAATCCTCATGGCAGAACGTCCGCATGCCCGCGTCCTTGCTATTCGCACCGAAAAAGCCCTGGCAGCGCCGGGCGTTGCGGCCGTCTACACGGCGAAAGATGTACCGGTCAATGAATACGGCTTGCAAATTCCCGACCAGCCTGTATTGTGCGGACCGGGCGCCAAAAAGCCATACACCGACATCGTCCGCTTTGTAGGAGACCAGATCGCTGTTGTGGTAGCCAACACCGAGGCGGAGGCAGCCGCCGCAATCAAGCTCATTGAAGTGGATTATGAAGACCTTCCGCCTCTTACTGACCCGAAAGCTGCCATGCGTCCCGATGCGCCCATCCTACACCCAGACAGGGGCGACACAAACATTTGCGTCCATTACAAGATCCGTAAAGGAGATGTGGACAACGCCTTCGCCAAAGCCGATGTGATCGTGGAAGGTGAATATCACACTCCTGTTCAGGAACATGCCTACTTGCAGCCTGAAGCAGGTCTCGCGTATATTGACGAAAACGGGCTCGTCACCGTGGAAGCAGCCGGGCAGTGGACTCACGCAGACCGCGAAGCCATTGCACATGCCCTGGATCTACCAAATGAAATGGTCCGCGTGATCTACCCCGCCATTGGCGGCGCATTCGGCGGACGGGAAGATATGTCCGTGCAGATCGTGCTGGCGCTAGCTGCATGGAAGTTACAAAGGCCGATTAAGATTGTCTGGTCGCGCCGCGAATCCATGATCGGACACGGCAAACGCCACGAAGCTTATCTCACAGCCAAGTGGGGCGCTACCAGAGATGGAAAACTCGTCGCAGCAGAATCAACTTTGGTCGGGGATGGAGGCGCATACATGTACACCTCCAACAAGGTGCTCGGCAACGCAGCCATTACGTCCACTGGTCCATATTTCATTCCAAATGTTAAAGTAGATGTATACGGGGTGTACACCAACAATGTCCCCGGTGCGGCGTTCCGCGGGTTTGGCGCGCCGCAAGCTCTGTTCATGGCCGAATCACAAGTAAATAAACTTGCTGAAAAACTCGGCATGGATCCCGTGGAATTCAGGCTGATCAATGCTTTGCGCGACGGCGACACCATGAGCGTGGGCACGCCCGCCCCCAACCCGGTCAGCGCTGTGGAATGTATCGAAGCCGCGCGCGATAAATTTGGCTGGAAGAAAAAGAAAAGTAAGACTCAACAGAAAAAGAAATTACCTGCTGTGGTTCGCGGGCGGGGGTTTGCAGCTGGCTTCAAAAATGTCGGCTTTTCCTTTGGCTATCAGGAAAACTGCTGGGCCAAGGTTGAAATTCATGGCAACGGAAAGATGGAACGCGTAGTTCTGCATCACGCTGGCGCAGAAGTTGGACAGGGCACACACACAGTGATGATCCAGATGGCCGCACATGTATTGGGAATTCCTGAAAGCCTGGTGGAAATACGCACTTCCGACTCGGCGACTCAAGGCAACCCGGGTTCCGCTTCCGCTTCGCGCCTGACCTTTATGGCTGGCAACTCCATCAAGGGAGCCGCAGAAGCCGCCCTGAAAAAATGGAACGAAGAGGAACGTCCTGCAATTGCAGAGTTCAAATACCTCGCCCCGCGCACAACTCCGTTCGACAAGGAAACGGGATATTCCATGCCCAACTTCCAATATGCGTACGTGGCTCAAGCCGCCGAGGTGGAAGTCGATACGGAGACCGGTCACCTGCGTGTGATTCGAATCACATCTGCGGATGATGTCGGTAAAGCCATCAATCCTGAATTGGTGGTCGGCCAAATTGAAGGCGCGGTGGTACAGGCGCATGGTTATGCTGTAATGGAAGAATTCAAAACAAAAAGCGGCAAGGTTCTCACAGACCAGCTCAGCACCTATCTCATCCCTACGATATGGGATATTCCTGAAAAAGTAGATTCGGTAGTTGTGGAAGTTCCAGACCCGAACGGCCCATGGGGCGCGCGAGGGATGGGCGAGCTGCCTTTCCTGCCTGTAGCTCCAGCCATTGCTGCCGCCATTCATGATGCAACCGGTGTATGGATGAGTGAATTCCCCTTTACGCCAGAGCGCATATTAAAGGCTCTTGGAAAAATATAATAAAGACACAGGGGCGCAATACCGCGCCCCTGTGTAAAAAAATGTCCTTTCCCTTTCTTGATGAAACCAGAGAATTAAATGAAAGCACCCGCAGAGAGACGGCGGGATCATTCATTGCGCTCCCGCAAGGAGTTACGCATTACGAACTTGGCGGACCCGAAGACGGGAAGCCCATTGTGCTGGTGCATGGATTCTCTGTCCCATTTTTTATCTTTGACCCGCTCTTTGATTTCCTGACAAATGCAGGTTTTCGAGTCCTGAGATACGATCTACTGGGGCGCGGTTACTCTGACAAACCCCGCCTGCACTATGATATCCACTTGTTCGTAAAGCAGCTCAAAGATTTGCTGGATGCGCTTGGGATGACCAACATCGCCCTGCTTGGGCTTTCCATGGGCGGACCCATCACTGCCGCCTTTATCGAACAGCACCCGCGCTTTGTGCGCAAACATATTTTGATCGACCCATCAGGCGCAAAAGGCGTTGAGCTGAGCCAACTTCTAAAAATGACGAAACTGCCCGTTCTTGGCGAGCTGCTCATTGGCTTGTTTGGAAGCAAAAATATGATCAAGGGCATCGCTTCTGATTTTTTTGATCCGAAATTGGTGGAGACGTTTCAAGAAAAATATAAGACGCAAATGGAATTCAAAGGTTTTAAGCAAGCTATCCTCTCCACCATGCGGAACGGCATGTTGGATTCGTTCCTTGAAACCTATAAAAAGGTCGGCGCGCTCAAGAAACCAACCCTGATCTTTTGGGGCAAAAATGACAAAACCACTCCTTACAAAGATCATACATTGATCCTGCAGGCCCTGCCCCACGCCGAATTCCACGCCATTGAAAATTGCGGTCACATCCCGCATTATGAGAAGCCTGAGATATTTAACCCGATCCTGTTGGAGTTTTTATTAAGATGAACACGAAAGATATTCAGTTGCTTTATAAATACAATTCATGGGCAAATTCCCGCATCTTGAACGCGGTCGCAAAGGTGACAAATGAACAATTCATTTCATCCGCTTTGTACCCGCACAATGACCTGCGTCAAACGCTGACCCACATCCTTTTCGCTGAATGGCTCTGGCGTAGCCGCTGGATGGGACAATCACAAATGGCACCTTTTCTGGAAAAGGATTTTCCAACCTTCAAAGACCTGCAATCGCGATGGTCAGTGGAGGAAAGAGCACTGAGCGAGTTTGTGGCATCGTTGACAGATGAAAAACTCAACTCGGCCTTTCAATATAAAACCACGAAAGGCGTCGCACACGAGAACATTCTTTGGCAGATCATGGTGCATGTTGTCAATCACGGCACACAACATAGGGGCGAAGCCGCCGCCATCTTAACCGAACTAGGTCATTCCCCCGGCGATATCGACCTGGTCATCTTTCTGCGTGAACAATCCTAATGTATAACAAACTCAAGAACGTTACCTATCGAAACCGTCACAGCATTACCGTATTTCTCCTGCTCAATGTCGCATGTTTGACCTGTATTTTTCTGGTAGCGGCAAGGGTCGCGTACACGGATTCAAGCCGTCATACAGGCTTGATCTGGAACCTCTTCCTCGCATGGATTCCATTCATTTTGGCATATATTGCACATGCCATTTCGTGGAAGCGCATCTGGGTCTACCTTGTCATCCCGGTCATTGCTGTGTTATGGCTGCTCTTCTTCCCGAACGCCCCCTACATGCTGACAGACCTGCAAGACCTGGCGCGTTCAGGAGGCGTGGATGCACCGCTTTGGTACGACGTAATTATCGTAGTCTGGTGCTCGTGGACAGGAATGCTGCTTGGTGTGATCTCCCTATATCTGATTCAGGATATTGTCCTGCGCACATTTGGACGCTGGGTCGGCTGGGTCTTTGTCTTCGTAATATCTGCCTTAAGCAGTTTCGGTATTTACATCGGGCGCTTCGTG
>JACZJB010000105.1 GCA_014860805.1 Anaerolineales bacterium
AACTAAAGGAGAAATAAATGAATAATTATGATGTAAAAGATTTGGCACAAGCCGAAGGCGGACGCCGCCGTATTGATTGGGCGGAACGCGAAATGCCCGTCCTTCGTTCCATCCGTGAGCGTTTCAAGAAAGAGAAACCCCTCAAAGGATTACGCCTTTCCTGTTGTTTGCACGTAACCACTGAAACTGCAAACCTGATGATCACTCTGCAGGAAGGCGGCGCGGACATTGTCCTCACAGCTTCAAATCCTCTTTCCACTCAGGACGATGTGGCTGCCGCTCTGGTGAATCAATTTGAGATTCCCGTTTTTGCGATCAAGGGCGAAGACAAGGTCACTTACTTCAAACACATCCGCGCTGCATTGGAGCACATGCCCCACATGACACAGGATGACGGTGCTGATCTCGTCTCCTCTCTGTTCTTCATCGAAATGGGACGTTTCGAAAAGCTCGAACCTTCCCTCGCTGCCTGGGCGCAGGGCCTTAGCGAGGCGGAACGCAAGCAGATGCTCAAGAACGTCATCGGCGGTACTGAAGAAACCACCACAGGCGTGATTCGCTTAAAGGCGATGGAAGCTGATAAAGTCTTAAAATTCCCTGTTATCGCGGTGAACGATGCTTTGACCAAGCATCTCTTTGACAATCGCTATGGCACGGGTCAATCCACTGTGGACGGTATCATTCGCGCCACCAACGTGCTGTTGGCTGGTAAGAACTTCGTCGTCGCTGGCTATGGCTGGTGCGGACGTGGCCTCGCGTCCCGCGCGCGCGGCATGGGCGCTCAGGTAATTGTGACTGAGATCGACCCGATGAAGGCATTGGAAGCAGTTATGGATGGCTATCAAGTCATGCCGATGCTCGATGCCGCCAAGATCGGCGATATCTTCTGCACCGTGACAGGCGACTTGAACGTGATCGACAAGCACCACTTTGAAGCGATGAAAGACGGCGCGCTTGTTGCCAATTCTGGTCACTTCAATGTTGAGATCAATATCCCTTCGCTTGCCGCAATGAGCGTTGGCGAACCAAACCGCGTCCGCCCGTTTGTTGAGCAGTACACCACCAAGGACGGCCGCAAGATCAATATCCTTGGCGAAGGTCGTTTGATCAACCTTGCTTCCGCTGAAGGGCATCCTGCTTCGGTTATGGATATGTCGTTCGCTAACCAGGCTTTGTCCGCTGAATACATGGCGAAGAATGCCGATAAGCTGGAGAAGAAGGTCTACTCCGTTCCAACCGACATCGATAACGAGATTGCCCGCCTCAAGCTTCTATCCATGGGCGTGAAAATTGACACGCTCACTGATGAGCAATTGCACTACCTGAATTCCTGGGAAGAGGGCACCTAGTCAATTTTAATTGATGCTTTACGAAACAGCCTCGCGGACTTTTATCCGCGAGGCTGTTTTTTTTATTTTCTTGATTGATATTCTATGGACAGAAGATCACAATATCCACTTTGGCAGATTTGCCTCCACTGTTGTACGCTTCCACACTCATGGTGATGGGCACAGCAGAGACAACAGGCGGGATGGGATAGGTTGTGATGTTTGGTCCAACGGAGCCGTGCAAGTTTGCGCCAAGGTAAATGTTGAACCCTGTCTCGTTGTTGGAATTATCCTGCCAGGTGATCACACCGCCGTATTGGTAGTTGGGTGCAAGGATAGGAATACATGCTTTTGCAGCAAGGAGGTTTGAAACCGCGGTAGGCGGCGTAGGTGTTGCTGTAGGTGTGGAAGTTGGAGATGGGGTCGGCGTTGGAGGAATGGCGTACTCAGTCAGCCCTGCTGTGTTTCCACTGACAGTTGCATATTGACCCCAAAGCCAGCATGTTCCTGACTGACCGGGGTTGTTAATGATCCAGTAATTCGTGGATGTGTTTTTACCAACTACCACAGCCTTTTGCCCGACCAACAAACCGCCGACCAGGTCATATTGTGTGCCTGGGCCAGTACGGCAATTGGTATTCGTGCTGACAGTAACTTCGGGCACGCTGGGAGTAGGAGTAAATTCCGCGGTGGAAGTAGGGCCAGGCGTTGATGTGAATTCAGGTGTTGCAGAGAAAGCGCCTGGCTGAAGCAGGGTCGCCTGGGCTGTTACTGTCAATACCAGGTCTGGGGTCGGGGTGGTGTTTCCGCTGGGGAGGTTACAGGCTGTGAGGGAAATAATCAAAAGTATGGATACTATGATGAACGATCTATTTTTAAACATTGTTCTCTCTCTCCTTTTCGTAATGATTATGACATAACTTGAGAAAAGGTCAAGGAGGGAAGTATGAAATTTGTACTATTAATCGATACGCCAATGGTACTAGGGGATGGTCCGTTTTTCGCAAAGGGAATTCCATTCTGCAATGGATAAGGTTTCGGCTCGTCTCATAGGGTCGATGTTTGCTGATGCAAGCAATGCTTCTGCTTCAGAGGTCGGGATGTGTAAACCTGCGGAGAGTGAATTACGAAGGGTTTTTCTTTTTTGGGCAAAGCCTGCTTTGACGAGCTTGAAAAATCTATTAATTAAATTATCCGGGATGAGCGGCTCATTGTAAATATCTATGCGTAAGATGGCAGAATCCACGCTGGGGGCGGGGTGGAACGCTGCGGCTGGAATCTTTGCGGCAATGCTGGCTTGGCCATAGACTTGTACGCTCAAAGCCAGCAGACTCAGATCCCCGGGTTTGGCGCAGATGCGTTCGGCAACTTCCTTTTGAATGGTCAATACTACGCGGCGGGGCTTGATATCGCCTTCGAGCAAATGGCGGATGATCGCGGAGGTGATGTTGTAGGGAATATTCGCGGCGACGATGTAGTTGGGCTGGTCGATCAATTCTGAGATGGGCAGTTTGAGGATATCACCATGCACCACGCGCACATTCTGATAAGGCGAGAGAACTGCCCGTAGCGGGGCAAGCAGGTCACGGTCCAGTTCGACCGCTGTAACCTGTTTGGCAGAGACAGCCAAATAGCGGGTGAGACTGCCAAGGCCGGGGCCAATCTCCAGAACACAGTCATCTTCCAGAATTTCTGCAGTGTTGGCGATTTTTTCAAGAACGGAATCATCCTGCAAAAAGTTTTGACCCAGGGATTTGTCGGCCCGCAGGCCATATTGTTTTAGAACAGCTGCGGCATTGAGCGGAGGAATGTTCGTGTATTTCATTTTTCAGTCGCAGACCAGTGGGATGTCTTCGTTTTCAGGGGCAAGCGAAGAAGGAGCGGGCAGGATGGGTGCCGGCCAAGTGCCTGCATGGAATTTTCTAACGAAATCGCTAAGGATGCTGAAGTCTGCGTCCAGAATGGCGATGCGTTTATCAAAAACAGGGTCAAACTCGCGGGTTTGGGTGAAGAGCTCCTGTGGAAAGCTGGTGAGGACGATGTTTTGCGGGGGGAGTCTTGTGCCAAGGCAGGCGAGCTGCGAAATTTGCTCAGGCGTGAAATCGGTGCGGATATTGTCTTTGAACGCCTCGATCAATTCAGGAATTTGTGTGACCACACCCGGGCTGGTGAGCTTTTTTCGGACGGCACACAGAACGATGTTTTGATTATCTGCCCGCTCAAAACTGCCGCCTCCGCGGTTGCGCGCTACTTTGAGCGCGCCCACGCCGTCCAAGTGATGGATGCCGATGGGCAATCCCGTACTTTTGGATGCTTGTTCAGTTTTGATGTTCACGTCAATACCGCCGAGGGCGTTGATGATG
>JACZJB010000106.1 GCA_014860805.1 Anaerolineales bacterium
CTCCATATTATGCATCGTTCTGCTCATCGGATTGTCCCTGTTAGCGCCCCCCGCTCTGGCACTGGACGACACGCCCCCCAAACCTGAATTTGCTTTCTCCTCGAACGAGGCGCTCACCACTGACCCCAAAAAGCCCACCGAGTTCATCCTTTTGAACCATTCCACCGAAAGGCTCGAATTGGAACTGGGCATCAAAGGCTTGACCCTTCCAGCCAACGAAGGTGAAACCGCGCCCAGTGCTGTCCTCTCGATCTCCACCAGCGCCAAAGAACTCGTTCCGCCCGGGGAGGGTAAGGTCGTGCTCAAAAGCGGGGATGTCGTCCGCCTGTACCTGCACGTCAACGCACAGGAATGGGACAAGGTGAAGCCTGGCACCTACACCTGCTTCCTAGTAGCTGCCGACCCTGGAAAAAGCCAGAAAGCCATCCAGCGTGAGATCAAGCTGGTCGTGCCCGCTGCACAGGCTCAGAGTCCGCTGCCTGAACCGCTCTACGAGGCCTGGTCGCTCAAGGTTATCCATTATTCGATCAAGTCGCTTTTCGGTATGGAAACATATTACTTGCCTCTCAAGGTGGACAGTGCAAACGAAATTCAACTCCCAAACGGGGGCAGTCTCCTGGGATATCTCACAGGACCAGACGGAAAACAGGTTGAAGTCTGGGCCAGGAGCGTAGTCACCCCAGACAACTCGCCGCACGGGTTTAAACTGGAATTCATTGGTCCCATGAAGCCCGGTGCCTACATTGCCAAACTCGACCTGCTCCCCGATGACAAGGACAAGGGACTCGTCACGCTAACAGTCAATGTGACGCATCATTGGGTATTGCCTTTGCTTGTCCTGAGCGTCGGGCTTGTTGTTGCAATGGGTATCCAGAGATCCATCGGCGTAAAGAGAAAAGTTGACAATCTCGTTCAACGTAAAGTGGAACTGAAGGAGCATCTTAAAAAGACATCCGCCATCAAGGCTTATAGCCTCGATCCCAAAAAAATGAAAGAACGCCTCGACAAATTGACCGCCCACTTGAAAAAATTGCACGAAATCCCAGCCCCCACCATTGAAGATACCAACAAGGACTACACCGCCGCAATTGCCGAACTGGACGCGCTGGAGGCAGAGTGTCTCATCTGGGGCGGGTTCGATTCAACTGAGAATCCCTTCGAAATACATCTTGCGGCACTGGAAAAAGCGCTCAATGAGTTTGGCACAACCACACCTCTCAACCGCCCGCCCTGGCCCATGACTATTGGCATTATGCCCGCCTTTTATCAGGACGCCAAGGACAAACTGGAAGGCAAGCCTAAATCCGTTCTTGCCCTGAAAGATATCACCGTACTCGACGACAAGGTGCAAAAGGCGACGGCGCTGCTAGGAAATTGGAAGGCATTGAACGAAGATATTCAACTGTATCGCATGCAGATCGCCCTCATGATGAGTAAATATTCCAGATGGCCTGACAAATACAAGGAAGACCTGCACACAGCCGACCGGCTCGTCAACCAGGCTTGGGGTGAGCTGTGGCTGGCAACTGATGCCGACGACCTGAAAGCACGCTGCACCAATGATGACATCACCCAAGTGGAGGCATTGCTTTTGGGATTGAACAGTATCGATAAACTCACAGCCCTGCCCGAAGAATTCGAGCAACAACTTTCCACTTTACTGAGAAATATCACAAATCCAGAGCACTGGCAGATGGTCACCGTTTTCCTGCAGTCCGCTGAGGGACTGGCTCTATCCGAAGAGGGCAGAAAGCCACTCGGGGTCGGTTATGCAAGGCCGGGTCTGATTGAATTCTTGAAACATGTCGGCGAACGGAAACAGCCACCACCCGAGATACCGTTGGAGGCGCGCTATTCCCCTGAACAGCGCAAGAGGCGCGAAGGGTGGATCAATGTTATGACACTTCTTATTGCCATACCTACAGCGCTGACGGCGCTCTACATCGGCAAGAACTTCGGTACCTTCATAGATTACCTAACGATCTTCACATGGGGAGCCACCTCAAAGGTGCTGGTTGACGGGCTGGACTTCCTGGGTGGCAGGTTCAAATGGACGTTGAAGTAGAGTTTTTAAATAAACAGATCAGATTTACCCCCTTACGAAATACTGCGCGACAAGGATGTCGAAGTCACGGCGTTTGAAGAGAAACTATCCAAGGCGCGGGGGCAAGGTGGGGATGATGTCCGCGTTGCTGACGGGGAAGATCAGGTTGGTGTGATGTCATTCTATAAAGGATAATCTTATGTTGACTACTCCTCAAACAAATGCGCCTGTCCCAAACGAACTAGAATGGATAAGCAATTTCCTTTCTTTTGAAAGAAAGCTGACTGGGGAAGATATTGAAAATGTTCGTAATTTTTCCCTTCTGTGGAATTTATTTGAAAGATTGGTTTGTCATAGAAACGCATCTATACCTGCATTGGTGGATGCTATATCAAGATTACAAAGACAGGATAAACTGAGAATTGATGATTACGAAATATTCTTGAAATACTTTGCCAACAGATATATAGAAGGTGATAAGCCAAATCATCGTTTCAGAATGCTAAATTTACGGGGTGACGATAAGACTTTGGTTGAAGCAGTTTTGAAAGGAAGTGAAACAACTCCTGAAAAAGTTATGCTGGCATTATTGATGATTGTTTACCGATACCGCAATAATCTTTTTCATGGCGAAAAATCCATTCGCGATTTGCCAAATCAAATTGAAAACTTTAGAAATGCCAATCAATTGCTGATGATTTTTATGGAAAGATGGAGATAGGCTATAACCCCTGAGTGACATGGATGCCGAAATCGAAGGGAACCTGTCCAAGGCGCGTGGGGTCAAGGCGGGGATGATGTCAGAACTTTTGACGGGTCGGGTGCGGTTGGTATGAGTGTAAGAAGGTAAATATGGTGTCAAGCGATATTAAAGATCATCTTGAAAGATACTGGAAGATTTGCAGGGAATTCTTTGGTAGAGGCGATTTTGCGCTTGCCAGTTTCTTAAGCATCACGCTTATTGAGGAAATAGGTAAAATCGTAATTCTAGGAAATCGAGAACTATCAGGTCAATTAGATAAAAAGGGATTTCGTGACCATAAAAGAAAATATGTGTATGCAGTCTACACGAATCTCCTGAATAACTCGAGAGTTAGTCGCATCTATGGTGATCAAGAAGAACGATTTGCCAGATGGTTTAGTGAAGATAAATTGTTTGAAATTCGCAACAGTTCATTGTATTTGGAATTAGATCAAAATGACGCTCTTGTCCCACATAAAGTAATTTCTCGTAAAGACGCATCTTTGTTAGTTTGTATTGCTGGCGAGGTTTACGCAGAAATTCAAGGTCAGTTTATGGATTCGGATGCAAACGAATGGCAACGAGTAATACAGGAAGTAGATTTATTCCGAAAAGAGAATTCCAATGTTCCATGAATTAGCCGAAATCATGAGCGACATGGATGCAGAAATCCGCGCGGTGGAAGAGAAACTGTCCAAGGTGCGCGGGGTCAAGGCGGGGATGATGTCCGCGTTGCTGACGGGTCGGGTGCGGTTGGTGTGAGTAAGTAAAGAGAGCTCGTATAATCCGTTGAAGTTACCTTCTTTCATAAAATAATCAGTTATTTGCAAGAGGTATTATGTCAAAGCTCGATAAATTCAATTTAGTCACAGCGATTATTGGGTTGGTTGCCGATATTATCGGCATTTCAGTTTTTCTAACAGCTATAAATACTACATCAAGTCCAACAAAATACGATGGCAGGACAGCATCCTTTATTCAATTTGCCTCCATTTTTCTGTTTCTATATGGCTGGTTGGCAATATCATGGATAATGATCAGACGTTCATTTTTGAAAAATAGCAATCCAAAATGGGGATTAGCAGATACCGCATATCGCACCATTCTTGGCATTGGGTTGTTGTTGCTTCCATTAATCGTAATGATATGGATAAATATATACAACATTCAAACGGCGTTAGCTGCTAACTCTCAAGGAGTTAATCCATCCTGGACTTGGAGTTTACTTCCATCATTGATTATATTTGGTGCCTTAGGCTCAATCATATTATTGGTCATAATATCATTGATGCCTATAATTTACACTGAAATGCCACGAGAGCCGATCGAACATGCTTTTAGAAGACCATTTAATCTTTTAGAAGGGTTGTTTAAGTCAATTACAATTAAGAAGCCATAGTGATTACTCTGTGCTCGAAGAGAAACTGTTTGTAGCGCGCAGTCAAGGTGGGGATGATGTCCGCGTTGTTGACACCGTCAAAATCAACCAGACAAGCAGAAAAGGTGAGGTCAGTGGAGATGGCATTTTTGTTTATACAGGATAATCGTTTATGCTAAGTGATCTTAACATGATAGCTTTGATAGTTGTCTTTATGTTTATAGCTATTTTGCTTGGCTATGGTTTCTATAATTGGCGGCGCGGAAGTTATCATCCTGCTCAATTATCTCAAGCAAGGGAGGCTGCAACAGATCTTCATCTGAGTGATGTGGACACTGAGCCGAATAAGCTCATTTTAGGCAAGGTTGACGACCCGTGGGGTGAAATCGTACGGTATCAAAAAACAGAAATTGACGGTTATGAAGAAATTCAGTTGGATGAAAAATCGTTGATTGGTTTGAGCGGTTTGTTTCACCAGGCTCCCAACCTTGCACAAAGTGGTGTCCAAATGGTGATGAACACTTATACACTTTCCTTCAAGCCAGAAATTGCTAAAGGAATTGCAGATGGTTCTCTAAAAATGATGGAATCACTGGATGGTGGTTTCCGTGCGATTGCTGTTAATGCTAAAGGGAAGGAAATTATACAAGGTGTTGGCTCATTACATCTAGCCGAGGGGTTAAAGTTAACCGCCGGTTTAATGGCTGTGTGGCAAGTTCTAGCGGTAGTTACAGCTCAAGCATTTCTTATGGACATCAATAAGCAACTGGTCAACATTAACAAAGAACTTGAGGGTATAAAAAATTTTTTGGAGCATCAACAATATGCAACACTTATTGGTAACTTTAAATATATACAAACCATCCGGGATTTGCTCAGCAGTCAAAGCTTTGAAAACCTAGAGTTTGGTGTTTTTCTTAACCAACTTGAACATATCGAGCGAGAATGTACTCAGATTATGGTTGCATTGGAACTACAAATGAATACAGTGTATGCCGATTTTGAGAAACAACCATTAAGAGCATATATTAGTGCCCAAGAAAACCTCTTAGCATCTAAAAAATTGATAACCAACCATGAACAGCAAGCACGAAATTATTTAATCGCTGCTTCGGTTAGAGGTTTGGCTACTCAAACTCGTTGTGCTATTCCTTCAAACCGCAACTTGGCACTTACGCGGCTTTCCACTTTGCAGACCGAGTTATCTACTTGGAATGAAAATCAGCAAAAATTTTACCAACTTGTTAGTGAAAGGGCGCCAGAGTTGATCGATTGGTCTGATAGCAAATTTTACAGTCGTGTAAGTGCATGGTTGCCATCGTTGACTGATCGGTTTACTGGGAGACAAAAGAAACAAATACAGCTCAAGAATAAAATGCAGACAAGTCAAGATTCTATAAATCAGATGGGTGAACTCTTACAAAAATCAGTATTAGAAACAAAAAATAATGTTCGCAATCAGCTTCAAGAAAATTCGCAGCCTTTATCTTTGTTAGTAGAACTAAACGAGAACGGTCAAATAATCAAAACTTGGAAGATGCATAATCGAAACAACTAATGCGCATTTGTACAAAATCCGCCCAACACAGCGTTTACCTGATGTTGGGCGTGCCAACCCTACTGACCCAACTGTCATCGCCGAAATCCGCGTGCTGGAAGAGAAACTGTCCAAGGCGCGCGCGGTCAAGGCGGGGATGATGTCCGCGCTGTTGATAGAGAAGATCAGGTTGGTGTGAAGTCTTGGTGAGAGGTCGTATAATCTCTGGTTGAGCTTCTGTAATCATAAATTAAACGAGATTTTAATCAGGAAGGGCATACTATGGAATACGTAAAAATTTCAGAAACATCCACAGAAAAAAGTATTATCAGGCTTGATTTGGAGTTTCGATATATGAAAGCATTTGAAATTTACGATCATTTTGTCGATCCTGAATTACTTAGGCGGTGGTGGGTTCCACAAGTAGACAAAATAGATTTTCGGTCAAGCGGCCAGTATCAATTCACTTGGACTAAAACTCAAAGAAGGATTTGGGGGGAATATTCAGACAAATTAATTGGCGGAAAACACCTTGAATTTACCTGGCAAGATACATTATCTCCGGATATTATGCCGAAATTAGTAAGCTTAGTTGTCGAAAATGTATTTAAGGATGATGCTGTTTGTTTTGCAACGCTAACTCACAGCTCGTTTAATTCTTCTTCTGAAGACCAAGCATACCGTTTAATAATATTATCTCAATGGAAGACACTATTTCAGCAGTTAGCAAATCAATGGGGCGTGAGATAAATCATTTGCCCAAGCAAACCGTCATCTTCAAAATCCTGAGCGACATGGATGCCGAAATCTCCGCGCTGGAAGAGAAACTGTCCAATGCCGCGCGGGGTCAAGGCGGGAATGATGTCAGCGTTGCTGGGGGAGGGTCAGGTTGGTGTGAGTGTAAATTACTCAGATAGTTAGTCTTTGACAGTCTACAAGTGGTTATTCAGTAAGGATGCCGTCTAAATACTCGCTTAGTTGGATTGGAGTTCAAATGTCAGATGATGAAAAAGAAATACCAAAATGGGTTAAAGATAGTAAAGAACACCTAGAAAGTATTATTCCTAAGGTCGAGGCGATTAAGAAGGAGGGGCAGGCTGAGATCAAGCGCGGTTTAGAGAAGGTAGGCGAGGCAAACGATCTTTTGAGCGAAGTTAACTACTTATCTCAAGTATTAACACAACCTCATGAACCCCAGTTCTGGAATGATGAAATTGTAACTATCTCGGGAAGCTGGATGGCGAACCGAATCGAAGCGCTCGACAGAGGACTCGATGGAATTCTTGGTCTTGCCAAAGAAGAAGGTAATTTATCCGCTGGTTACCACCAACGATTCATGAATGCTCTGCCGAGTACTGATAGTGACGCTGGAACCGCAATCTATCTGGGGGCGGGCATTGAAAGAAGATTTACAATAATTGAGCCCACATACAGCGCTGTCTTATTCGACTTTGAGCCAAAGAGAATCACATCACGTGACGCCCTCTTCCAAGATCTAAAAAGCATTCTTGAGCCAATGGGTAAGAAATATGTGGCAATGCTTGATGGCTCAGAAAAAGCACTGCTGATGGACACGCCTGACAGTCAAAGTCAAGCGGCTCATTCCATGCGAGATTGTTTCCAACAATTATTGGAGCAACTTGCTCCATCAAAAGTTGTTAAATCACAGCCTTGGTTCCAGACAACAGATGGAGCTCCAGGTGGAATTTCTAGGCGGTCGCGTTTGAGATACATGCTTTACGAATCTGGAGAAAACGTAGACGATCAAACGATTCAACAATTGGATGACGTAACGGAGATTGCTAAAAATTCTCTCGACTTGTGTATAGCACGAGCGCACGAGCACGACCCAAGTTTAACAAAAGAGGAAGTCCAATTAGTATTTGACCAAGGGCGAAATGCCTTGCTAAATGTACTTAAGCTGTACAATTCTTTTAGAGCAGGACGTTCATAATTGAAGATTGTGCGGCATCTAACGCGGCGTGCCAGTGATCGATTGGGACCATATCGCACTGCTATTGCCGAAACCCGAGCAGCATGAACACCGAAGTCACCGCGCTGGAAGAGAAACTGTCCAAGGCGCGCGGGGTCAAGGCGGGGATGATGTCCGCGTTGCTGACGGGTCGGGTGCGGTTGGTGTAGGTGTAAAACAGGTGATTGTCACCTGAAAAATTAAAGGTTGGGAACAAGGCTTTTCCCGAAAAAGGAAAAGAAATCCTTGCAATATTCCCAAAATGGGATAAAATAAAAAATGCGCCTGATCACAAAGACAAAACTCATCGAATTTTGGACGAGACACACAGACAGCAAAGAACAACTGCAGGCATGGGCGGCAGAAGTCAAACACGCTGACTGGAAAACGCCCAGTGATGTCAAAGCCCGTTACGGCACCGCCGATATTCTTCCAGGAGATCGGGTCGTGTTCAACATCAAAGGCAATAAATACCGGTTGATCGTAAAGATCCAATACAAAATTCAAATCGTGTTCATACGATTTATTGGCACCCATAAAGAGTATGACAAAATAGACGCGGAGAAAATCTGATGAAGCCGAAAATAATTAAGACCGAAGCCGAATACGAAGAGGCTCTGGCTCATCTCGAAACCCTCATGGAAGCCGAACCAGGCTCATTCCAAGAAGAAGAACTTGAACTTTTTGCCATGCTCATTGACAGCTACGAGCGTGAGCACTTCCCCATTGAGTTGCCCGATCCCATCGCGGCGATCCAATTCCGCATGGAACAAGAGGGGCTTTCCCGAAAAGATTTAGAGCAATACATTGGCAGTCAGAGCAAAGTATCTGAGGTATTGAATCGCAAGCGTCCGCTTAGCATTGGCATGATCCGCGCTTTGCATCAGGGCTTGGGCATCCCAGCCGAAGTCCTGTTGCAAGAAGAAGGTGCAGAAGAAGTACCTTCCCCTAAGTATGACCTGAAGAAATATCCATTTACAGAAATGTTCAATCAAGGCTATTTCAGTTTTTTCAATGGTAAGTTACAGGATGCGAAGGAAGCCAAAGAGGAATTACTAGATCGCTTCTTCTCGGTATTTCAGGGCTTGACCTTTGAAAAAGCCATGCCTCGCTCTTCTTCTGCGGAAAAGATGGATGAGTTCGCTCTTGAAGCCTGGCAGGCGCGTGCGCTGTCCCTTGCAGAAGAACAAGAACTTCCGCCATATACCCCAAATTCATTGGATGAAGAAGATCTAAAACACTTGATCAAACTCAGTGCATTCGATGAAGGTCCAGACCTGGCTAGAAAATTCCTTCAAAAAAATGGCATAGCCTTTGTGATTTTGAAAAATTTACCTCATACCTATTTAGACGGAGCTTGTTTTAAATCACCAGCAGAGCGCCCAGTAATAGGTTTAACCTTGCGGCATGATCGTTTGGATAATTTTTGGTTCACGCTATTTCATGAATTAGCGCATCTCAATCTACATTTGAACCAAAATAACTTTGCCTTCTTCGATGATACAGAGTCTCACGGTCAGGCGCACGATAAACGCGAAAAAGAAGCCAACGATTTTGCATCGAGACATTTGATATCAGATGAAATATGGAAAAAGTGGAGACGATCAAATAAGGGGATAGTTAGTAAAGATGAGATCTTTATATTAGCGAATGATCTCGGTATTTCTCCAGCCATTATTGCTGGTCGATTGCGCTGGGAAACAGGGGATTATGTCAAATACTCTACATTGCTTGGCAATAAGGTAGTAAAAAATATTTTTCAGCAGAATTAGCTTTCGTATTTATTTTTAGAATAACAGGGAGTATTGCCTCTATGAAGATCTCAACCATCCTGGATCACATTGACAATGGTCACATGGCGTTACCTGAATTCCAACGTGGTTATGTTTGGAATCGTGACCAAGTCCGCGGTCTACTTGATTCGCTTTACAGACGTCACCCTGTGGGTGGTCTACTCGTTTGGGCAACTGAATCCAAAACTGCAGCTCATCGAGGCGATGGACAACTCGCACCAGGTGTGGTCAAGCTCTTGCTGGATGGTCAGCAACGTATCACATCCCTCTATGGCGTTGTGCGCGGGCAACCTCCCCGTTTTTTCGATGGCGATAAACAAGCTTTTACCGGTCTGCGCTTCCATTTGGGGAATGAGACTTTTGGCTTTTATCAGCCGCTCAAAATGAAAGATGATCCACTCTGGGTCGATGTCACCGAACTGATGCAAAAAGGGTATCTTGGCTTGGGAGAGTACGGAAACCGCTTGAACTCTATTCCTGAACTTGCCCCAAACTCAGGCATTTACATGGCACGTCTCGGTCAATTACTTGGTATTCCTGAAAAAGAATTCCAGATCGAGGAAGTCACTGGCAATGATAAAACCCTCGATATCGTGGTAGATATCTTCAACCGTGTCAATAGCGGTGGCACGAAACTTTCAAAGGGTGACCTTGCACTTGCCAAGATCTGCGCCGAGTGGCCCGAAGCTCGTGTTGCCATGAAAGCCAAGTTACAGGAATGGAAGGATGTAGGCTATTCCTTTAATCTTGACTGGCTGCTACGTTCTGTCAACACGGTAATGACGGGTGAAGCCAAATTTCAATATCTGCATGATAAAAGCGCTGAAGAAGTGCAGGATGGTCTCACTCGCGCCATCAAACATATTGATAAAAGCCTCAATTTGATCAGCGGTCGGCTTGGTATCGACCATGATCGCGTATTCTTTGGTCGTTTTGGCGTGCCCGTCATGGTCCGCTACATGGATCAACACAAAGGGGCATTGAGCGAAAAGGAGCGCGACAAGTTGCTCTTCTGGTTTGCTCAAGCAGGCATGTGGGGGTGTTTCTCAGGTTCAACAGAGTCTTTCATCGACCAGGACTTAGCGGCATTGGAAGGAGAAGAGGGCGGACTGGATAAACTGCTGGAACAACTTCGTCTATGGCATGGTGGGTTGCGGGTGGAACCCGGTCATTTCACAGGTTGGAGTTTAGGAGCTCGTTTCTATCCTGTTCTTTACTTGCTCACTCGTATGGGGCAGGCTCGCGATTGGGGCACAGGGCTACCGCTCAAAGCCTCACTGCTTGGCAAAATGAGCAGCCTCGAAGTACATCATATCTTCCCAAAAGCCCAGCTTAAAAAACTTGACTATGGGCGTGTAGAGATCAACGCACTTGCTAACTTCTGCTTCCTTACTAAAGATACGAACCTCGATATCCGAGACCGTCTGCCTGAGGTGTACTTCGAAGAAGTGGAAAAAAATCATCCAGGTGCATTGGCATCTCAATGGATTCCGATGGATAAGAAATTGTGGAAGATCAAAAACTTCCGCGATTTCCTCGAAGCTCGCAAGGAACTACTTGCAGCCGAGGTCAATTCACGCATGGAGGAACTTCTGCATGGCGACACACGCTGGTTGGAAGGTCCATCCGCCGCAGTTTCTACCTCCACAGCGATAGGGAGCGGCATCACCAGTGCTGAAGAAGAGGAACAACTTGAAGTTTTGAATGTATGGATGGAATCGCATGGTTTGCCACGTGGTTTGATGGCGTACGATTTTACCGACCCCGAAACGGGCGAACAAATGGCAGTCTTCGATCTTGCCTGGCCCAATGGCATTCAAGAAGAACTTAGTCAACCTGTTGCAATTCTGATGGATGAAAGCGCCGAGGTCCTTGCCCTCGCAAATCAGGCGGGCTTCCGAAGTTTTACAAACGAAAAGGAATTCCGTAAGTATGTCCAAAAGGAAATCCTTTCTTCAGGGGAGAGTTAACGATGTCTATCGACCGACCAGAACGCGAAACCCAAAATCGAGTGGTAGCCCTGTTCAAGAATGAACTGGGTTATAGATACC
>JACZJB010000107.1 GCA_014860805.1 Anaerolineales bacterium
TAGAAGGCACGGACAGCCACTTCGTGGATGGTGTAGCCTGTGAGCGTGGCGAGATAGGCGCGGGTTGTCCAGGTAATGAGGGTGGAGGTGGCTTCGTCAAAGCCAAAGACTCCGCGTACAAGCGGATTGATCCCTGCCGCCATGACTGCCGCTACCGGC
Source organism: Anaerolineales bacterium (assembly GCA_014860805.1). Classification (GTDB taxonomy): domain Bacteria; phylum Chloroflexota; class Anaerolineae; order Anaerolineales; family Villigracilaceae; genus Villigracilis. The sequence continues at coordinate 160 of JACZJB010000107.1, forward strand.
AGCGTTAAGGAGATCAAAACCTGGAGGGCGCGTTCGACTGTAGAGCGGAAGCCTGCCCAGTCGTGGCGCGAAGCGAGTTCTGAAAGAGCGGGCAGCAAAGCTGTCGCGATGGCTGTCCCAAGCACGGTTTCCGGCACTTGCATGATCATCCAGCCGTAGGTCAATGAAGTCACCGCGCCGACTTGATCGAGCCGTGAAGCAAGGTTATCGCGCGCCAGAAAGATCAATTGAATGCCGCCCATGGTTAGCAAACGTGGAGCCATGAGTTTCAAGGCTTCGATCAATCCGGTATGACGCAAATTCAGAGAAGGCGTCCAGCGGAAACCGAACATAAGCAGCCCGGGCACTTGAATGAGCAAATGAAATAACGCGCCGAGGATGACTCCATAAACAAGGCCGTAAATTCCAAAACGCGGCACGAGGAAAATAGCTCCGATGATCTGCCCCACGTTATACATGCTAGGCGCAATCGCGGGCAGAATAAAATGCTGGTTGGCTTGCAGGGATGCCATCACTAGGCCGCTGATCGAAAAGATAATGGTGCCGATCAGATTCAAACGCATCAATTCGGCGAGTAGTTTGCGTTGTTCATCGCCAAAGCCCGGCGCAATGCCGAGATTCGCATCCACAAGCTGTTGGGCGAAGACGGCGATCAGGATCGCGATTGAACCTGTTATTAAAAACCCGACATTTGCCACGCGTGAAAATAAATCCCATGCGGCGGCGCGGTCTTTAGTGGTGAGATATTCCGTCAGCAATGGGATGAATGCCATTGCCAGCGCTCCACCGGAGATCAGCGCGAATAGCATATCCGGTAAATTATTGGCAGCGTTGAAGGTGTCCAGCAAATGCACTTCATCCACATATTGACGCGAGATGATGCCGGTACGCACGAAGGCTAGTACCTTGTCTATTAAAAAGAAAAACGCAATGATCAGTGAGTTACGGGTAAGACGTGAGAGTTTATTCATTTCGTTTCATGATCCGCCGTCGGCGCAATTTCCATGCCTGGCAGTTTATCTGCAAGCAAATGAGTCTTGTGAATTAAAACAGGCAGGCACTGGGCGCAAATATAATTTTCCTTCCCCTTAAAGGAAAGCAGCAGCAAAGGCGTTTGTTCATCCGTTCGGCCGCAATTCAGGCAGGCTTTTTCATTCTGTTCATTCATGAGTTCTCCATCGTACATTAATATATCCCTTTGACCGTTCCGCCGTCTACACTGAGCATGACGCCGGTGATGTAAGATGCGGCAGGGCTGACCAGAAACACAGCGGCATTGGCAAATTCTTCAGGTTTTGCCATTCTGCCAAAGGGACTTTCCGCCGCCTGCCGCTTCGCCTCTTCCTCGACCGTTGAATTGTTCTTTTTTGCCCGGTCAGTCATCAACTCTGTGACACGTTCCGTCTCCGTCCAACCCGGCAAAATGGAATTGACGCGGATGCCTTCCTTGCCGAGTTCCAGCGCGAGGGATTTAGTCAACCCAATCGTCGCGGTGCGGACGCTGTTCGAGATGAGCAGGTTCGCAATAGGTTGCTTTACTGAAAGCGAGGTGACTGTCAAAATGCTGGCAGAGTCCGATTTCCGTAAATACGGAAGCGCTGATTTTATCAAACGGACATGAGACATCAGGCACAGGTCAATGCCCTTTTGCCAGTCTGCTTCATCCAATGAATCTATCGAGCCGGGCGTTGGCCCGCCCGCATTGGTGATCAGGATATCCAAACCGCCAAATGCCTCGACAGTTTGTTGAATCATTTTTTCAGGAACATCGGGCAGGCTGACATCCCCGGCCAGGCCGATGACTTGGGTGCCTGTTTCTTTGCTCAATTTCTCAGCCGCAAGTTTTATCTTCATTTCATCACGCCCATTGATGGCGACCTGGCAGCCTTCTTTTGCGAGCGCCAGCGCAGCCGCGTACCCCAGCCCACGGGAAGAACTGGTGACGAGGGCGCGTTTGTCTTTGAGTCTTAAGTCCATTGAGTTCTCCGTTTAGATTGCAAGTTACAGGTTTGAACCTTCAACCAGTAACCTCCAACTTTCAAACTGTTTCTATCTTCTGCTCCCAAACATCCCCATCTGTCCAGTTCGCGTCCACCCATTTTGCCACATTTCCCAAAGCGGACTGTAAAAAGGCATGGTCATTTCCCACCATCGCGCAGGTGATGATGGCTTCATCCCATTTGTCTTGCAATCCCATCTCCGCCACAGAGACATTGAACTCGCGATGCAAACGCGAAATGAGCGGCTTGATCCGTCCGCGCTTTTCTTTGAGGGAGGTGCAGACAGGAAGGTGAAGGTGAAAGGTGAGAGTAGCCAGCATGGGAATTTGTTGATATTTCGGCAAGCTTAATACGAGTTTACGATTTACGATTTGGGATTTACAATCTCTGATATGAATACTGAAACTGCATACAACCAAGCCCTTGATTACCTCTATAGTTTTGTAGATTATAGCCTGAAACATTCCTCTGAATTGGCGAAGGCGGATTTCAACCTGAACCGCATGTTTGCGTTGATGGAGTCTCTTGGCGAGCCGCAGAAGAAGTATCCCGTTATCCACGTGGCGGGGACGAAGGGCAAGGGCTCCACGTCTGCGCTGTGTGCGGCGGGATTGCAAGCCGCGGGATATACCGTCGGGTTGTACACGTCTCCGCATTTGCTGGATTACACAGAGAGGATTCAGATCAATGGCGAGCCGATTACACATGAGCAATTGATCGAGTTGGTGGAAGAGATCAAGCCGCATGTGGCGAAGATAGAGAAGTTGACTACTTTTGAGATCACCACGGCGCTGGCTTTCATGGCGTTTGGGAAATATGGCGTCAATGCGGCTGTCTTTGAAGTGGGACTCGGCGGCAGGTTGGATGCGACGAATGTAGTCACGCCTAAAGTGTCGGTGATTACTTCATTGTCTTACGATCATATGGCTGTGCTTGGAAATACTCTGGCGTTGATCGCAGGGGAGAAGGCTGGCATTATCAAAGATAGCGTGCCCGTGGTCTCGTCCCCGCAAAAGGATGAGGCGCTCGAAGTTTTGGAGCGTGTAGCCAAACTTAAGGAAGCAAAGATATTTCTGGTTGGAAAGGATGTAACGTTTGAGCTAGTGAAGTCATCTTTGGAGGGGCAGGAGTTAGCTGTCAACGGTCTACGGTCTACGGTCAAATTGCGAATTCCATTACTGGGCAACCATCAAGTTGAGAACGCCGCTACTGCCTTCGCTGCCTTAAAAGTGAGCGGGATTCCAATTTCGGATGAGCAGATCCAAAAGGGGTTTTCTCAGGTAAAATGGCGCGCCCGCTTCGAAGTGGCGCGGACGGAACCGCCTGTGATTTTCGATTCAGCTCATAACCAGGATTCGTTCGAGAAACTGCGCGAGACGTTGGAAACATATTTTCCCGGCAGGTTTGTCTATCTCATCTTTGGCGCATCGGAGGATAAGAATATCCCCGGGATGTTCGCGGAGATGAAGGCGAAGATTAAAAAAATTATTATCACGCGCGCCGATCATCCACGCGCTTTGGAAGTGGAAAAAATCAGTTCGTTGGCCAATCAGGCTGGGGTGGAGTCGGAGGCGGTGGTTCCCGTCAAAGATGCGCTGGCGCGGGCGTTGGATTTATCCTTAAAAGATGGTAGTATCGTTTTATCCGCTGGTTCGATGTTCGTGACGGCGGAAGTCATGAGAGAATGGAAATTACTGAATGAGTCAACCGACCTGGCATGAAGAAGAAGATAATTTTGACCTGACGCTCTCCCAGCGGACCGAGGAGTTGTATCGGATTCCGAACATGGACCCCAAAGCTGACGGTTTGATCGAAGCGGCTGTGCTGCCTTTGCGCGACATGGTCATTTTCCCGCGCATGGTTTCGCCGATCTTTGTCGGGCGTGAGGCGTCTTTATTGGCTGTGCAGGAAGCGCAAAACAAGGAACAGACTGTTATTGGTTTAACTCAAAAAGACCCCGAGCTTGATGAGCCCGGCGTAGAAGACTTTTTGCCGATCGGTGTGGAGATGGCGGTGGGGCGCTTGTTGAACATGCCCGATGGTTCGCGCTCTGCACTGGTGCAGGGACGCCGCCGCGTGGAGATCGTGGAATTCATCCGCTTGAAGCCATACATCAAAGTGCGCGCGCGCATCATCCACGAGCCGCAAACTGCGGACAGACAAACACAGGCCACAATGCGCTCGGTGTTGAGTCTCTTCGAGCGCTGCGTGCAATTGGATCGCTCGATTCCCGAAGAAGCGCATTTGTTTGCATTGAATATCGCCGAACCCGGCTGGCTTGCGGATATGATCGCAACCTCGCTTTCATTGACGTACGAAGCCAAGCTGCGTTTGTTGTTGATCCTTGATCCCAAGTCCCGCTTGACCCAGTTGAATAATTTACTTGCGCAGGAAGTGGATGTGCTCGAACTGGAAGATGAAATCCATTCGCGCGTGCAAAACGAAGTGGATAAAAGTCAGCGCGAGTTTTATCTGCGCGAGCAGATGAAGCAGATCCAAACCGAGCTGGGCGAAGGCGATATCTTCACCCGCGATGCGACCGACTTAAAGAAAAAAGTAGACGCCGCCAATTTGCCCGAAGAGGCAAAGGCTGTGGCTTTGAAGGAATTGGAACGCCTCAATCAAATGCCGCCGATGGCGCCCGAGGTGGGCATCATCCGCACGTATATTGATTGGATCGTAGACCTGCCATGGAGCAATGCCTCGCCTGATAACCTCGATGTGAAAAATGCCGCGAAGATTTTGGAACGCGACCATTATGGTTTGAAGAAAGCCAAGGAAAGAATTCTGGAATATATCGCCGTGCGTTCCTTGAAACCGAAGAAGGAACGCCAGCCTATCCTTTGTTTTGTGGGACCGCCCGGCGTTGGCAAAACATCCCTTGGGCGTTCCATCGCCGATTCACTGGGACGCAAGTTCGTGCGTGTCTCTCTCGGCGGCGTGCGGGACGAAGCCGAAATCCGCGGACACCGCCGCACCTATATTGGCGCATTGCCCGGGCGAATTATTCAAACGATGAAACGGGCTGGCACAGCCAATCCGCTTTTCATGCTGGATGAGATTGACAAGCTGTACTCAGACTTCCGCGGCGATCCTGCCTCAGCCATGCTTGAGGTGTTGGACCCCGAACAGAACTACGCTTTTAGCGATCACTACCTCGAACTGCCCTTTGACCTTTCCAAGGTCATGTTCGTGACGACTGCCAATTCACTGTCCACGATCCCCGCGCCATTGCTTGACCGCATGGAAGTAATCGAGTTTCCCGGTTACATCGAAGAAGAAAAAGTGGAGATTGCCAACCGCTACCTCATCCCCCGCCAATTGGAAGAGAACGGCATCGAAGGACTCGGGCTGACGTTTGAACCTGCCGCCTTGCAGCGCATCATCCGTGAATACACGTATGAAGCGGGTGTGCGTGGATTGGAACGCGAACTCGGAAGAATTTGCCGCAAAGTAGCACGCATGAAAGCGGAAGGGAAAAAGTACCCCGCCTCCATTGCGCCCGAGATGATCGAAAAATTACTTGGTCCCCAGCAGGTCTTTCCATCCGAAGCCGAGCGGACAGATGAAGTGGGCGTTGCCACCAGCCTCGCATGGACGGAGAACGGCGGCGAGATCATGCCCGTGGAAGTTGCCATCATCGAAGGCAAAGGCGGGATGCAGATGACAGGTCAGATGGGCGAGGTGATGCAGGAATCAGGTCAGGCTGCGCTCACTTACATCAAATCCCGTGCGGCAGCTTTAAAAATAGACATGGATGTCTTCGAGCGTTTGGATATTCACGTTCACATGCCCGAAGGCGGCATCCCAAAGGACGGACCATCCGCTGGAATTACGATGGCAACGGCTATCGTCTCAGCATTGACGGGGCGTCCTGTTCATCGTCACGTTGGCATGACTGGCGAAATCACCCTGCGCGGACGTGTGCTCCCCATTGGCGGCGTGCGTGAGAAAGTCCTTGCCGCGCATCGCGCCGGACTGAAAACTGTTCTGCTGCCCGAGAAGAATCTCAAAGATTTGGTGGATCTGCCAAAAACAGCAAAATCTGAATTAAAGATCATCCCCGTCAAACATATGGATGATGTCCTGTCCATTGCGCTTTCGGAGAAAGCCGTAATCGAGCCGCCGCGCCCGAGGAAACGCGCCGAAGAACAGAGTGAAGATTAATATCTAAAAAGAACCAATGCGGCTGCATTGGTTCTTTTTATTGCCTGAAGTTCCGCGTTGAAGTTTCATTTTAGAATGAAAACAAAATGCCATTTTCCCGCTTTCCATATAAAATTGTCCTGCCATGAACTTATTTTCAACCCCCCTCAAAGATAAAGTCGTTCTAATTACTGGCGCATCTTCCGGCTTTGGCGAAGATGCCGCCTGGTTCTTTGCCGCGGAAGGATGCAAACTTGTGCTTGCCGCCCGCCGCATCGACCGTTTGCAGACCCTCGCCGCCCGCATTCAGGATGAAGGCGGGGAAGCCATCGCCATTCCCATGGATATCACCAACGCCGATGACATTGAAAACATGGCGCAATCCGCTGTTGCTTTATATGGGCGCATTGATATTCTCTTTAACAACGCTGGCATTGGCAGGGTGGACTGGTTCGAGAACCACACGTCCGAACGCGATATTGATTTGCTCATTCGGGTTAACTTGATCGGGCTGATGCAGGTCACGCGCGCCGTGCTTCCACAAATGATAGAACAGGGCAGTGGTCATATCATAAACATGTCTTCTGTTGCAGGCCTTATTTCCCCGCCGTTGATCGCATCCTATTCTGCGAGCAAGTTCGGTACGCGTGCCTTCACTGACTCGCTTCGCCGTGAGGTTACCCCGCTGGGCATCAAAGTCAGCGGTATTTATCCCGGCCCGGCTGCCACAGAGTTTGGTCAACACATTGGCAGGAGCAGGGCCTATAATTCATTTCGTTCCAAATTCAGAATGCGCATGTCCTCTGAATATGTTGCCAAACGCATAGTGGATGTTGCCAAACGTCCGCGCCGCAGTTTGGTCATTCCATGGTGGTTTCGTATCGTTGTAACGATTGATACACTTTTCCCTGTGCTCGTAGATTGGATTTCGTACGGCTTTTCAAAGCTAAAACATAAATTGGATTAGGAGATACCTGTGACTCAACCTCGCCTTGACAAACTAATCGCCTCACTTCAGACCTCCGGCTTGTCTGCTGTTGCCATCAATCCCGGTCCCACGCTGACACATCTCACGGGAGTTGGCTTCCACTTGATGGAACGCCCCGTGGTTTTGTTCGTCGCCCCGGGACATGACCCCGTGCTGGTTCTTCCCGAACTCGAATTTCCAAAAGTGGAATTATTCCCATACAAGATCCAAGCTTTCGCATACGGCGAAAATCCGTCAGAGTGGGATGATGCCTTTCGAAAAGCTGCGCAGGCTATCGGTCTGGATGGGAAGCGAATTGGTGTCGAGCCGCGTCAAATGCGTTTGCTGGAATTCCGTCACGTAAAGGCAGGCGCTCCCGAAGCTGATTATCCTGATGCAACCGATGTGTTGGCAGGTCTGCGTCTTAGAAAAGACCAGGCCGAAGTGGATACCATGCGTAAAGCAGTGAAGATCGCGCAGGACGCATTGGAAACAACACTGCCGTTGATAAAAATTGGCATGACGGAAAAGGAAGCGTCTGCCGAGTTGGTGATGCAGCTTTTACGGCATGGTTCTGAACCGGAGATGCCTTTTTCACCGATCGTTTCCGCCGGGCCGAATTCCGCCAATCCGCATGCTTCGCCCACAAAAAGAAAATTACAGGCTGGCGATATGTTGGTTGTGGATTGGGGCGCAACCTACGATGGTTACATCTCGGATCTGACCCGCACCTTTGCGGTGGGCGAGGTGGATGCAGAGTTCCAGAAAATCCACAAGATCGTGCAGGAATCAAATGCCGCTGGCCGTGCTGCTGCAAAGCCCGGCGTCCCTTGCGCAAATGTGGACAATGCTGCGCGTGATGTGATCGAAAAAGCCGGCTACGGAAAATATTTCACGCATCGCACTGGTCACGGTATTGGCATGGAGGCGCATGAGGCTCCCTACATGCGCGGCGATAATATGAAGTTGCTTGAACCCGGCATGGCTTTTACTGTGGAGCCTGGCATTTATCTCACAGGCCGCAACGGCGTGCGAATTGAAGACAACATGGTCATCACCGAAGATGGCGCGGTGAGCCTTTCTGATATGCCTCGTGAGATACGGGTGGTGGGGTAAGAGTGTTTCGTTTTACCTTGACCATTTATACATTTTGATAATCTAGTCAAACAAGCTTCTTTATTCAAACAATGGATTTAACCATCGAACCTGCGCGCATCGAAGATGCTGCCGCATTAACTCAAATAGCTGTATCTGCCAAGCGGTACTGGAATTACCCCGAACGCTGGATCGAAATTTGGATTCCCGCTCTCACCATTACCCCAATTTACATTTCCGAGCATGAGACCTGGGTGGCGGTTGTTGATGAGAAACCTCTTGGGTTCTACTCGCTAAACAAAGAAGATGACTCCTTATGGCTCGATAATTTGTGGATCCTTCCCGAATTCATGGGCCAGGGGATTGGCAGGCGGCTATTTCGCCATGCGCTTGAGAGGAGCAGGGCGCTCGGTGCATCCATTTTGAAGATCGAATCAGACCCCAATGCGCAGAGTTTTTATGAGAAAATGGGGGCACGAAAAACCGGTGAACATCAGAGCGCAGTAGACGGCCAAGCGCGTATCCTGCCTGTAATGGAAATCAACCTATGACAACCTATTGTGATTACTGCAACACTCATCCTGAAGATACATACAACAAAATTTACCATGATACTCAGTATGGTTTTCCCATCACAGACGATAACCTATTATTTGAGCGTCTCATTCTTGAGATCAATCAAGCGGGGCTGTCATGGATCACCATTCTTAAAAAGGCTGAAAACTTCCGCAAAGCCTACAGCAAATTCAACATCGTGAAAATTGCCAAATATACTGAAGAAGACCGTGCCCGCCTGCTGGCGGATGCGGGCATTATCCGCAATCGCTTAAAGGTCAACGCGGCAATTGTCAATGCACAGAAAGTGCTTGAGCTCAAAAAGGAATATGGTTCCTTCAAAGGCTGGCTGGATGCGCATCATCCACTTTCAAAAGACGAGTGGACAAAACTTTTCAAACGCACCTTCATCTTCACAGGGGGTGAGATCGTAAATGAGTTCCTCATGTCCACGGGATATTTGCCCGGCGCACATCAAAAGGATTGCCCCATTTTCAAAAAAGTTGCCGCAAAAAAGCCAGCGTGGATGCGGGCTTGACGATACCTCGCTGGCCGTGCTTTATTGACCATCATTAATGCTCTTCATTTATACTTGGGGAAATGACAGCGACCTTTGCAATTGCAGGCAAACTCAGCCGTGAATATATCCTGCCCCCTTTGGGAAATCCGCTTTTGGATTCACCTGGCGGTAATCTGCTATACGCTGCGGGCGGACTTGCGGTTTGGGATAACGATGCTGGCTTGATCTCACGTGTTGGCGAGGATTATCCTCATCAGTGGCTGCGGGATTTTGAAAAACTTGGTTTTGATATTCGCGGCATCCACATCATTCACGCGAAAAAAAATATTGACCTGCGCAGTTTTATTGCCTACACTGAAAATAATGAACCCAGTCATTCCAATTCGGTTTCACATTTTGCCCGCCGCCAGTTGACCTTTCCCAAGGCCCTGCTGGGGTACCAGCATTCCGATGAGTCGCTTAAAGATATACGAGAGGCTGATATCAATTCCCCCGCCGCTCTGAATGTACCGAAGGAATATAGGGATATTCGCTTTGTGCATATCTGTCCTTTTGACTTTACCAGCCAGAGCCAGATGGTCAACCTCTTCAAAGGCGGCTCAAACCAGACCCTCAGCCTGGATCCTGCTCCGAATTACATGAAGCCACGCTTTTGGCGTGATCTGCGTGTGGTCTTGCAGGGAGTCACTATTTTCCACCCGTCAGAAGAGGAAATGCGAGCCCTGTTTTGGGGCGAAACCAATGACCTTTGGAAAATGGCGCAACGGATCAGTGAATATGGTCCCCAGATTATTGTGGTCAAGCGCGGGATATTGGGACAGCTGATATATGATGCGGCGGGTAACCGCCGCTATGAAGTCCCTGCATATCAATCACGGGTTGCAGACCCAACAGGCGTGGGCGATGCATTTTGCGGCGGTTTTCTTGCAGGTTTTCAAAAAACAAACGACCCGCTCATGGCTGCGTTGTATGGAAGTGTTTCCGCTTCTTTGAAAATCGAAGGCAGCGGTCCTTTCTACCCATTGGACGTTTTGCCCGGACTGGCTGCTGCGCGATTGCACTCATTGAAAGAAATGGCACGGGAAGTTTAAAAAAGGACAAATACCATGGCAGACATATCGAACCGAGTCCTCGAACTGGCTATCCGGATCCAACAAATCCCTGCACCGACATTTTTTGAAGGTCCACGCGGCGAATTTGTGCGCGATCTTTTTTTGAGGGAAAATTTAAAGGATGTTTCCATGGATTCTCTGGGAAACGTCTTTGCGCGTTTGCCGGGGAGACAGAAAAAAGCCAAAGAGTTGATCGTATCTGCTCATTTGGATACCGTGTTTCCTGCGAGTATCAACTTGCAGATTAGGAGAGAAGCGGAGCGCGTCTACGCTCCCGGCATTGGGGATAATTCCATCGGCGTTGCAGCTTTATTTGGAATCCTCTGGTCGCTGCGTGAAAAAAACCTTTTGCTCAATCAGGATGTTTGGTTTGTGGCAAATGTAGGCGAAGAGGGGCTTGGTGACCTGCGCGGGATGCGGGGTGTGGTGGAGCGCTTTGGCGCGGATGTGCTTGGTTATCTTGTGTTGGAGGGACTCGCCCTCGGACATGTCTACCATAAGGCTATCGGTGTGAAGCGTTATCGGATCACGGCAAAGACAGCGGGCGGGCATTCCTGGTCGGATTATGGGCAGCCTTCTGCTGTGCATGAACTGGCTTCGCTGGTGACTCAGTTGACTGCTTTCCGTTTGCCGCGCGAACCACGCACTACGATGAATGTCGGCACAATGGTGGGCGGGACCGGCATCAATGTGCTGGCAGCCGAAGCAAAGTGTGAGTTGGATTTGCGTTCGGAATCCCCGAATGCGCTTTCAAAACTCGTTCATCAAGTGGAAGAGGTGCTTATTAACGCCAGCCGAGAAGGTGTAAAGATCACAGCAGAAGTGATCGGCGAACGCCCGGCGGGAGAAATCGCCATTGATCATGAATTCGTGAAACTGGCTGTGAATTGCACCCGCGAACAGGGATTGGAGGCGGTCCTCACTGCGGGGTCAACTGACGCAAATATCCCGCTGAGTAAGAACATCCCCGCTGTGGTGATGGGAATCACCACAGGCAATGGCGCTCACACTGTAAATGAATATATTGACCTGAAACCTGTTGAATTGGGGATGAATAGTTTGTTGAGGTTTGTGGAAAGAGCAGGGGAAAGAGGATAGCGAATAAAAAAAGACTTCCAAAGTTTTGGAAGTCTTTTTTATAGCTGAGCTATTTTAATCCCATCAACTCATATACTTCGATCGGCTGGGTCTTGCCTTTTACATTCATACTTACGTGCGGTTTTGCTTCCACTATATCCTTTACCCGCTCGTAGGCTTCCTTGCTGATCAGGATCTGGTTCTTCGCTGAATTTTCCTGAATCCGCTTTGCGGTGTTGACGCTGTCGCTGATGGCGGTATATTCGAGGCGTTTTTCGGTGCCGATCAAACCGAGGACGGCATCACCATAATGAATGCCAACACCGAAGGCAAGGTGTGAATCTTCGGGGAGTTCCTTGTATAGATTCTCGACTGAGTTGCGGATGGCAATTGCGGTCTTGACCGCGCGTAAGGTGTGATCTGGCTGGGGGACAGGCGCATTGAACCAGGCCATAATGGCGTCGCCCATGAACTTGTCAATCGTGCCTTCCTGCGCGAGGACAGCTTCAGCCATGGCGGCGAGATAACGGTTCAAAATAAATACCAGTTTTTCTGGCGCGAGGCTTTCGCTATAGGTCGTAAATCCGCGGATGTCTGCAAATAGAACGGTGAGGTCTACACGTTTGCCGCCGAGCTGCAGGCTGTTCGGGTCAAGTTGTTCGATGACAGCCGGGGAGACCATGCGTTCGAAGAGGCGACGCTGCGCTTCCAGCTTCTTTCGTTCTGTGAGGTCGTCGAGGACAATTGCCACACCTTGAGTTTTTTGTCCCGCATCCTTGAGAGGTGAGAAGTTCAAGCGCCAATCTACATTGCCGCGGTTGGGAAGGAAGTGGCTGACTTCAAGGTCAACAATCGCCTTGTCCGTTTCGCGGACTTCGATCAGACGCGGCTCGATTTCACTCGAGACAGAGGCAAGCGCATCTTTAAGATAATGACCGATAATGTCTTCCGAAGTGGCGCCCAGAATATTTTCCGCAGCTTTGTTCGCGAGCGTAACTTTCTCCTGAACATCCGCAGTGATCACGCCGCTGGCGATGGATGCGAAGACATTGTCCATTAAGTTTTTGAGCGCGGTCACTTCTTCAAGGGTCTGTTTGAGGGAAGAGAATAAACGCGCGTTTTCGATGGCGACGGCAGCTTGATTTGAAAAGGCAGCCAGCAGATCGCGTTCTGTTTCTGCAAAAATACCTGTGCGGATGCGGTTGTCGGCGTAGATCACACCGATGAGCTCATTCTTTACTTTGAGCGGCACGCATAAAATGGAGCGCAGGTTGAAAGCGACAATGCTTTCCTGCCCTAAAAAGCGCTGGTCTTCCTGCGCGTTGGTGGTGACGATGGCTTCGCCTGTGTCGATCACGCGCTGCACAACAGTCCGGCTGACGTTCTTCTCGGACGAATTGATGGATTCCATTTCCCAATTGCGTCCCATGCGAATGGTCATTTCGTTGTTTTCATCGCGCAGCATGAGGAAGCCGCGCTCCGCCTTTGTCAAACGGACGATATTATCCATCACGATGCGCAGCACTTCATCCAGCTCAAGAGATGAATTGATGACCTGTCCCACATCCGCGAGCGCAAGCATGTTGCCGTTTTCACGTTGAAAGGCTTCAATCCGTTCACTGATTTGCCCAAGGGAGGATTGCAGGTTATCAAGATCTTCAATTATGTTTTTGGGGAGCTTTAGTTTGCTTGCCTCTAATTCAGTGCGAATCTTTCCCGCCTGTGCACTGAGGGTCAGCAATTGGTCGTGTACTAATCTTGGTCGTGTTTGTTCAGAATTCATAAAAGGATACCGTTAGATTGGCTCGAATTTTCTCGCCTGTTCTTCTAATTGTATCCTAAGATGAAGAATTTTAGACGCGCATATATGGTTTGATAAAGAATATTCCAGGCCGCGCTGCGGGCAGATTGAACATTGCCTTCATGCTTGCTGAACAAAGCGGATTGGTATTCTGCCAGCAGGGTTTCAATGGACACAGATGCAGTCGGAAGGAGTTCCTGAAGAATGCCGGCACGTTCGGCAGGCGTGACGTGCAGCGCTTGCTGTGCCTTCATCCAACGCAGGCTGACGTTGATGCTGTGGAAATACTTTTGAATTGGATTGAGGTTTGCCCACAAGGTCCAGCGGTTCAGCCAGACGGGAGTTTCCCATCCGTTGCGTTCAACCACATTTTTCAGGATCAGGGCGGTTTGCATATTTGGGGCGTAACGCCTCTTAATAAAGAAAGCCGCCACAAAAAGCAATACCACTCCGCCGAAAATGCCAAGCGGAACCAACTGTGCGCGTGGAAGTATGCCCGTGACGTCCCTTTCCACAGGCGGGATGAATTGCGGCTCCTGCTGCGCCAGCGCCTCAGAATCCACCGGGTTGTTGATCAGACCTTCGTTGGAAGGTTTCTCCTCCCGATCCGACGGGCGGTCAACAGGCTCCTGATTTCCCGTGGGTTCAAATTCGATCCAGCCGTACCCCGGAAAGTAGACTTCGGGCCAGGCGTGCGCATCCCGCTCGCGGACTGTGTAGAAGGAACTTTGCAAGTTAGGCTCGCCTTGGGCAAACCCTACGGCAAGGCGTGCAGGGATGCCAACGGAACGCAGCATCAACACTTCAGCGCTGGCGTAATAATTACAAAAGCCCTGCTTGCTTACAAAAAGAAAATATTCCAATGGGTCTTCGGTTTCATCAGGGAAGGAAACGACAGGCGTGTATTCAATTTCAGAGCGCAGGTAACTTGTGATGGCTGCCGCCTGGTCATATGGGTTATCGAACTCTGCGGTGATGTCAAATGCCAGAGCCTGAATGCGCGGCGAAAAATCTGCCGGCAATTGCAGATATTTTTCAGTCACCCATGCTGGATATTCCTGTCCGGCTTCCTGCAAGTCTGGGATGGTGGGATTCGCCAGCAGCGCATTGGTGTGATACGTCTCTCCCGCTTCCAAATACGGTGACGCTTGCAGCGCCACGATGTCCATTAACTCCTCCCGGTCAGTTTCACCGGGGATGACGGAATGTGCAATGCTGGCGGGGTGACTGGTCCAAACCGGTTGTGCCGCCGAATAAAGAATGGTCTGTCCCTTGATATAAACGCTATAGGAAAAATTCAAATTGAAGCGTTGACCTGTATCAGGAATCTTAAAGTCACCATCTTGCGGGACATATTTTTTATTTTCCACATCCGAGGTTTGCCAGCGTCCCTCCTCAAAGCGGTCATAGACGCGTCCGCGCCAATACAGCCTGGGAAAATCCTGCGCTGCAGCCGGCGCATACACAAGAAAAGCGATGGATTCGCTTTGCGAAGCCCGTGTGCCAAGAGCCAATTCGTTGCGGTAAAAATCGCTGGAGGGAACTTTATCCTTCTTGACCGCGGCAAACATGTTGTCTATTTGCTCATTCTCTGAAAACCAGTTTGCGGATACTTTTTGCCATGCTCTTCTGGCGTTCGTATTGTACGGCACAGTGTAGGGGACAAGCCACACTACCAAAATCAACACCGCCGCGCAAGCCATGATCGCATTATTGATGTCCATGCTGCTTTCTGGTGGAACCTGTACACGCTGATCCTTCCACTTGATTCGGTCTGCAAGGTACTTAATCCGTCCCAACAAAAGCAGCGCCGCGAGCAGATACGCCCCAAAAAGCCAGGTGTAATCTCGGGTGGTATAGTGGTTCTGGTAAATAAAGAACATCAAAACCCCGCTGGGCAGTGCGGCAGCAAGCGCATTTGCATGGCGGGTTAATTGATACCCACTGACCAGAGCAGTGAACCAGTATGGAATAAATAGTAAAGCCAGAAAGAACAACGGGTCTTTCACGGGTCTGCCTGCTGCGAATTCGCTCAAGCCAGTCAGCAGTCTGCCCGCTAAAATCAGCAGCCTGTCCCCAAGATAGGCTTCTTCTTCTGAAAATTCAATATAGCCGAACCATTGCCAGATAAAAACAACCAGCATATAGCCGATGGACAAAAAGATGACGCTGCGTTTGCGGAATGCGCTCTGCCCCAAAGCCAGTCCGATCACCAACCCGAGCAATGCCACATTACGGACGTGTTTGAGCCCTTCCGCCCAATCAGTGGCTTGCAGCCTCCATGCAGAAAAAAGGATAATCAGAAATAAAAAGATGGCGGATGGGATGTCCCACCATCGGGTGCGTGATTTTTCCATTCAATGAGTGTACAATGAAGGCCGCGTGTTCGTCAATTGCGAAGCGCCAAAACCCTACTGGAGGACTGTATGCAGACCCTTATTGACAGCGGTATCGCTTTTATTATCGGACTACAAAGCATGGGGGATTGGTTGATCATCCCCATGCAATTTTTCAGTTACCTCGGAACAGAGGATTTCTTTTTCCTTGTCCTGCCGCTTATTTATTGGAGTATTGACTCCGCGCTGGGTTTGCGAGTGGGATTCATCCTTGTGACAAGCAGCATGTTCAACTATATGGGCAAACTGCTTTTCGCAAGTCCGCGCCCGTATTGGGTAAGTTCACATATCCGCGGGCTTTGGCCTGAAACTACTTTTGGTATTCCATCAGGACATGCTCAACACGCCATGAGTGTTTGGGGCATTATTGCGGCTTATCGCAAACAGGCTTGGGTTTGGGCGGCTGCCATCCTGCTTATTTTCTTTATTGGCTTTTCACGCTTGTATCTTGGCGCACATTTTCCGCATGATGTTTTGATCGGGTGGCTGTTTGGCGGGGTCATCCTATGGGCATTCGTACGTTTTTGGGATCCCATTGCTGCCTGGCTTGCCAAACAATCATTTGCGCAACAGACTGTGGTTGCGTTTATTGTTTCAATGATATTTGTAGTATTCGGGATGCTGGTTGTTTCAATAAGAAGCGGATTCCAAATTCCCGCATCTTGGATGGATAATGCGCTTCTTGTCGGGACCGAGTTGCCTGCTCCGGTAGACCCAAACGGAGTCTTCACCTCTGCAGGGACCGTCTTCGGGCTGGGCTTTGGTCTCGCGTGGATCGTGTCAATGGGCGGATATCAGGCATCAGGTCCGCTATGGATGCGCGCTCTTCGTTATGTCATTGGTCTGGTTGGCGTGCTTATCCTGTGGATGGGTCTGGGGGAACTTTTTCCGCGCGGCGATGGTCTGATTGTGTATTCCTTGCGCTTCATCCGCTATGCGTTGGTGGGGTGGTGGGTGACGGGCGGCGCTCCCTGGGTTTTCATTCGTTTCAAGTTAATTGAAGACCGTAATCGTAAATCTTCAATCTGATATAATATGCGCTCGTTCAGGAAACTCAATAAAAATTCACGATGCTTCAGGGTGCAGGCTGTTAATTC
>JACZJB010000108.1 GCA_014860805.1 Anaerolineales bacterium
GTGCAATACGGCTTTTGTGAGCTTAATCTGCGGCGCATCACGCTTGGCTTGCATTCCTATAACGAACGCGCGTTGAAATCCTACTTGAAGGTCGGTTTTCAATTGGAAGGAAGAATCCGCGGCGAAGTTTTGAAAGATGGCATCCGTTACGATGACCTGTACATGGGTTTATTGCGTGAAGAATGGAAGGAGATGGAACAATGACGAAATTACAGACTCAAGAGCCGCCTCTTGACTCGACCCTTAACCTGCGTGCCACCAAATGGGCAGACGTTAACGCTGTGGCACAGCTCATCTATGATGTCTGTGAAGCAGATGGTGATGTGACGGTTGCCGTCACGCCCGATGAATTAACAAATCAATGGAAGACTGAAAAGTTCAACCCTGAAACCGATACCTACGTGATCGAAACTCAGGATGGACAGATCATCGGCTATGGCGAATTCTTTGATTCAAAGGACCACGCGCATTTGAACGCGGATATTTATGTGCATCCTCGTTTCAAAGGACGCGGCCTTATCAAAACCCTGCTTGCGCGCGTGGATGAGCGCGCCTTGGAAGATGTGAAGCTTGCCGCGCCCGGCCTGCGAGTTTTCATCCGCAGCTCGATGGACGGGAAAGATGAAGAAGCCAAAAAGGCGCATGAGGAAGCAGGTTATTTCCCTGTCCGCTTTAGCTGGCGCATGGAAATCAAATTGGATGAAATGCCCCCGTCGCCTGTTTGGCCCGAAGGCATTGAACTGCGTCCATTTGTTCGGGAGGAACAGTCCCGGGCGGTGTTGGACGCGGTCAATGAAGCGTTTCGCGACCATTGGGGCAGCCATGAATCCACATTTGAAGATTGGGAGCGCAGCAGATTCGCACAGCCCGATTTTGACCCGTCTTTATGGGTGATCGCCTGGGATGGAAACGAGATCGCAGGCTTTTCGCTTAACCGTTTCCGCATGGGAATTGGCTGGGTCAGCACCCTCGGCGTCCGCCGTCCGTGGCGCAAAAAAGGACTTGGACTGGCTTTGCTCCGACAGTCCTTTGGCGAATTCTACAACCGTGGGATGAAGACCATTGGACTTGGTGTGGATGCTTCCAATCCTACGGGCGCAACCCGTCTCTATCAGGGAGCGGGCATGTATATTGCCAGTGAATTCATCACCTACGATAAGGAATTACGCGCTGGCAAAAGTTTGGAAGAATAAAGGAAGAAATGAACACACTGCTTGAAAAATCAAAGATTGAATTGCCGCAAGGCTTTACCACCCGCGGCGCTGAGTTGGATGATGCGGATGCTGCCGTGAAATTATTCAACACCTGGTCGCAGGCCGTCATTCATCAAAACGAATTGTCCGATCCGAAAATCCTTCGCAATGAGTGGGCTTCGCCGGGTTTCAACCCTGCCACAGATATTTGCCTGGTTTTTTCACCTGAAGGGATGCTTGTCGGTTATATCGAAGCGTGGACAACTTCCAAGCCGCCCGTTCATCCCTGGCTTTGGGGACGCGTCCACCCTGAATTTGGCGGTCTCGGTATTGGCACATGGCTCCTGCAATGGGCAGAAGAACGCGCCTGCAAAGTATTGGATATTTTGCCCGCCGACCTCCGTTTTGCACCTCGCACAGGGATATTCCAATCTGCCGTTGATTCAAAAAAGCTTGTTGAAGATAGAGGCTTCGTCCGCATCCGCAGCTCCTACGAAATGCGGATCAATATGGAAGAGGCGCCCCCGACTCCGCTCTGGGCGGACGGCATTACCCTGAGAACAGCCGACCCTGAAACAGATTCCCGTGCCATCTACCAGGTGGACAGAGACTCCTTCCGCGACCATTTTGGCTACATCGAAGAACCGTTCGAAGAAGGCTTTGCACGTTTCAAACATTTTCTGCTTGGCGAAGACTCCGACCCAAGCTTGTGGTTCCTCGCTATGGACGGCGACGAAATTGCAGGCATTTCCCTTTGCCGACCCAGTTCCTATGATGACCCTGATCTGGGATGGGTGAATATTTTAGGAGTCCGCCGCGAGTGGCGCAAGCGTGGAATAGGGCTGGCTCTTCTTCAGCACAGCTTTGGCGAATTTTACAAACGCGGCAAACGCAAGGTCGGTCTTGGCGTGGATGCGCAAAACCTGACAGGCGCCTTGAAGCTCTACGAACGTGCAGGCATGCGCGTCCACCAGGCTTTCGACCAGTATGAAAAGACGATTCGCTCAGGACGTGAAATCAGTGTAGAATCTCTCTCAGAATAAACCAACGGTGTTCCGTATCAAGGAGAGATTTATGAACCTGCGTTGTATTTACTGCCAGACCCCTTTCACCCTCAGCCGCACTGAAATGCTTACTGCTATTGTCAGCATGAACGAAAGACACCAGAATCACTACGATGCGCATTGCCCGCGCTGTCGGCGTGCCAATTCCATTTCCCGTCAGAGGATGGAATTGTTCTACCCGAACTGGCAGGACGCAGCCAAACAAATGGCGTCTGCACCTGTAACGCCGCCCGCTTCACTCCCGCCGACGCCTGCTTCTGCCATGCTGAAGACAGAACCTATTTCAAAGGCAAAAAAGGCGGAGGCGGGCAAAGTCGCTGCCAAACCTTCCGCTGCCAAGAAGGCGCCCGCTGCCAAGAAACCAGCCGCCAAAAAAGCTTCCTCAGAAAAGCCGGCCGCGAAGAAATCTCCCGCAAAAGGCAAGAAGAAGTAATAAGTCTGTAGCAGGCAGTTTTGATTTTTATGCAAAGCCGAGAAGATCAACATCTTTAAGGCTTTGTATCTTTAAAGGACAGGATATGAGTATTCGCGCAGTTTTTTTTGATTTTGGCGGTGTTATCCAGCGCACCGAGTTTCAGGCTCCGCGCCAGCATTTGGCGGAACGCTTTCGCATGGAATATGACGATATTGATAAGCTTGTCTTTGCCGGCGAATCTGCGCGGCGCGCCAGTGTAGGCGAGATTCTGGAGGATGAACATTGGGCGAATGTTTTGAAACGCCTCAAACTTCCTCCTGCTGAGAAACAAGCTGTCGAAGCAGAATTCTTTGGCGGAGACGTAATTGACCGCGAGCTGGTGAATTTTATTCATTCACTGCGGGGGAAATTCCATGTCGGTCTCATTTCCAATGCATGGAGCGGGATGCGCGCCTTCCTGGAAAGGGAAAAGCTGGTCGAACTTTTCGATAGCCTGACTATTTCGGCGGAAGTCCGTGTGATGAAGCCCGAAGCGAAGATCTATTCCATTGCGTTGGGTCAGGCTGGGGTGAAGGCAGAAGAGGCGGTCTTTGTCGATGATGTTCAAGTCAATATTGATGCATGTCAGGAGATCGGCATGAAGGGCGTTTTGTTCAAAGATCCGCAAAAGGCAATGAAAGAGTTGGAAAAAATATTGAAGATCAAATGAAATAAAAATGGAATGGGGGATTTCCTTTGGTCGCTTAAGGCATAAACCATGAATATAAAAACTAAAACCGAATTATTTATACGCGATCTCGGCGATGGTTTGATCCTGCGCCATGCTTCGGCAGAAGATGCGGAAGCGCTTGCGGATATCAACGGTCGCATGCACAGTGACAATGGACCTGACAAGCCGGACCATCACATCGCTGCATGGGTGCGGGATTTGGCATCCAAACCTCACCCAACATTCACCTCCGCTGATTTCACCATCGTTGAAGAAGCGGCTACCGGGCGTATTGTTTCCACCTTGTGTTCCATTCCCCAAACATGGACGTATGAAGGAATTGAGTTTGGAGTGGGGCGCCCCGAGTTGGTTTGTACCTTGCCTGAATTTCGCAGGCGCGGTCTCGTCCGCGTGCAGATGGAAGAAGTCCACAAGTGGAGTGACGAGCGCGGGGACCTGGTGCAGGTGATCACAGGCATTCCTTTTTACTATCGTCAGTTTGGCTATGATATGGCGTTGAACCTTGTCGGCCGCCGCTATGGATTTGAAGCGCACGTGCCAAAATTGAAGGATGGCGAAAGTGAGCCGTTCGTGATTCGTCCCGCGCAGGAGCAGGACGCTGAATTCATTTTGCTCCTGTACGAAGAGACGCAAAAGCGATATGCCATTAGCTGCAAGCGCACGCTTGAGATCGTTAAGTATGAAATAAGCGGGCAAAGCAATGGCAATCTCAATAATTTTGAGGCGCTGATCATTGAAGATAAAAAGGGTGAAATGATCGGGTATTTTCAACACCCTGCCATGTTGTGGGTTGACGGGTTGTACGCGATCATGTATGAGCTTGTCAAAGGTGCTTCGTGGTTGGACGTCTCACCAAGTGTGGCGCGCTATTTGTGGGCGAAAGGCGGTGAATATGCCGCGCGCGATTCGGTCTCACGATATTCATGGGGATTTAATTTGGGCGATCATCATCCTGCTTACGAAGCGATGGACGATAAACTCCCTGCACAGCGCAAGCCATATGCGTTTTATGTCCGTGTGCCAGATCTGCCAGCTTTCTTGAATCGGGTCAAGCCCGCATTGGAGAAACGGCTGGCAGAGTCCATTGCGGCGGGATACACAGGTGCGTTGACAGTTAATTTTTATTCAAGCGGCATACGCATGGTTTTCGAGAATGGCAGGATCATAGCTGTTGACTCGTACAAGCCTTCAACTGAGACCAGTTCCGATGCCAGTTTCCCAGACCTGACTTTTCTGCATCTGCTTTTTGGTCACCGCAGCTTGGATGAATTACGGCATGCCTTTACAGATTGTTATTGGGAGAATAATACGGCAAGAGTATTGTTAAATGCTTTGTTCCCCAAACGTCTCTCAGATGTGTATGCCTTAGGCTAGGTGATAAGGTAGGTCATTTTGCCGCAGAACTCACAGGGGATCTTGGGATAGCCTCGTTGAAACCTGCTGTCTCTGCGGCGTTTTTTATATAACTTTTAAGGAAGAAGATGCCAAATTTAAAGGTTGATGCGACAAAGGTGTATTTATTCACTGAATTCAGCGCCTCGGCTTTCTTCTCAATGATGTTCGTGACCATGTCATTGTACGAGGCGACAGTCGCGGGGTTGACTCCGCTGCAGCTTGTGCTTGTCGGCACCGCATTGGAAATCTCCGCGTTTGTGTTTGAGATTCCAACAGGCGTGGTCGCGGACGTTTTCTCGCGGCGTTTATCCATCATTATTGGCTATGTGTTGATGGGAATCGGTTTTCTTGTGGAGGGCTTTTTCCCTGCCTTCCTGCCAATTCTGCTGGCACAGGTCATTTGGGGTCTTGGTTACACATTCACCAGCGGCGCGACCCAGGCATGGATATCCGATGAGGTTGGCGAAGAAAAGGCCAACCAACTTTTTCTGCGCGCCACGCGTGTGGGGCTGGTGGCTTCTTTGTTCGGTATGGGCTTTGCCATGTTGATTGGCGCAAATGATGTGGCACTGCCCATTCAGCTTGGCGCGGCTGGCGTATTACTGATTGGTTTCGTGTTGATCTTCATCATGCCTGAAACAGGTTTTACCCCAACTCCAAAAGAAGACCGCAATAACTGGCAGCACATGTGGCACACCTTCAATGAAGGCGTGAAAGCCGTCCGTGCCCGCCCGCGATTGATCAATATACTGGGCGTTGGTTTTTTCTACGGACTGTACAGTGAAGGATTTGACCGTTTATGGGTCAAACACCTGCTCGATAATTTTGAAATTCCCGTTTTCTTTGGAAATAATCAACTCGCTTTCTTTGCTGTCCTCCAATTGGCTGGCGCGGTGTTGACCATTTTTGCTGTCCGCTATGTAGAGCAGAGAGTTGACTCAGGGAATTCCCTTGCGATAGGACGGGTGATGTTCATCGTGACGGGATTGATCATTGCTGCGATGATCGGCTTTGCTTTGTCCCCGCTTCTTTTCCTGACTTTGGGCCTGTATCTAACCATTGACATTTTACGCAGCGTGCGCGATCCGCTTGCTTCGGCATGGGTCAATCAAAAGTTAGATCCAGAAACGCGGGCCACCATCCACTCGATGACGGGACAGGTGGATGCTGTTGGTCAAATGGCAGGCGGACCCAGCGTGGGGTTGGTGGCAAGATCTCTTTCCGTAGCGGCGGCAATCACCTCGTCTGCGCTGCTGCTCGCGCCGGCCATGTTCCTTGTAAACAGAGCTAACTCCCAGTCCAGGAAGGAGGCGGGCTCTGCGGAGTAGATTCTTCAATTTTTGTTTCCAAACAAGAGTGATAGGAAGTTTAATTGACG
>JACZJB010000109.1 GCA_014860805.1 Anaerolineales bacterium
ATTGGAGGATGAGCCAGGTCAATGACAGAAGCGCCAATGATGTTTGAGTCCGATTGCATGGCAAACAGGAAAAAGCCCGGCTCAATGCCACCTTGTTCCGCAGTGAGAACATGAACAATTTCATTGTTCACTGTCACATCCTGGTTGATCTCCCATTTCTGTCCCATTTGAGGGGAAGGACCCGGGTCAAAGGTGAAAGAGCCGCCGTCGGCGGGGAGAGAAGCGAGCATCCCAAAGGTGAGTTTCAAAGGCGGGGTGAAATTTATCCCGATCTTGTACGCCCAATATTCGCGCAACTCGCCGGGAGCGGCAAATATTCCGGGGTCTGCATAATCGAAGGGAATGTCTGCACCCGTAGAATCTGTGATGGATACCAAAACAGATGCAACGCCATATGGCGGAACGCGTGAGTCAGTCCATGATGTCGCGCCATATAGAATATATCCATCGGGCAGGGCTACGAATTTTTCCAGGGCGGCTGTAATGCCGTATGTATCCATGCTTTGTGTCGGCGCATCCGTGCTGATGTCGGTCGGCATGGGTGTCACCACCTGCGCGATCACCGGAGCGATTGCTGCGGGGTCGGCAGGTTTGAACTTCAATTGAACTTTCCAATCGCGTGGCGCAGTATTGGAGGGCACAGCCACCAAATCCGGGATCTCAAGCGTCACTTCATTCACACTGGCAGCAATAGGCGGAAATTCCATCAGATAACGGATGTAACATTGCGGACAGTCCTGGCTTTCAACATGCCGAGCTCGCTCAATATCAAGACGGGTACCATCAGGCAGTGTGAGGAAAGGCGCATAGTTTACAGTTGATATGGTATCGGGGATCACATAATCAGGCGGCAGCATGTAGGAATACACCACTGCCGACATATCGTTGGTCAATACCGCCTGCTCTATTGTGAGCGTGTAGTTATCGCGCACTAGCGTCACAGGCTCATCCAACATGCGAACATCAGATGACTGGTTGATGATCCCCACATTGGGAACATATCCGAACAGGCTCTTCAATGCGTTCACAACCGTGGGCCTAGTGAAGAGCACGACAAGAGCCACGAGCACAAGGACAGCCAATGCCCATGTGAGGCGCTGTGAAAGATTCTTTTGTTTCATTTGAGTCTCCTGATTCTTTTTTGCGCTTGCATGTCCTTCCGCAATAAAACGGGCGCGCAGGGAATTCATGAATTCCGCATCAGGTTCGGGAGCGTTTGAAATCTCCTTCATTACTTCTTCCAGTTTGGACGGGTGAATGGGTTCAGGCATTTTGCGCCTCCATCTGAATGGATAGACGGTCGAGAATGCGCCGAACAGCTTTTCGAACAGCATCCTCCTTGCGCCCAAGCAATTGGGCGATCTCCACGAACGAAAGCTCCGCGGTATAGCGCAGGCGGATCAACTCACGTTCCTCTTCATCAAGTAAATGGAGCAGGGACTTCAACCGCGCACGGGACTCGTCCCAAACCACCGCCTCAAGCACATCACGTTGAGCTGGGTCTACAACCGATTCATCTACCTCCCCGTGACTGTGATTCCTGCGGAAGTGATCCATCACCTTGTTGCGGGCGATCTGAAAGATCCACGCCGTGAAATTGTCGCGGTGCTGATAACGCGCCAGAGATTCGATCACCGCCATAAAGGTCTGGGAAGTTAGGTCTTCCGCGTCCGAGACATTTGTCACACGACTAAAATGGTATCGATAGATGGCTGCTGCATACGTGTCGTAGATCTGTGCCAGCGCAGATTGATTCCCCTCAACTGCGCGCTGAATTGTCTCTGAATCCACACCCATGCGCCGCGGGCTTTCATTCTCCATATAAATCTCCTCGGAAGGATTTCATGCAAGCACTACTTAAATATCGGAGGAAACCTCAAAAGCGGACAAAATTCCCCACTCGAAAAAAGACAAGACTGCGGATGGCAGCCCATGCTCCGCAGTCTGTCGTCTGTACTTACGAAAATGCCTGCAATCCTGTTTGCGCCCTTCCCAAGATCAATGCATGAATATCGTGCGTGCCTTCATAGGTGTTGACTGCTTCCAAATTCATCACATGCCGAATAACATGATATTCATCAGAAATTCCGTTGCCGCCGTGCATATCCCGTGAATGACGGGCGATCTCCAGCGCCTTGCCGCAGGAATTGCGTTTGACGAGTGAAACCATCTCAGGCGTGGACTTGTCTTCATCCATTAACCGTCCAACGCGCAGGACGCTTTGCAAGCCCAACGTTATCTCCGTCATCATGTTTGCCAGCTTGAGTTGAATCAATTGATTCGCAGCCAATGGTTTTCCAAACTGGGGACGATCCAACGTATATTGTCTTGCGGCGTGCCAGCAAAATTCCGCAGCGCCCAACGCGCCCCAGGCAATTCCATAGCGGGCTTTGTTCAAACAGCCAAACGGGCCTTTCAAGCCAGAGACGTTCGGAAGCAGATTCTCATCGGGAACAAAAACCTCATCCATCACAATTTCACCAGTCGAACTGGCGCGCAGGCTGAACTTGCCTTCGATCTTCGGCGCGGACAATCCCTTCATCCCTTTTTCGAGAATAAAACCGCGGATTTCGCCATCCAGTTTTGCCCAGACAATAAAGATATCGGCAATCGGAGAGTTGGTGATCCACATCTTGTTGCCGTGCAGGGTGTAACCTCCATCCACTTTTTTGGCGCGGGTTTCCATGCTGCCGGGGTCGCTGCCGTGATTGGGTTCGGTCAACCCAAAACAGCCGACAAGTTCTCCGCTGGCAAGTTTGGGCAGGTATTTTTTCTTCTGTTCTTCCGAGCCATACACATGTATTGGATGCATCACCAGCGAACTTTGCACGCTCATCGCGCTGCGATAGCCGCTGTCCACACGCTCCACTTCACGGGCAACCAATCCGTAGGAAACATAGTTCAACCCTGCGCCGCCGTATTCTTCAGGGATGGTTGAACCGAGCAAGCCCATGCTGCCCATTTCGTTCATGATCTCACGATGGAATATTTCATGTCGATTCGCTTCGATAATACGCGGCATGAGCTTGTCCTGACAGTACTTCCGCGCCGTGTCACGAATCATGCGCTCTTCATCTATCAATTGGTCATTGAAAAGGAAGGGATCTTCCCACTTGAAGGTTAATTTGGACATGGGTTCCTCATTTTAGCTTTCAGCTTTTAGCGGTCAGCAATTAGCTTTTGGTATGTAGTTATTGTATCAAAAGCTAATCTAAAAAATTTCGGAGATGTCATGCTGAGCGTAGCGAAGCATCTCTATTGGCCTATGTGTCAGAAAACAGAATCAGGCGAACGGTCAGAAAAGAAGCGTGAATCAAAAGAGGACTTGTCGTTTGACAAGTCCTCTTTATTTCTAAAAGCTAATCGCTGGAAACTGCTTAAGCGGAACCAGTCAACCAGCCGCGAAGTTCCATGGCTTTCACTACACGGTCAATGGCTACCATGTAAGCCGCGTCGCGCATGTAGACCTTTTCCTTTTCACTGCGTTCGAGAACGCCGTGGAAAGCGGAGGTCATCTTCTGGTCAAGGCGTTCGAGGACTTCTTCCTTGCTCCAGTAGAAGTTCATGTCGTTCTGAACCTGTTCGAAGTAGGAGGTGGTCACGCCGCCAGCATTGCAGAGGAAGTCAGGAATATTGAAGACCTTATTCTTCTTGAAGACTTCGTCGGCCTCGGGGGTGGTGGGACCATTCGCGCCTTCGGCAACGATGCGCACGTTCTTGGAGACTTTGCCGACCGTATCAGCGTTGACCTGTCCTTCGAGAGCGGCAGGGATCAACACATCGCCTTCGAACTCGATCCACTTGTCGCCGTCATCCACTTGATAGCCGGAGTCCATGGCTTTCTTCTTGTCGATGGTTCCGTATTCATCCACGATGGAGAGCAGGAAGCGCGGGTCGATGCCGCCTTTTTTGCTGTAGGTGTAGGCTTTCTTGTCATGGCGGTCATAGCAGGAAACACAAGCGACGGTTCCGCCGAGAATTTCAACAAAGCCAATAGCGGCATACTGCGAGACGTTACCAAAGCCTTGAAGAATTGCAACGGATTTCTTGGGATCCATGCCGAGATGTTTCATCGCTTCACGCACGGTGTAGATCACGCCGTAGCCTGTAGCTTCGGTGCGGCCTAATGAACCGCCGCCGCCAAGCGGTTTGCCGGTGAACACGCCGGGGGTATATTGACCGACGAGGCGGGAATATTCATCCATCATCCAGCCCATCATCTGAGGGGTTGTCCCCACATCCGGAGCGGGCACATCATTGCGTGGACCAATGTTCTTCCACATGGCGCGCACCCAGCCGCGGCACAATTCTTCTTTTTCGCCAACGGACAGCGTGGATGGGTCAACGATGATGCCGCCCTTTCCGCCGCCGAGCGGGATGTCTGCCACAGCGCACTTCCAGGTCATCCATGTTGCGAGAGCACGAACAGTGTCCATGGTCTCAGCAGGGTGGAAGCGAATGCCGCCCTTGTTGGG
>JACZJB010000110.1 GCA_014860805.1 Anaerolineales bacterium
GCACCAATCCCCGCGAGAGACCCAATTCCCCACCAGACCCATGCGTCTGAATCCCGGAGCGGATCATTCACAAAGCGCAAAAAGAATTGCTCGCTTTGCAGCTCCCCCATGCGATCCACAAGCGCCTCATCGAAATGGGAAATCGTCTCAACCGCGCCGCTCGGTCCGCTCGGAAATATTTGACACATCTCCAGATACGGCTCCACCGCCATCGGAAAAAAACGCTCGCTTTTCGCAAAACGCAAAACAGGCTCATATTTTGTAAGCAATTCAAGATCTTCCACATTGCCTCTGCTATGGTATAACCGCCATTATGAACATTCAACATCTAAAGCAATCTTTTGCGTCCTATTTTAACTCCGAATCTGAAATAATCGTCCGCGCACCGGGGCGGGTCAATTTGATCGGAGAGCACACCGACTACAACGATGGATTTGTCCTTCCCATGGCCATTGACCGTGCGGTCTGGCTTGCACTTCGTCCACGGGATGATAAAACCGTACGCATCTTTTCACTGGACCTTGAAACTGATTCGGCTTTCGAATTAAATTCCCTCGCGAAAGGCAATGACTGGATCGAATATCCAAAAAGCATTGCCTACGAATTAATGAAGGCAGGATACGAATTATGCGGATTTGATGCAGTAATGACGGGCGACGTCCCTCGCGGGGCAGGCCTATCCTCCTCCGCAGCCGTTGAATTAGCTGTAGCCCGCGCATTCGCCGAAGTCTCTGGCTTTGCATGGGATGCGCCAAAGATGGCAAAACTCTCACAAAAAGCTGAAAACGAGTGGGTTGGAGTCAATTGCGGCATCATGGATCAAATGGCAAGCGCAGCATGCAAAGAAGGCCACGCATTGTTTCTGGATTGCCGTTCACTGGAAATCCAACACGCTCCCCTGCCTAAGAGTGTTTCCATCGTGATTCTTGATACATCCACAAGGCGCGGGCTGGTGGACTCTGCCTATAACGAAAGACGCAGTCAATGTGAAGAAGCGGCGCGCTGGTTCGGGGTGAAAGCATTGCGTGATGTGAGCGTTGAGGAATTCAATAAGAGATCAAAAGATGGCTTGAACGAACTGGCTGCGAAACGCGCCAGGCACATCGTCACAGAAAATACGCGGGTCCTTGAAGCGCTTGAAGTGATGAAAGCTGGAAATGTAAAAAGACTTGGGGAACTGTTCATTGCCAGTCACAATAGCCTGCGTGACGATTTTGAAGTGACAAATGAAGCATTGAATGTCATGGTGGATTGCGCGCTCGAACAGAAAAGCTGCTACGGTGCGCGCATGACCGGCGCAGGATTTGGCGGTTGCGCTGTCGCTTTGGTTAAAGAAGAAAATGCAACAGAGTTTGTCAATGCCGTTTCAGTGGCATACAGGCAAAGGTCAAATATGGAGGCGGCGGTTTACGTCTGCAAGGCAAGCGAGGGAGCCAGTCTCTTCTGTGAATAAAAAAATCAGGACACATTGCTGTGTCCTGATTTTGATTTAGGTATAAGCCATTTGCTCTACTTCAAGCACACGCTTGCGGCGCTGGCGCTTGATGATCTTTTCAGCCGCCACACGAGTTTGGCGCCGCTGTCCCGAGCGGATAATCAACTTCATGAACTTGGTGTGATTGATATTCTTGTCGTTCATGAGCGAGAAATCGGCAGAACCCGGTTCATGCGGCGGGTAGAAAATACCGCAATTGGGATTTATCTCAAGCATGTAAATATCGCCGTTGGCATCCATGCGGTAATCGCAGCGGGCATAGCCGTTACCGCCAAGCTCCTTGAAAACGCGCATGGTCTGCTCTCGAAGCACTTTTTCGATCTTGGGGTCTGTCACTGCTGCAACAGACATTTTTTCATATTCAACCCATTTCATATCATAGTGCTTGAATGATTCGCCATCTGGAAAGATGAACTCAACCGGCTTTACGGTGATGGGAGCGGCGGGCTTATCGGGATCTTCAGCAATGAGGCAGGTGAATTCGCGCCCTTCTATAAATTCTTCAATGAGGGCGCGGCCAAACTCTTCCACTTCGGCAGCAATCTGTTCGCGAAGTTGTTCAAGATTCTCCACGCGTGATTTACGGCGAATGCCAACGCTGGCATAACCGTGCGGCGGTTTGACCAGCATGGGGAATTTCAAACGCTTGGCAACTTTTTCCGCATCTTCTGCGCGGTTGACAAAGATCCAATTGGGCGTGGGAACAGAAACGCGCTTCGCGGCATTCTTCATTTCATCACGAGTGGGATCAAAGAACTTTGAATCCGCGCCGGTGAAAGCCGCGTTATATTTCTCGAGAGCGTGAACAAGTGCAATTCCAGATAACGCGTCATCAGGCGTGCCATCACATAAATTGACAAAGACATCCACGCCTTCATCCATTAATGTTTTGATCTGTTTTTCAACATCCGTTGGCTGCACATGATGCTGCTTCCAACGATACCCACTCATGTAAGGAGATGGGTCGTAAGGAATATCGTCATCGTCAGGAGTGCTTGTTAATACGCAAATGTACATGATTTTTCCTTTTATTATCTTTCCTTTGCACGTTCAAGTTGTTGATTCAGGTTTCATGAATCAAATTTTCATAAATTATTTTTTTCATACAAGACATAACAACAATAAATAATCATTATTATATGTTTATTGTATACAACTATTGATT
>JACZJB010000111.1 GCA_014860805.1 Anaerolineales bacterium
GAATCGGTTGTGCAGGAGCAGGCGGCTGGTCGTAGCGCAGTGCAATCTCATTTTGTAAATAGTCCCGCAAACGATCTTCAGAAACTGAAGAGCTTAACGGGATTTGTGTTTCAGATGGGATACGGTTCCAGATCGAATCCCAGAAGCCGCCCCAAAAAGATCCGCCTGTGCGGCTGAGATCAGCAGCGGCGAGCATGGTTTCCACGTCAATCGTAAAGCCGACGGCGTTTGGCTCGATATGGATGATCGCATTATCATAATTGGCTTCAATGGGAGATGTGTACACTTCGAGCAGGCGCTGGGAAGCCTCGGCAGGAGATAACCCGCCGACAGGAATGCCAGCGATTGTCATGTTCGCAGGATAATTGTTTCGTTGGCGGCTATAACTGATCAGGGAAAGGATTGTCAGCACCAGCGCGACGGTCAGGAATAAAATGGACACACCCCGAAGGATGGTATTGGTATTGCGGTTTCTCACTCGTCCTCCAAGATCATGATGAAAATCACGCAAAAAGTATAACATACCAAAATAGGGCGCTTGTGCTAGAATAGATTAGCCAGTTCGTTGGCGTATTTCTCCTCAAAGGATGGATATGTTACGCTCTTTCCTCATCTACCTTTCCAAGGCCGCTTGGGCCCAAAATCTTGTCACAAATTGGGGATTCGCTTGGCGGACGGCGTCTCGTTTTATTGCGGGGACAAAACTTGAAGAAGCAATGCGTGTTGTACGTGAATTGAATGCCAAGGGGATAAACGCAACTTTGGATCACCTCGGTGAACACACGAACACCCCTGAAGAAGCCCAGCAAGCTACGGATGATATTTTTGCGACTCTGGACGCGCTCGGAACTGATCCTGATGCGAGGTGTAATGTCTCCATCAAACTGACACAGATCGGCTTAAGCCTTGATGAAGGCTTATGTGTTCAAAATTTAGAGCGTATCCTCGCGCGCGCAAAACAGAACAATACCTTCATTCGCATTGATATTGAAGATACGCCGTACACTGACAAGACGATCAACCTGTACTACCTCATGCGTGAAAAAGGCTATAACAATGTCGGTACGGCGGTTCAGTCTTATTTGTTCCGTGCAGAAGCGGACACACGCCGTATGGCTCAGGACGGCGTGCCCATTCGCTTGGTAAAAGGCGCTTATAAAGAACCACCTGATAAAGCCTTCCCTAAAAAAGCGGATGTGGATGCCAATTACGATCTGCTCGCAAAGATTCTTATTGATGCATCCATCGCATTTAATACAAAGTTGTCGGCAAACGGACGGATTCCCCCCATTCCCGCGATCGCATCCCATGATGAAAAACGCATCGCGTTTGCGAAATCCTATGCTGAGAAGGCGGGCTTATCGAAGGACGGCTTGGAATTCCAGATGTTATACGGCATTCGCAGGGATTTGCAGGAAAAGCTCGCCGCAGAGGGCTATCCTGTGCGGGTGTACGTCCCATTTGGAACGCATTGGTATCCGTATTTTATGCGGCGTCTTGCGGAGAGGCCAGCCAATATTTGGTTCTTTGTTTCGAATTTCTTCAAAGGATAGATAACAAAAAAGAACTCGGAAATTTCCGAGTTCTTTTTTGTTATCTATCTTATTGCGAAGTGCTTTCAGGGAAAAGGACTGACCAGCACCTGTCGTCGCCAGCGATCAAACCCAATCCGCTTCGGAATGGTTTCTCACAGGGTTCTGCATTGAAATCATGCGCCAGTTCTGCTGCTGCAGGGGAGAAATAGGCGATGGCTTCACAATGCAGGCGTCCTTCAGATTCGAGCCGCATGAAGACCGCCATATCCAAAGGCTGCCCCGCGGACAGGAATCGAGGAAGAAACCTTTCACGAATCGCATCAGACGGCTCACTTGCCATCATGCCGTCACCAATGGAGAGACAATACCACGAGAGTTCCACGGGTTGATTATAAGATGGAATTCTGTTCTAGGGCATAATAGTATTTGCCTGCGGTCAGGAGTTATCGTTTACAATCTTGTTATGCTCCTCGCTCTTGTCACCGGTTCCGCCCACAGACTTGGCAAAGCCTTTGCTTTGTCTCTCGCCCGCATGGGATATTCCATTGCGCTGCATTATCGCGGCTCAGCTACGGAAGCAGAGCAAACCGTCAAGGAGATTCGCGCTCTTGGCGTGGATTGCCTGCCCATCCGTGCAGATTTGACCGTGCCTGAAAAGATAGACTTTCTTTTTTCTCTGGTGGATGAATTTCATGTGCCATTGAAAGTGGTGGTCAACTCGGCGGCGATAATGCCGGTTGGTAATCCTCGCGAACTGGAGTTGCATGATTGGGACTCCGCTCTGGATCTCAATTTGCGCGCTCCGTTTCTTATCGCCCAACAAGCCGCCGAACGTATGACCGAAGGCGGATTGATCGTCAACATTTCGGATGTCGGTGCGCAAAAAGCTTGGAGCCGCTATCCATCGTACACAGTCAGTAAAGCAGGCTTGGAGTCGCTTACAAAAATGCTTGCACGAGCGCTTGCGCCCGGTATTCGAGTCAACGC
>JACZJB010000112.1 GCA_014860805.1 Anaerolineales bacterium
CCTCTCCAACTGCATAAGGTAAATGCGGTCGTGCCCTCCTATTATGATTTCTTGCTTTTCCATTTCCGGTATAAAAAGGGTATCCAAACAAGGAAGATGACCCCTGCAATTATTTCCTTGCTTACGTCGTTGAACAAGAAATCAAAATAATTGAAAATGGTTTTCCCCTCCGTGGAAGATTGCATGGGTGGCGGGTGCGATTTCTCCCCTTCTCTTATCATGCGCTGTGCTTCCATCAATTTTTCGGGAGTTAGCTTTTTTGCGGCTAGATCCATTGCTTTTGAATATTTATTTTGGTCCTCACCTGCACTCTTTGAAGCCGCCAAACCGAAGAAGTAATATGATTCGACATAGTTCTGCGGGACACCTTTTCCATTGAAGTACGCGACTCCGAGATTGAATTGTGCATCCGTGTCCCCCTGCTCCGCGGCTTTCCGGTACCACTTCGCTGCCTCTGCGTAATCCTTTTTTACACCCGAACCACTGTCATACATGACCCCGAGGTTGTACTGTCCACGCGCGAACCCTTGCTCAGCGGCCTTCTGGAACCAATCTGCGGCCTTCACATTGTCCTGTGGGACACCTCTTCCTTCTTGATACATGACCCCGAGGTTGAACTGTGCCATCGGGAATCCCTGCTCAGCGCTCTTCCGGTACCACTTCACAGCCTCTTTGTAATCCTGTGGGACACCTGTTCCCAAATCAGATGCTACACCGAGAGCAGATTGGGCACCCGCGTTCCCCTGGTCCGCGGACCTCTGGCACCACTTGACTGCTTCGGTGTAATCCTGCGGAACACCCTTACCTTGGGCATACAAGATCCCAAGATTGAATTGCGCGTCCGCGTCCCCCTGCTCCGCGGCTTTCCTGTACCACTTCGCTGCCTCTGGATAGTCTTGTTTCATCCCCTTCCCGGTTGCACAAATGTGTCCGAGAGAGGTCTGGGCTTTCGCATCTCCAGCCTTTGCTTGCTTGAGGAGGGTTTTTATGTCGGCGGAAAAAGTTGCGGTTGCACCCAGGGTCAATATCGTGGCCACCAATAAAATCACACGGAAGTGCCTTCCTTGTACTCCAGACATCGCCCACCTCCAAGGGATGATGGCTTCCATGTATCTCACCCGGACCGATTTGCTGGGGGGAGTCAGCCTCCGACTACGGGTTATCCCGGATCAGGTTGTTCACGAATTCCGCCGACACCTTCCTCACCCAAGCGACGTCCTCTGGGGTCTCAAAAAGGGCATAGGTCTTTAGGAAAAGGATCTTCTTGCGCGTGTAGACGAGGTTCATCTCCGCGACTAAGACAGAGGATATCGTTTTCCCTTTAATTGAAATCGTCCCCTTGTACAGCATCCCGTACCCTATATGTCGATTGCTTTCCGATTTGACCCCTAGTGGAATCATATCGGTAACTTTCATTGCTGCTTCGACTCCAGTGCGGTCCCGCAAGAACCGTTCTGCGTTAGAGAGGTCCACTTTTCCACTGAGATCTTTTACTGCTTGTTCCATCTCATCCCTGAAATTATTGCGATGAATGATAAATTCTTTTGCGGTTATTTTCCGGGTAAGAAAATCCCGATGCATCGTAAGCATTGCATATTTATTGGCTAAGGGAAGTTCCCCCTTAAGCGATCTGGCCACATCCTCATCCGTTAGATATGTCGCCATTAGAAGGAACGACTTATTGGTTGTTGCTTGAGCGAGACCATCCGCGAATTTGTCCCGTCCAGTGAAATCCACAAGCCCTTTGGGAGGAACTACATGAAAGGTTTCTCCCCCTGCCGAAAGGTTGGCTGAAAAGGAGGGCTTACAAAGAAGGAGGGAGGTTATGACGAAAATCAGAAAACTAATTACTAATTTTAACCTGATATGTCGAGTATTAAGATTGATCGTGGCCATTCCCCCAATAC
>JACZJB010000113.1 GCA_014860805.1 Anaerolineales bacterium
GTCAATTTGACCTAATTCTCCTTGTAACTGCTCAAGGAGCTCCATAATTTTCTTGTTCGGCATGCGGCACACTCCTGTTGAAAATGCAAATATTTGAACAATACTATTTTACTTCTTTTTGAATTTCAATACGGAAGTATCACCCTAATATTTCGCGGTCCGCCTGTTCAATCTCTTCGAATATCCGTTTTACATCCGCTTTCACTTCGGCGGTTGCACTGGGAGTCATGGAAATAAATTTAACCAAATCGCGCGCCTGCCGCAACAGGTCTCTGACTCCTGCAATATAGGAAATATCGTTTCTACCCGCCTCCGTCGGGAGGGGAATTTCGCGGGCCTTTTGGATCAATTTCCGGGCGCGGATGAGGCGCTCCGCTGCTGGGATAAGTTTTGCCATATCATTTCTCCATTTGAAAAAAGGGACGCGTCCATTCGCCGCGTCCCTTTTTTGCAACAATGAGCATTAAACGAAATCAGACTGCACGATCCAAAGCGACTTGCGCCTTGTTATCTGGATCATAACGGACATAGACCATTTTGCCCACAGAATATTTTGCTCGCGAAGAATCTGCAATGGCTGCCTGGGTCTCAGCTTTGAAAGGACTGCCGATTCTTGGCGTTACTTCAAATGTTAATCGGAACATGGAACCGCCGCCTTCAACACGGATATTCATCTCCTCTGCGGTGAGAATCTTTGCCAAAGCTTCTTCGCCTGTTTTGCGAAGTTGTTCATAATACTGATCCTGCGATTGCATGGCAGCCTGAATTGCCGCCACATTGGCTGAACCCATTGCGGGAGCGCCAAGAGATTCAATTGCCACCTTGCTAATATCATTTGGATCGTATCGAACTGTAACAGAAGCACCCGGAACGATCATGCCAATCTGCAGGCGGCCGACAAACGTAGTGGCAACAGCTTGAAAAGGAGGCCTGTCCGCGGGTGTTACCTGCAAGGTCAACCTGACCTGCGGACTTTCATTCATGGTAACGCCGGTGTCCGATGCGCCAATGATCACAGCCGGGGCTGAGACACCGGATTTAAGCACAGAGTTGTTCCCGGACATGTTCTTGAAAATACGGTAAATAAAAAAGCCAGCCACACCCAATGACACAAGAGTGATCAAACAGGTGCACACAAGGGTAACGATTGTTATTAAACTACCACCTAAAATTTCCATGACAAACTCCTTAAGAGATATATAAAAATTCTATCATCTGGCTTTTGGATTCATTCTCCCCCGTTTGGGGGAATGCATCACGGTTCTATTTGCGCGAGGGCTGGATCACAATATCCAGGCATTTCTGTCAGAAAGGGAGCAAAGGTGATGCGCTTGCCGACGCTGTCTCCTTTGCCGGGTCCCATGCCTGACGGGCCGCTGGGATCGCCCCAATAATTATTGGTTACATCGGACGCAGAGCCTAAAACACCGCTTGTCCAATTTGGGTCTTCGGGGTTGATCGTGACGTTATTGGCAAAACACGAGTCGTGGATCTGAGCGTCCTCATGGAAATCCTGAAACACTCCGCTGGGATGTGCCTCAAGGGTGGACTGAAAACCAGGGATGGACGTCATCAGGCTAACGATCATCGGGACCTGGTCCATGTTGTCGAGGGGATTTTCCTCCTCGGGGTCAATGCCCGCCAGTATCGGATTCTGGATGGAAAACGCTCCACCATAGTACCCTGATTGATTCTGGTAAAACTGACTCCGCGTTACATTAAGGTTCACATTTGTCGCATAAACCGCGCCGCCGCGCGTACCCTCATTGACGTTTTTTACAAAAATGCTATCAACAATCACCAGGGTGGCACCTTCAGCATGCAGACCACCGCTCTGCCCAACGGAACGATTGCCATTGAATTCAGTTTGGCTGATATTTACTTTCGCTGAATCAGCATAAAGACCGCCGCCTGCAAAACCGGCATTATTTCCAATAAATTCACAATTGGTAATATTGAGTCCGCCAAATGTAAAATAGACCGCGCCGCCGTTGTCAGCACTGTTATTTACAAAGCGGACACTGTCCATTGTGATGGATACGTTCATTGAATAGATTGCGCCGCCCCAATCATCCAACACGCTGCCATTTTCCAACGTCAGGTTTTCCAGGGTCAGGCCGCCAAACATAGCTTCGAAAAAGCGAAATGGCTCCGCAGACTCGTCACGGATCAGGGTCGCTCCATTGCCATGAATGGTCAAGGGACGGATCAGCATTGGCAGGGCAGAGCCAACATCAACCACACTTACCGTCCACTCCTCCTGGGGAGGAGTATGGTCAGCTTGAGTGAAGCGGTATTCGCCGGGCATTAATTCAATGGTCGTTTCATTTGGGTCGCCGGCGGCGCAGGTATCCCTGGCTTTGCCCGAATTGGCGGCAATGATTGCTTCTGCCAATGAACATTTCCCATTTTCAACAAAGGGATACACCTCCTGTTCAAGAGTGTCTACAAAAATCACGCCTTTGGGAAGTTCGGTGGAAGTGGCCGTGAAAGCATCCGTTGGAGGCGGCGGGGGTGTGGCTGTAGATTCAGGAACAGAAACAGGCGCGGGCGTGGAAGGAGCCGCCGTCCCAGTTGATTGGCAGGCCAACGTAGTGAACATCAAAATCAAAAAAAGAATACGAACAAAACGCATGACTGTCTCCTCATTTTCAAAGCTGCGCATATTTTCCGCGATTGGCCCCGTTTCTGCAATGGGAAAAAAGATTAAAAGCGAACTGCGAGCAGACGAGTATTTTTAGCTTGTCAGTCCATGCCTTTAATTGTATGATTGGAAAAAATCATATATATGAGTTTAACTGGAAACCCTAATGACAAAAATCATGATCGTGGACGACGACAACCTTGTTACCCAACTGCTGGAAAAACTTCTTGCGATCGACAACTACGAAACCATTGCTGTGAACGACAGCTCAAAGGCAATTGACATTGCCAGCTATGCAAAGCCTGATCTATTCCTGCTTGATTTAATGATGCCGCAGCCCGACGGCTTTAAGCTTTGTAGAATGCTGCGACAAATCCCAGAGTTTGCCCTGACGCCCATCATCATCATCACCGCTCTGGACGACAGCGACAGCAGGGCCGTTGCATTCGGTGCAGGGGCAAATGATTACATCACCAAACCATTTCACCCGGATGAACTGTCTGAAAGAATTAAAGAAATTCTCCATTAATTTTTTAAGAACAAAAGACACGCTCCGTACAGGAGCGTGTCTTTTGTTTAAGCACTAGCAAACCGCCTATTGCTTCAAGGTGCGGATGAACGAAACTATCTGCCAGATCTGTTCATCGGTCAGAACACCCTTCCATGCCACCATGGATGTGCCTTCTTTTCCTGTTGATATGCGCCAGAAAAGATAATCATCACCGGCTGTGGTTTGAAGCACAGCCAGATTTTTCGGCGCAGGGTCAAGGGCTGCGCCTGCGGGGCCATCGCCATGTCCCTGAGGGCCATGACAGGCTTCACAATTGGTCTTGAAAACCTCTGCCCCAGCTGGGGCAGCATCTGCGCCAAGGGGATTGGTCTGACCAGCAAAATCAGCGGGCACAGGAGCAAGTGTGGCAACAGCGTCCGCTCCACCGCCGCCGCAAGCAGCGAGAACGAGAGCGGAGAAAACCAAAGTAACAAACAAAACTTTCTTCATCGTACCTCCAGTTGATATGTTCATTGAACAGCGGGAGGTATTATACTGACTTTGTGAAATTGCGTACAGCAGCGTGACGCAAACAAAACCGAATCCTGTTATTTAGCTTTGCGGCCGCCTTTTAATTCCTTTTGCAATTTCTCAAATCCCTGCCAGTCATCTTCCACCGCAAGCTTCGCCTGCTCGATCCATCCTTCAGGATTCATCATCTGTAAACCAGCTGCATCAAGAACCTTCTGAACATCGTCCGCTTTGGAATTTGCCAAGTCGGCAAATGTCCTGATTCCAGCTTCTTTCAGAACTTTCACAACCTTGGGACCAATTCCTTCGATCTTTATCAGGTCGTCAGCATCCTTCTTCATGGACTTTGTCGGCTCATGCTGAACCTCAACCTGTTCCTGTTTTCTCGAACTGGCCCACCATCCGACGATGACCATCAAAAGGAAGAAGGACATCAGCACATAAAATATCCACAGAAGTTCAGTGTTCGGACCTTCCCCGCCCTCAAACAACAAACGCAACGCCAACATATTCGCCTCCAGATTTTTTGATATTTTCACTTATAAGTGAAAATATGAAGCGTGTCAATTCTTAATGACGTTCGCACACGCCCCATGAAATATCGCCATCAAAGAAAAGAGCAGAGGTAGTATTTTTCCTCTGCTCTTTTCTTTGATCTTGTTCTTTTGAAGCAGACGTTATTCCATCCAAACCGTTCTATCTTCAAACCCCTGACGCTCATACGGCTCAGGCGTCACATCAGGATAACCGATGTAAATAAAGCCGACGATATGTTGGTCTGCGGTAAATCCCAAAAACTCCTTGACCTTTGCGTCACGCGCCCATTCACCCGTGCGCCAGATCGCACCCAAGCCCAGCGCATGCGCGGCCAGCAAAATATTTTGTCCAGCCGCAGAAGCCGCGGAAATGTTCTCAACTTCAACGATCTTCGTATCAGCGGGTTTGTCCACACCAATAGCAATGACCACGGGAGCGCGGAGCGGCAATGCCCGGGTCTTGTCCAAGCCTTCGGGTGGAGTGGACGGATTACGGTCCAGAAAAGAGGCGGCCATTACATCGCCAAGTTTTTTCCGCCCATCCCCTGTCAAAACAACAAAACGCCAGGGTCTCACTTTATGATGGTTCGGCGCTTGCACAGCAGCGCTTAAAAGTTTTTCGATCATATCACGCGGCACAGCATCCTGCTTTACCTTGCTAATTGTTTGTCTTCCATGAATAGCCTCTAAGATTTGCATGTATCCTCCGTATCCATGACGCTTGCGGGTAAAATTGTCTTACCATGAAAATATTTTATTCTGAAAAACATCGCGATCATTATCCGCCCTACGAGGTTTTTGATGGAGGCAAACGCGTGGAGTATTTTGAAAATCCTGACCGCATGGATAAGATACTTTCCGTGCTCAACAAAACAGATTGGGCAGAGTTGACCGAGCCGTCAGACTTCGGACTCGACCCGATCCTCGCCGTGCACGACAGAGATTACATCACCTTCCTCGCCTCCTGCTGGACCGAGTGGCTGGCCTCTGACCCCGAAGTTGCGGCTACGCCTGAGCAGCATGCCTTCCTACCCGCTACATTTGCATTGCGGCGCAAGGCTCGCCCAACCCAGTCCCTGCACGGACGTGGAGGTTACTACATGATGGATCTCTCCGCCTGCATCGTAGCAGGGACTTACAATGCTGCTCTGGCTTCTGCGAATTGCGCCTTGAGCGCAGCAAACGAAATATCTAAAAATCAGCGGTCAGCTTTTGGGTTGTGCCGTCCCCCTGGACATCACGCTGGCAAAGATTACGCAGGCGGGTATTGTTTCATCAACAATGCATCTGTTGCGGCGAACTGGCTTTCCAGTAAAGGAAAAGTTGCCCTGCTCGACATCGACTATCACGCAGGCAATGGCACACAGGATATTTTCTATGAACGAAGTGATGTGTTGACCATTTCCATTCACGGCGACCCCGATTATGAATATCCACACTACGCGGGTTTTGCAGACGAAACTGGTGCAGGCGAGGGACTTGGCTTTCACAAAAATTTCCCGCTTCCCAAAGCCACGGGTGACGAAGGTTATCTTGCTGCGCTGGATGAAGCGCTGGAAATGATCCGCAAATTTGCGCCAACCTATCTCATCCTCTCCACAGGCATGGATACGTTTGACGGCGATCCGTTGGGCAAGTTCCATATCACTCGCGAAGGCTTTGCCAAAATAGGAAAAAGGATCACTGGATTAAATCTCCCTACTGCCGTTATCATGGAAGGCGGTTACGCAAACGAAGCGCTTGGCACTAACGTTGTCACTCTATTGGAGAGTTTCAAATGAAAAAAATTCAACTCAGCATTCTGGTATTAATACTCACAATGTTTGCATGCAGCGCACCCGGGATTGGAGCAACCCCCACGCTTCTGCCGCCAACAGAAACCGAAACACCTGCTTTCACCTCCACCCCTGAAGCAACCAACACCTTGGAATTTACATTCACCCCTACAATTACTCTGACACCAACAATTTCTGCCACACCAACATTTGCCTTTCCCACCGTCACCGTCAACAAGCAGGCGCACTGCCGCTATGGCCCATCTGTCGCCTATCTGCACGCCGCGGACTTATACCCTGGCGATGTTGGCACCGTGCGCGGGCGGGCTTTTTACAGTCAGTGGCTTTACATCAAATTCGATAAACTTAATTATCACTGCTGGGTTGCCCCATCGGTGGTAGATGTTGTTGGTGATATCAGCAGCATCAAAAAGGTAGAGCCAAACCTTCAATCTATTGGCAGCAACCAGTATGGTCCACCGCAAAATGTGGATGCATACCGAGATGGTGACTATGTTGTCATCACCTGGGATCAAATGGAAATGTCACAGGACAAAGATCGCGGTTATTTGATCGAGGCATTCGTCTGTCAGGACACATATTACATCTGGTGGACTTTCTCCTACCCTGACCAGTATGAAACGGAATACGCCGTAAAAGACGAAGCCGGCTGCGCCGCGCCATCCTATGGAAAGATTTACACAGTTGAAAAACACGGATATTCACAGCCCGTTGATATTCCCTGGCCCAAGCCATAATCCATGTTTAAATCAAAAGCGGATGCTGGTCAGCATCCGCTTTTGATTTTCAGGAAATCACTCCAGCTTTTTTCAGCGCACCTTCCAGCGCATCAATTGTGGCAGGCTTGATCAACATTGCCTGTGCGCCTCCTTTTAGGACATGTTGGCGCGTTTCGGGCTGGTCGTCAGATGTGATGATGATGACGGGCACTTTCATTAAACGTGGATCACGGCGAATGTATGCAAGCACTTCAGTTCCATCCACACCGGGCATGTTTATATCCAGGCATACAAAGCGGGGAACTTGAGTCCCCAACACAGCCATCGCAGGGCTGGAACCATATGCCACTTTCGCGGACAAATCCAATACTTCCAACATTTGTTGCAAGGCATCCGCAGTCTGTCGATTGTCGTCGATGATTAAGCCTTCTGACATTAGTCCTCCAAAATAATAGTGCCCATTACAGACACGTCGTAACCTTTCAGTTTAGATACTGCCTCTCGAAAACGCGCGTCAGCCAGCAGGTCGAAAAGAGGCGCAAGCAGGTCACCATCCGCAAACTGTTTTGGAATCACCAAGTCATAACGTTCCTGAAACAACGGGATGAAATCCAAATCCAGTGCTTGTGCCGCCGCCGCAATTCCCAATCCACAATCTGCGCGGCCTGAAGCAATAGCGGTTGCAACACCCAAATGAGTATACTCTTCCTGAGAATAGCCCGCAATAGATTCTTGTGGGATTGCCATCAAATTCAGGTGATAATCCAAAAGGACGCGTGTGCCCGCACCGCGCTGACGATTGACAAACTGCACGCTTCCTTCCTGACTTTTGCCTGCGAGATCTCCCAAATTTTTAATTCCCTTTGGGTTTCCCTTCTTAATGATCAAACCCTGGTCGCGTCCCACTACAGCAACCACTTTGACGGGAATGTTCGGCATGTACTGACGGATGTAAGAAATATTGTACGAGCCATCTTTTGGGTCGAGTAAATGCGAACCTGCCATATGGGCTTCACCGCGCCGCAACGCAACCAACCCGCCTTGCGAGCCAACATTCGCAGAAGCTAGTCTGCGGTCGTGCTCGGCAAGAAATTGGGCCATCAGATCCAATGTGAGATCGTGCGAGCCGATGCAAAAAATCGTCCGTTCGATTTCAGCTCTGCTGCGATACAAATGGACCTTGACCTGCTCGCCGGCTTCCATGCCCTGCACGCCGCTGGGAATCAATGCCAATCCGTCGGCTTGAACCAACGAGGTGATAACCCCCGCTCCACGGGATAAAGGCGCGGCTAGAAGTTTATCTCCCACCTTGCCAACTGCCACGCGGACATAATCATCATCACCCGCAGGAGAAACAAGTTTGCGGGTAAGAGTCGCCATCTCTGTGGGCAGTTCATTCGGTCTGCGTCCAAGCCATTTGGCAAGGAGGGACTCAACGAAGATATCCACTGTCAGTGCGGCGGAGACCGGGTAACCTGGGACGCCAATAATGGGTGTCAGATTTTCTGATTTACGATTTTCAACACCTGCACTTGCGCCAGGTATAGGTGTTGACGATTGGCGATTGATCATGCCGAGAATCACTGGATGTCCCGGACGAACAGCAACGCCATGCACTAAAAGCATGCCAAGTTTTTCAACAACTTTGGATGAGAAATCTTCTGCGCCCGCAGAGGAACCCGCATTGAGCAGAACAAGGTCATGCGTTTGTGCGGCTTCCAGAACCGTTGCACAGATGGAAGCAAAGTCATCTTTCGTAATCGGGTAGCGGGTCGGCTCGCCGCCCATTTGTTTAATTTGTGCGGCGATCACCAGAGAGTTATATTCCAAAATGTCCCCCGCTTTTAGTTTGGAGCCGATAGGGACGAGTTCCGTACCTGTTGGCAAAATGGCAACTTTCGGCTTGCGTGAGACGCGAATGGTTTGATG
Organism: Anaerolineales bacterium; assembly: GCA_014860805.1. Taxonomy (GTDB): domain Bacteria; phylum Chloroflexota; class Anaerolineae; order Anaerolineales; family Villigracilaceae; genus Villigracilis. The sequence goes on from JACZJB010000113.1 coordinate 8,646, forward strand.
TCCAGAAGCGGCAATTGCCCCCAAATCCGCTGGACGAAGGGTGTGACCTGCCGGCAAAACCAGTTGAGTTGCAACAATATCCTCACCCAGCGGGCGGACATGACTCCAAGGAGTAACAGCGGCGCGAATACGAATCGAAGATGGACTGCGAACGGCGGAAGATATCTGTCCGTTTTCATCCAGCGGTTCTGTATTTTCAATTGGGATGACTGCGTTAGCCCATTCGGGGAGCGGGTCGCCTGTGTCCACATATTGGGCTTGGGAGCTTACGAACAAGGTAACAGGCGTGGACGGCATCGCGCCATTTGTGGAAACTGCGCGGACAGCGAAACCATCCATGGCTGAAGCGTGATAGTGCGGCGAAGAAATTTCCGCCCAGATCGGTTCGGCGGTGACTCGACCCAGCGAATTTTCATCAATCAGAATCGATTCAACACCAAGCACGCGCCAGAGACCTGCATCTTGCAAGGCCTCTCTTAATCGCGCTTGAGCCTGAGAAAGGGGAATATCGTGAAGGTAAACAGACATAAAATATTATGCAATACCATCCATAGCAGCGCCGAGGCGTTTGACGATTTCGTCAACTTCCTCTTCGTTGATGGAAAGCGGAGGAGAAAACGCGAGGATATTTCCAAGCGGGCGGGTGCGAAGTCCGCGCTCTTGTGCGGCCTTGAAAATCTTCATGGTTGTTACGGCGTCAGCAGTTTTGGATTCCTTGTCTGAAACAATTTCCACACCGCAGACCAGACCGAGTCCGCGCACATCGCCAACGAAAGAGAATTCTTTGAGAGTCTGCAACCCTGCGAGCAGGCGTTTCCCCAATTCGCGGGCACGCTTGGGGAATTCTTCACGCTCCATGATCTCAAGGTTTTTTAAACCGACCGCGCAAGCCATCGCATGACCCGAATAAGTGAAGCCATGCATAAAAGCTTCCGCATCTGCGGCAGTTTCCATCGTCTCACGGATCGCGTCCGAGAGTTGGATACCGCCGAGTTGGGCATATCCGCTGGTGATGGCTTTCGCAAAGGAAAGAATATCAGGCTTGACACCCCAATGATTGAGCGCAAACCATTCACCTGTGCGGCCAAAGCCAGTGATGACTTCGTCTGCAATGAAGAGCACTTCGTATTTATCACAGATCTGGCGGACGAGAGGGAAATAGTCATCGGGAGGAACGATCACACCGCCAACACCCATCACAGGTTCGGCGATGAACGCTGCGACAGTATCTTGTCCCTCGCGCAGGATGGCTTCTTCCAATTCACGGGCAGCAGCCTGACCAATTGTCTCGCCAGTTTTCAACGTGCCTTCATAACGATACGGATTTGGCGCAGGGATATGGACAAATCCTTCCATCGCCGGGCCAAACATAGTTTGATATTTTTCGAGTCCAGTGGCAAAGGTGGTTGCAAGAGTAATGCCATGATAAGCGCCTTTGCGGGCAATGACCTTGTATTTACCTGGCTTACCTTTGCGCTTCCAGTAGTAGCGGGCGGTTTTAAAAGCGGTGTCGTTTGCCTCCGAGCCGCCGGAAGTGAACATGGTGGTGTTCAACCCCTCGTAGGCAAAACTTGCAAGTTTATCTGCCAATTGAATGGATGGAAGATTCGTCATACCCGAAAAATTCGAAGTAAACGCCAAATCTTTCATCTGGTCGTAGGCAGCTTTAGCCAGTTCTTCCCGCCCGTACCCTGCGTTGACATTCCAAAGACCAGCCATGCCATCGAGGATTTTCTGTCCATCGGTCGTGTATAGCCAAACACCTTCACCGCGTTCAACTACCAAGGGGTTGGCATGCGACTTTGGATGATATGTCGGATGGAGTTGTTTTCTATCTTTCTCGATCCAGGTTGCTGTATCTTGTTTTAGCATTGAATCTCCAATTCTCAGTTTTTCAGCAATCCTATCCCAGCACTTCTACATCATGCGGACCAGACTCCCTTAACCCGGCGCCCGTCATCCGCACAAAAATGGCCTTCTTCTGCAGCTCTTCAATATCATGTGCGCCGCTGTAGCTCATGCCCGATTGTAAACCACCCACCAACTGAGTGAGCACTTCACGTGTCTTCCCGCGGTACGGAACTGCAGCTTCCACGCCCTCAGCAACATATTCTTCGATTTCCTCTTGCGTGAGATCGTTACCTTCTTTTCGATTTCGATCAATATTCGCTTCACGAGATGCCATGCCCCGGGAGGCTTTGTAGCGATGTCCCCGGCGAGTCATGATCATGCCCGGGCTTTCATCCGTACCTGCCAGCATGGAGCCGATCATCACCGTCTGCGCACCTGCCGCAATTGCCTTCGCCACATCGCCAGGCTGACGAATCCCGCCGTCTGCAATGATGGGGACACCCGCACCACGAGCCGCCTCAGCGCATTCGATCACTGCCGATAATTGCGGAACGCCCGAGCCTGCCACAATGCGGGTAATGCAGATCGAACCAGGTCCAACGCCAACCTTTACACAATCCACGCCTGCATCGATCAATCGATTCGCGCCGTCACCCGTGGCAACATTCCCGCCGATGATCTGTGCTTTGGGGTAATGCTTGCGGATATTTTTGATCATGTCAATTTCAAGGCTGGAATCGCCGTGCGCAATATCCACAACGATGCAATCCGCGCCAGCCTGCAAAGCAGCCTCTACGCGGCGCATTTCTTTGTCGCGCACACCGACAGCGGCTCCAACGATCAACCGTCCGCGCAAATCCTTTGTGGCTTTCGGATATTGAGTGATCTTCATAATATCCTTCAAAGTCACGAGACCAGCCACGCGCCCATTCGCATCGACCAAAGGCAGTTTTTCGATGCGGTTATCGTGCAAGCGCTTTTCCGCATCTTTCAGAGAAATTTCCGCAGATGCAGTAATGACTTTTTTCTGCATAACGTCGGTCACAGGTTTGCTGTCATTAGTTTCAAAAAGCAGGTCGCGCGTGGTGACAATGCCAACCAATTTTTCATCGCTGTTCAAAATCAAAATACCGCCCGTGCCCGTTTCGTCAACAAGTTTTTTCAAGTCACCTACGGTGTGCGCAGTGGTTATGGTGATCGGGTTTTCTACGATGAACGACTCAGCCTTCTTGACACGCTGGATCTGCCGCGCCTGCTCATCAATCGACAGAAAGCGATGAATGATCCCAATCCCGCCCTCACGCGCCATCGCAATCGCCATTTCACTTTCCGTCACAACATCCATGTTCGCGGAAACGATGGGGATTTGCAGAGTAATATCTTTTGTCAACTTTGTTTGTGTGGAAAGTTTACGGCGCGAATCAACATCCGAATACTGTGGAACCAGTAATACGTCATCGTAGGTCAGGGCAGTATCTTGCAAAATCTTCATGGGGACTCCTGTTGTCCAAAATCAAACCGCCCGAATTATAATGCTTTTGGATATAAAGCCGCCTCAATCTTAACTGCCATGTGTTCATTCCAAAACGGACATGATCCACGCCTTGAATTGAGGATACGCGCCTGAAACAGAATCAGGTTTCAGGTTAAGTACGAGGCGGTCAATCAACGTGAAATATCATTCTGTCGTTGCAGAAAGTGCTTCTCGCAATGACACCCAAGGAGAAATCATGACAGTTACAGCTGTGATCGGTTCGCAATGGGGCGATGAGGGCAAGGGCAAAGTGGTGGATTTTCTCGCAGAGAAGATGGATTACGTGGCGCGTTTTAACGGCGGGAATAACGCAGGGCATACTGTAATCAATGAGTTTGGGACGTTCAAAATTCACCTGGTGCCTTCGGGAATTTTTGCGCAAAACACCACAGGCTTGATCGGCGGCGGCGTGGTGATCGATCCGCAGGTATTGATCGATGAGATCGAGATGCTCAACAAGGCAGGCGTTGGCATTGACGGCAGGTTCTGGATCTCGCCTCGTTCACATTTGATCATGCCGTATCACAAAATTTTGGACGGGCTTTACGAAGAAGCAAAAGGCGCCGGCGCAACAGGGACGACACGCCGCGGCATTGGCCCCGTCTTTGCGGACAAGGTCAGCTACAATGGCATCCGCTGGACGGATTTCGCGAGCAAGGTGTTCGAGCAGCGTTTACAGGTGCAATTGGAATTGAAGAATAAGATCATCGTTGCATTGGGCGGTGAAGCGTTGAAGTATGAAGCCGTACGCGATGAGTACCGCGCATACTATTTAAAGCTGAAGCCTTATCTCAAAGAATTGTTTTCACTGGTGCAGGATGGCTTGAAAGCTGGCAAGAACTTTTTGCTCGAGCAGGCCATGGGGACATTCCTGGATACGGACTGGGGAACCTATCCTTTTGTGACCGCATCCACCACAATTCCATCTGCCGCTTCGGCTGGACTTGGAATTCCGCCTCGATTTATCACAAATGTTGTCGGTGTTACAAAAGCATATACCACTCGAGTCGGGGCGGGAC
>JACZJB010000114.1 GCA_014860805.1 Anaerolineales bacterium
GCTTGCGTTTCTCCCAGATGGACGCCAGCATCTCAGGGTCGTTTCCACCCGTGATCGCCATGACGTTCATGCGTTCACTATAATCCATAATGGATTTGAGAAACACCTTAAACACAGAGAACGAGTCGTCGAGCGTGCCAACGCGGTAGGTAATTGTCACTCAAAAGTCCTTTTCAATAAACAGCTTTAAAATTATTATAACATTCAGGTTTTACTAAAAAGTCCCTCGAATTTAGAAATTCGAGGGACTTTTATTCTTTTCATCATTCACCGCGAGCGTGAGGATACGGGCTCCAGTTACACAAGTTGATGAATGGTGTTGTCAGTCCGCCTTCAACGAAGAAGGATTTCATCAATCCATTGTCGTTGGTATAGGCTCCTTCGAGGTTGTAGCCGGGCGCCCATGCGTAGGCATAATATCTTCCCGCAGGGACCAAAACGCTGTAGGTGAACTGGCTCTCCACGATGGCAAACTGAATGCGGTCTCCCGTGTGCACGTTCTCGATGTAGAGAGTCATGGGCGGGTTGAACTCACTCGGATAGCACAGGTTCCCACCCACCGTGCCATGCGGAATGTCTGATACAGGTTTCTTCACCTGAATATCCACATAGAAAGCTACATTGGCTTTGTCTCCTGTTCCAAAGAGCGCGCCAGAGGGATTTCGCAGCATCCAATTGCCAGTGTATGGACCGGGGGTGACGGGAGCAGTCAGTGTTACAGAGACATCCACGGTCTGCCCGGGCAGGACGGTTCCAGGCAAACGGAGTGCGGTTGTGCCACCCATTTGCGTGCCGCTGCTGAAGACAAGCATGTAATCAGATGTCCATGTGCAGGTGCCGCGGTTCTTCAAACGCCACACTTTTGTAAATGTTTCACCGGGCGCAACAACTGTGCCATCCGGGAAGTTGACATCCTTGACGAATGCCACCCAGTCACAATATGTTACGGAGGGAAGCGGCGTGGAAGTTGGCACAGGCGTATTGGTCGCAGGGACAGCCGTCAGCGTGGGAGGAGGCGGCGTCTGCGTTGGCGCGTTAAGAGTCACCGCAAACATAGTCTGCGTAACCATGGCTTGAACCGTGGCTTGTGGGTCCACAGGCTGGTCTGCCTGAAGCAGAGGCATCGCCAGAACGCTGATGGGAATCAACGCCAGCAAGCCCAGGATTAAGGTGCCAAAAATAATAATAATTGTGTTGGTTGTTAGTTTCATTTTTCCTCTATTCTTTACAGCAGAAACAGAACGAAACCAACGACCAAAAAGTTCCCGCATTTCAGGAATTTAAAATAGGATAAAATTCCTATTGATGATCAGTTCAGACGCTCTGACTCCCTTGATCCTGTCTGCTTTTACGAAGGAAATCACCTGGCTGGAGGCTTCCTCCCGCTATTCTCTGGACGAATTTATCGATTCCTTTTTTCAAAGCCGCGAACGGACTCAGGAAAACCTTAAATCATTAACAGATGCGCAGGCCGCGTTCTCATCGCCTGCACATTCCTTCTGGTCCATCAGCGAATCAGTGACCCACCTGATCTACACTCAAGGCTTTTATCACAATAAATTGCTGGATATTTCAACAAGCCAGCTTCCTCATTTGGTGGAAGCCGCCCGTGGATTCGGCGAAGGCGCAAAACAAAACGTGCCTGTCAAAGACCTGCGCGTCAGCCTGAATGCTGCCACGGAGCGCATTCAGGTGGTGATCGACCAGACGCGCAATTTGCACGATCCAGAAAAGACCGAAGTCAATTCCGCCTTCGGGATCTGCAATTACAAAACCTGGATCCTGCTCATGCTTGCACACGAATTGGATCATCTCCGGCAAATGGCCGCCATGCGGAGAGTGGCACGCACGAGCTTGTAAATGAAAACGAAGGCGCATGCGCCTTCGTTTTCATTTATTCATAATCCAGTATAGGGCTTCTTCGCCTACTTCGGCTTGTCTGCCCACAAACAAGCCAGCAAAAACACCTCAGCGGCTTTGGCGTAATAGCCAATCGCGCTGGTGGTACCTGCCACAAATTGCTTGTTCCCCATAATGACCCACAAGACAATGGTCAACAGGGTATAGCCGACCAATCCCCACCAGACCAATTTGTGCCGCTGCTGAAAGAATGGGATCGGCAAAAAATATGCACCCAGTAAACCAAGGTAGCCGAGTCCATTCAACGTGAAACCAATATCAGGAAAGAGGATCAGGTGGAAATAAGCCGCCAACAATCCCCCGAGGATGATACCGTAATGCTTAAGACTGAGTTTCATATCTTTTCTCCTTGGTAATTTATAAAAATACCGGCAACCGAACCATTTAATACATATGGATGACGTATGGGGATGGCTGTCTTACCTGTATTGGTTTCCTCAAAGGTATTTGATTAACAAAAAAAGCAAGTACGAGTACAATACAAACTGTCTTATTTCCCCGCCGCAGTTCGGCGGGTACCTAAACCCAAAGGAGATCTTCCCCCATGTATCACACCATTATTATCGTCGGTAATGTAGGCAAAGACCCGGAAATGCGCTACACGCCCTCCGGACAAGCCGTCACTTCCTTCTCTGTAGCTACGAACCGCCAGTACACCTCCGGTAACGGGGAACAGGTCAAGGAGACCATTTGGTTTCGCGTCTCTACCTGGGGCAAAACAGCGGAAGTCTGCAACCAGTATGTCAAGAAAGGCTCAAAAGTACTTGTTGAAGGCCGCCTGACCCCAGATAAAACCACCGGCGGACCACGCATTTGGACGAAACAGGATGGCACTGCGGGTTCATCTTTTGAGATTACTGCATCCACCGTGCGCTTCCTCTCTTCCCGTGGAGAAGGCGATGCCGGTCCCATGGCAGGTGGCGGCGGCATGGAAATGGCAGAACTTCCCCCGGAAGACGATATTCCGTTCTAACAAACTCACACTAAAACAGGTCTAACAAAGCCGCAGGGACTTGTTAGACCTGTTTGCATATAGCACCATGACATCAGGAAAAAAACATGAATACACCCCAAACTCCACCCAAACCAGCCGGCCCCATCCTCGAACTTCCCGCTGACCTTGATCTTGTCTATGCCAACCTCGCCCGCATCGCTCACTCCCCATCCGATATTGTGATCGACTTCGCGCATCTTCTGCCCGGTGAGCCCCGCGCAAAGATCCGCTCGCGCGTAGTGATGACCCCGCTGAGCGCAAAATTATTGGTACGCGCGCTCACAGAAAACATCGCGCGCTATGAAACCGCATTTGGGGAGATCAACATCCCCACCAACTCAACGTTGGCCGACAACCTCTTCCGTCCATTTCAACAACCGCCCGAACCACCCAAAGAGTAATTATGCATAAACTTGAAAAAATATCCGAACAGATCAGAAAAAACTTCGACGCCCGCACCGCCGCAAGAGATAACGCCCTCGCCCAGGCACGCCAGCTCACCCGCGCCTGCTCGCTTGCCATCCGCGCTGTCCATCGCGATGAAACAGATACGATGGACACTCATCTGCAGGAAGCCCGCAAACTTGCGAACACCCTGCGCGACTCTCTAGCCTCCTACCCGGACCTGTTCTACGCAGGCTACACACAAGATGCATTAAAGGAATTCGTGGAAGCGAATGTCACCTGCGCGCTGATTCGAAACGAACCGCTTCAGACTCCCGAAGATCTGGTCGTTGAACCTGCCACCTATCTCAACGGGCTGGCAGAAGTCGTCGGCGAGTTGCGCCGCCGCACCATGGACATTCTCCGCCATGGATATTCCCCTGAAGTGGAGCGTCTGCTCGGCTATATGGACGAGATCTACTCCATCATGGTCACCATGGATTATCCCGATGCCATCACAAACGGTCTGCGCCGCCAGACAGATCTGGCACGCGGCATCATTGAAAAAACACGTGGCGATATCACCTTCAGCCTGCGCGGCGAACATCTTGAACAAGCCATCGGGAAGTTAATTGTTCAATTGAATGGCAATCAGGCGGAAGGTCAAAAAGGAAGCGAAAAGGATTCATAGATCATGGCAAAAGGCGGACATCGTTATCCTCTTGTCATCTATACTCATATGCTTAATCGCTGGTATCCGGCGCTGCTGGCCATTGGCATTTCCTTGCTGGCTCTTGCCTGGGGAATTTACAGCTGGGGATTTGAGCAATGGCGCTGGCTGGCAATTGCAAGCATTGGCGGCCTGACTATTTTTCTTGGCTTGTTATTATTTGTCCTTCGAAAGAGCGCCTATGTTCAACCCTTCGCTGACCACCTGCGGCTGGTAACCCCATTCCTGCGTTTGAACATTTCCTACAAAAGATTGCGGCGCACTTCATCCGCCAATATGGGGGCGCTCTTTCCGCCCAAAAGCGTTTCCAAATGGCAGGCTGAGATCATAGAACCAATCGCAAAAATGACTGTGATCGTGCTCGAGTTGAACGCATTTCCCATGTCGCAATCATCCCTGCGCCTCTTCCTTTCACCGCTTTTCTTTAAAGATAGAACCCCTCACTTTGTGATTCTGGTAAATGACTGGATGCGCTTCAGTTCGGAACTCGAAAGTATGCGAACCGGATTGGGGACAACCGCCGCAACCCAGAAAAAACGTGACAACTCGATCCTCTCACGCCTGCCAAGCAAAGACAAATGAACATTTATTTTGCATGTTCGATCACAGGCGGACGCGAATTTGAAACCGTCTATCAACAGATCGTTGCCGCGCTTTCAGCAGACGGGCATGAAATCCCCACTTCGCATTTGGCCCAAGCGGAAGTCATAGAAAACGAGCGGATGCTCACACCGCAATATGTTTACGAACGGGATGTGAACTGGATAAAAAATTGCGATGCGCTGATCGCAGAAGTCAGCGTGCCATCGCATGGAGTGGGATATGAAATTGCATTTGCATTGGGAATTGGCAAACCAGTCCTGTGCATATACCAGCAGGGCAGGAAAGTGTCCAAAATGATCACTGGAAATCCAGACCCCGCGCTGCTGATAAAAAGCTATTCCAAAACAGATGAAGCCATTTCACAAGCAAGGGATTACTTGAAAAATCTTCACTTGTGAATATTATCACATTCAATCGGTGACATTTGACGATATCGAAAAACAGGGTAATCGATTAATATAAATGCGGAGACGGAACTAAGACACCTCAACAATCTCCTCCCTGTCTCCTCCTTTGGCGAAAGTTGCCGCTGAGCTAACCCTCAGCGGCAACATGTTTAACGGAACATTCGAACCATTTTATCGAGACAAAATGATCATTCTTGCGATGGGAGAAGAACCACGAAGGTTGATCCCTTCCCCAGCGTTGACTCCACCCAAACCCGTCCCTGATGACTGTCCACGATTGATTTTACGATAGCAAGCCCAAGACCGGAACCTAGTACACCATCCGGGGCGTTTGTTGCCCGATAAAATTTTTCAAAAACGCGGTTTTGTTCATCCGGGCTAATCCCGGGACCAGTATCCTGTACTTTGAGCACCACTTGTTTATCCTGCATATTTATACTTACAAGAATATGACCACCGCTTGGCGTATATTTTATGGCATTCCCAACCAGGTTATCCAGCATTTGCCGGATACGGATGGGATTGGCGCGCAACGGCAGTATATTTTCGGAGATGTCCAGAGAAAGGTCAATGGGCTTGGTTTTGATTTGCGAATCAAACATATCCAGCGTGTATTTAAGCACACCGTCAAGTTGAATCATCTCACGGCGGGTATCAAAGCCCGCTTCCAGCCTTCCCAAATCCAGCAGATCGTTGATCAAATTTGTGATGTGCTGGACGCTTCCCTGCAAACGGCGCAAAAATTCTAGCTGGTTTTCATTCAATGGTCCTGTACGCTCAACCAATTCTGTGTACCCAAGAACAGCAGTCAGAGGGGAGCGCAGGTCATGTGAAACTGTGTGGATAAAATCGCTTTTCAGGCGGTCAAGTTCCTTGAGATAGGAGATATCCTGCATGGTCACTGCCGCGCCGATTTTGGGGATCGGGGTGTATTGAGCATTGAACACGCGGCCATCATCAAAATTGATCTCATGATATTTCAACGGCCCTTCACTGGAGCGGCTCAGCAGGGCAGCCATGTCAGCATTCGTAATCACATCACTCAATGCCTTGCCGGTAAATTCCTTATCACCCAGGTTGAAAATTTCACGAGTCGCACGGTTGATCAAAAGAACGCGCTGGCTTTCATCCATCACGACCACGCCGTCCTGGATATTTGAAATGATCGCTTCCAACTTAACCCGTTCTGCTTCTGATATGTTTGCTTTTTCCGCCAGCGACGACGTGGTACGTTTTACCTCACGGCGCAGCCAATCCCCCAACTTCCCGGCACGGGTGAGGCTTTTCTGAACTTCATCCACAATGTCCGACATTTGCAGAGGCGGGTAAATATATCCGCTTAAGCCGTGCCGAAGTACAGACTTGGCGAAACCAGTCGTATCTTTATCTGCATAAAAAATGATCGGTAAAGTGGGGAAACGCTCAAGCATCTCGCTTGAAACAATAAAGCCATCCTGATCGGAAAATCTCTCCCCAACAATCATCAGCGCAGGAATAGCTTCCTGCACGGATTTATTTAAACTTGATAGGTCGTGGGCAACTGCCACCTCATACCCGGCTGCGCGCAATGCTCGCTGCATTAAATCCAAAATTGGGGATGGGTTTAGGGCAAGTAAAATGAGATCCTGTTTCGGCATGGAGTCAGCTGTATTCTTTTTTTATTTTGATGGAACAACCGTCTTTTCAGAAGAACGGGAAAGCCTTTGCAATGCAGCCTGAACGGACTCAAGCGCCTTTTTCTGCTCGTCGTTCAAAGCGCCGGGCATCTCCGTCAAAACCAGGTTAAGGGGATAGGTGGCGGCTTGTACCTCTCCTTGGATCGCCGCCCGCATGGATTCAAGTGCGGCGTGTCGATATTTTTCGCCTGCGCGCGCATTTTCAGCGGCCTGTTCCAAAGCACGAAATAAACGCGCATTTACCAATGAAATGGATGCGTAATCGGCCATGGCTTCGAGCATGGTTTGCGCATCGCGGGAGAACTCGCGGTCATTCTTTCGAGCCACGATCAACAGACCGATGACTTCATTTTGAATCTTGATGGGAATAACACCTGCGGATTTACCGAGTGCGGCCAGTTTGAATTTCTGCAAGGGCAGGCCGTTCATCAACAAACTCTCCCCAGAGAGAGCCACGAGAGAACTGATACCGTCATCCACAGGCTGGTTCATTTTCTTCGCCCAGGCTTCGGGCAGGTTGCGCTGGGCGCGCAGTAAATAACTTTTACTTTTTTCATCGCGCAGCATCAGCCAGCACATGTCTGCTTCTGCTAACTGCATGGCGCTTTCGAGGATACGGTCAAACAATACACGCTGGTCTGTGATCGAAACGACGGCCTTGGCAATCGAAAGGATGTTTGTCAAGTCGCGCAGCCGTTTTTGCAATTCATCGTTCGCGACTTTTAACTGGCGGTCTAGTTTTTGCCGTTCGCGAGTTTCCTGAGTCTGGCGCAGGGCGCGTTCAACGATAGAAACCACCTCAGCATCACGCAGCGGCCAGAACATCACATCTGCCGCGCCGAGGCGAAATGCCTGAATGGCATCCGCTTCCTGTCCTTTTTCAGCAATGATAATGAGCGGCGATTTCACGCCCTGTGAATTCAACGCAGCGATCAGGTCCTTCCCGCTCAAACCTGGTAAATTTAAATTGGCAAGAATCAGATCCGGGGGAGCTTGAACCGCGCGCTTGAGCGCAGAAGCCGCATCGCCCACCACAGTCACTTGATAGCCAAGCGGCTGAAGAGACTGCCTCCCGATTAAATCCGCAATATCAGGATCGCTTTCAACGATAAGTATTTGTTCCCCGGATGCCATAGGTAGTGTTTTCCTTGTCAAGATTCTATCACCTTTTCGAGTACAATTTTACTTATGAATTTTGAAAGGTATGACATTGCAACGATTATTCCTGCCTTTTGTGTGGAGCGCGATATCGAAACCGTGTTGCGCGGAATACCCGACTATATAAAGCACATTATCGTGGTGGATGATTCTTCGCCCGATTCCACAGCAGCCCTGGTAGCTGATGCGAAAAAAAAAGATGACCGCATCACCTTGATAAGCCACAGCAAAAACCAAGGAGTAGGGGGCGCCATGGTAACGGGGTTTCGCAAAGCGCTGGAACTCGGCGCGCAAATTGTGGTCAAACTGGATGGCGATGGACAAATGGATCCCGCCTATATTCCCTCCCTGGTCACACCGCTTATTCAAGACAAGGCAGATTACACCAAAGGCAATCGCTTTCGTGACTTTGCTTCCCTGCAAAGAATGCCTTTTATTCGGCGGGTGGGAAATCTAGGGTTAAGCTTCCTCACCAAAGTTGCCACCGGGTATTGGACCATTTTTGATCCGACGAATGGTTTCTTTGCCGCACGCGCTGAAGTCATTGCTCAATTGCCGCTTGAGAAAATCGACAAAAGATATTTTTTTGAAACCTCCATGCTGGCAAATCTATACCTTCTCAATGCCTTTGTATTGGACATTCCCATTCCTGCCCGCTACGGTAGTGAGATGTCCAATCTATCCATTCGCCGTACTCTGTTTGAATTTCCCATTAAATTATTCGGCGTATTCCTGCGACGCATCCTATTGAAATATTTTATTTATGATTTTTCAATGATCTCGCTTTATATTATTTCCGGGATACCCCTGTTACTATTTGGCCTCATATTCGGAATCATTAAATGGATCGAGTATGCAAGCAAGAACATTCCCGCGCCCACAGGAACGGTAATGCTACCGACACTTTCCGTCATCCTTGGCATACAACTTGTGCTTTCTGCCATCGAAATCGACATGAACTCAACTCCAAGACAACCTTTGAGCAACTCCTTATGAACACAATAGAATTCACAGCGTACAAAACCCGTTATCGCGCCGCCATTCAACAAGTGCTGGCTGAAACTGAAAAAGGCCGCCTTGATGAAGCCGCTTTTCCAGCGTACTCACACCGCAACCCGATCATCAACTGGTTATTCTGGCAGCGGCTGCGCAAAGTGATGGAATATACCCGGAACTTCGCACCGTATTCACGAGTACTTGATTTCGGCTGTGGCAGCGGCGTAATGCTGCCGTACCTCTCGCAAATCAGCAAACAAATTGTTGCCCTCGACGTCGATTTACTTCCAATTCAAAGCCTGCAAAAATACATTTCATTGTCTACAAATGTTGAGATAAAGGATGCTACAAAAACTGCAATTACCGACCTCCCTGCAAATTCCTTTGACCTCATCATTGCCCTCGATGTACTTGAACATGTACATAACCTGCCGCGCACATTAAGTGAACTGCTCACACTCCTCACACCTAGTGGACAGTTGATTGTCTCGGGTCCAACTGAAAATATTCTTTACAAAATTGGGCGCAAAGTGGCAGGTCCAGAATATTCAGGGGCATACCATGAACGCGGAATTGCCGAGATCAAAAACGAACTTATCAAGACCACCAAACTTAAACATATCGCCACACTGTATTGGCCCATTCCACTTTTCGAAATCTTTTCTGCAAAAAAGTAAATACAAGCTTTTCTCCTGGGATGTATACTTAACCCAAGATGGAACATCAGCCTTATATTCCGGGATTCAAACCAGCGGATTCTGGACCGCTTGCGCGATTTTTACCCCCTCTAGAAGAAGGAGTTATATCTGCGTGGCTTTCGCGCCTCAACCTGCCTGGGAGCTGGCTGCTGGACCCATTCGGATTCTCACCGCGACTCGTACTCGAAGCCGCGCGCAGCGGATACCGTGTGCTTGTCACGGCGAACAATCCCGTTACCCGTTTCCTGCTGGAGATTTTCGCCAACCCGCCGCCCGAATCGGAATTCATTGCTGCGCTGGCAGATTTGGGGGCAATCAAAAAAGGGGAAGAGAGACTCGCAGGGCATCTTCAGTCCCTGTACTTCACCATATGCGAAAAATGCAATCAACAAATTCAAGCGCGGTCCTTTCTCTGGCGCAAGGGAGAAGGCACGCCCTACGCGCGCATCTATGAATGCCAGCATTGCGGGGACTCGGGTGAACATCCCGCTACAGAAGATGACAAAGAAAATGCAAAAAGAATAGCCGCCACCGATGCGCTGCATCGCTCGCGCGCATTTGAGCGTGTAATTTCTTTAAAAGATGAAGACCGCAATTATGCAGAAGAGGCAATTCAACACTACTTACCACGTCCTCTGTATGCGTTGACCACAGTTCTCAACCGCCTCGATAGCTTGACTTTATCTCCCGAACGAAAACAGGCACTGATGGCGCTCATCCTTTTGGCTTGCGATGCGGGTAATACGCTGTGGGCACATCCTTCGGAAAGGCCAAGGCCGAAGCAGTTGAGCACGCCGAGTCAATTTCGTGAGCACAATGTGTGGATGATGCTCGAGCGTGGAGTCGGTTTGTTTGCAGCATCAGGCTCACCTGTCCCGGTGGAAGCGTGGCCCAATAAAATTCCAGAGAGCGGCGGAATCTGCATCTACGAAGGTCGTCTTAAAGATCTGGCGCATCAGGTCAAAAAAGAAATTCCCATCGCCGCAGTGATTGGTTCGGTACCTCGTCCCAATCAGGCGTTTTGGACTTTATCTGCTTTGTGGGCAGGCTGGCTGTGGGGCAAGGATGCAGTAGAGCCGTACAAGGTGGCTTTGCGGCGCAGGCGCTATGATTGGGCGTGGAACGCGACGGCTCTATTTGCGAGCTTCAGCCATTTGAATGAATTGCTGGCGGATGACGTGCCAATGTTCGGTTTGATCCCCGAACCTGAACCTGCCTTTATCACATCGGCATTGACAGCAGCGCACACGGCGGGCTTCAAATTGGAAAGTGTTGCGCTGCGAACCGAGCATGATGCGATACAAGTCATTTGGAAAGCCGCGCAAAAAAACAAGCCGGAAAATGCAAATGCAGACATTTTACAAAAAGCAATTTATGAATATATATCTTCCCGCGGAGAACCCGCCAGTTATCTGCACGCTCATACTGCGGGACTGGTAGCTCTGGCAGAAGCGAACGCACTCAAGCAGCCCGAACTTGAATTCGATGAAGCTTTGCGGAAAACACAAATACTGTTTTCGTCCGCATTGAAAGATGATAAAAGATTTATTCATTATTCCACAGGTGAAAGCGTGGACACGGGGATGTGGGGCCTGAACCCGTCAATTCCAACGAACGCAGGCTCCCCACCTGCCATCCACACCGAATCGCTTTCCGATCTGGCAGAAATGGCGGTGGTCGCTTATTTGCAAAAGAATCCGAATGTGATATTTTTGGAAGTTGAAGAGGATTTGTATCCGCGTTTTCCGGGATTGATGACTCCATCCAAGGGATTGATCTATGCGGTGCTAAATTCATATGCAGAAAAGAACGGCGCGAACTGGAATCTGCGTGCAGAAGATGTAGCATCCACACGGCGCGAGGAAATGAAAAACATCTTCGCACTGCTAGAAAAGATCGGTGAAAGACTTAACTACCAATCATCCAGAGATGATAAAGTATTGACGTGGAAAGATAACGGGCAGGTCGTTAAAAAATTCCATGTACTGGCGTCAGCCTTGCTCAACCGCGCATTGGAACATGCGGACGAGCAAACCGTCATCGTCATCCCCGGTGGACGTGCCGCGCTCGCCGCCTACAAACAGGAGCGCGACCCATCCCTCAAAGCGCGTTTGAAAAAGTACAAGCTGGTGAAATATCGTTTGCTGCGCAGCCTGCTCGAGGTCCCAATATTGACGCGCGAAACGTTCGAAGAGCAGGTCGCCAGCGACCCGGTCGAAGAATCAAAAGGCCAGATGATGATGTTTTAAATGGACAATCGATATTTTATATGAAAAATAAAATCTTAATCACATCCCTTCTTCTTTTTCTTTTGTCTGCCTGCATATCTGTAAAAGTGGACGATGCCAAAACGCCAACGCCATCGAATTTCATCACAGCCACGCTTGCTCCAACAAAGGCGGGTTTTGTCCCTGCCACCTTAACTCCCACGCTCGAAATTACAGCCACACCAACACTGGCCATCACAGTCCCTGCAAATTGCACGAACACTGCAGTCCTCCTGCGCGATGTCACCATTCAAGATAATACGCAGGTGAAAGCGGGGGAAAAATTCACCAAGACATGGGAATTCCAAAACACAGGCACATGCCCGTGGATTGGATATGTTCTCAAATTCGCAGCAGGCGACCAAATGAATGCGCCTCTTTCCGCGCCGATAGCTGCCACTCTTCCAAATGAGAAAGTGCAAGTCTCCGTGGAGTTGGCCGCTCCCCCGTCAAACGGGACCTACACAGGTTACTTCACATTGAATGACGCAAATGGAAAAGATGTTGTCATTGGAATTGAAAAAACATTTTGGGTAAAAATTGTAGTGGGCAGCAGCGCCGTCCCCCCTTCCACATCGGGAACAAACCCCACGCAATCATCAGGCGGGGCATCCGGTGGAAATGCCAATTGCAGTTACAGCCAGAACGCTGGTTATGTAAACCAGATCGCGGCATTGATCAACGCGGAACGCGCAAATGCCGGTCTGCCAGCTTTAACAGTCAATTCCCAGCTTGCTGCCGCAGCTCAAAGTCACGCCGCAGACATGGCTTGCAATAACAATATCAGCCACACAGGTTCGAACGGTTCTTCATCTTATTCGCGAGTGCTTGCATCAGGATATTCAGGTTCGTTCACAGAAGAAATTATCTACGGGGGCGGCGGTCCGGAGGCGGCAATGCTCTGGTGGATGAGCGATCAGATCCATCGCGACGCGATCCTGAATCCAAGGTCAACGGAACTTGGCGTTGGATATGCTTATTATTCCAATGGCGCGTATGGGGATTATATTGCCGTGGATTTTGGAAGATAATAAAAGAAGGGCGACCATGCGTGGTCGCCCTTCTTTTATTTAACGGAGGTCCATTTTTGCAGGAAAGCCATAAACACGTCAGGGACATACGAATCCGCGCCATCCTCTAGGTCTGCGGTATTTTGGGAATGCAGGAAAGTTCCATCGCTTTCTAAAATATAGATATGTGGGTATCCCGCCGCTTCGGGAAACTGCGAAAGAAATTCCAGATTTTCATTTTCCTCGCTGACATTTATTTTCACAAGCACATAATTCTCAACACGAGCCTGCAAAATATCGGGATGAGATTTGTAGAAATCATCCATGTATTTACACCAGATGCACCAATCCCCGCCGAGTTCGAGCATGATGCGTTTGTTTTCCTTTTGTGCAATGACAATGGCTTGTGCCAGATCGTCCGCGGGATTTCGGGCAGGATCGTAAAAATCCACAAGCGCAGAGTTTGGAAGTTCAGACGATTGAGCAACTTCCTGAGTCGGCGATTCTGTATTCTGGGGAAGTAGAGTTGGGGCTTCTGTAACGATCATCTGCGCAGGTTCTGCAGGAGCCGAAAGTGTCGAACAAGCCAATGTCAAAATAAGAAGCAGTGAAAGGAAATAACCGAGTCGAAGCATAGAATCCTCCTTTGAAATAACAACCTCTTGATGTTATCTCAATTCACTGCGTCATGCAAACGCAGAAAACTATATGATCACATGTGGCATGGTCGGTTGATAGTCGGGGAAAATTTCATTCGTGGTGGGGTTATTCAATCGCTTTGTCAAAATCTCGGAAAGTACATCGCGATAATCGGTGGTGACTGCTAAATCACCTGGCCCAATGAGTTGACCTTCACCAAGCCCAGGCCACCGCCCATGGACTTTACCGCCATTCACGTTGCCGCCGAGCACCATCATCATGCTGCCGTGGCCGTGATCTGTGCCGAGGCTTCCATTCTCGGAGGCGCGCCGTCCAAACTCGGACATGGTGACGGTAGTGAGTTGATTTTGATAGTCTGCCATATCGGCATGGAAGGCGGCGAGTCCTTCGGCGAGGTCTTTCATCAGGCTGGGCATAATGCCTGTGGATGAACCTTGCGCGAAGTGCGTGTCCCAGCCGCCCAGGTCAATGGCGGAGACTTCGAGTCCCACGTCAGCTTTGATGAGCATGGCGGTTTGCTTGAGGGCGAGTCCGAATTCGGTGTCGGGGTAATTGGTAATTGGTGACTGGTAATTTTGGACATCGAGTTTTTGGAGGGTGTCCATGATGGATAAAGTCTCTTGTCCCAATATGTCATTTGCGTAGACAGTTTCAAGCGAGGTACGCATTTGCTGCAAAGCACGCAAATCACCTCCAAGATGAAAATCTGTAATCGAGCGAAGAGCAGAGACTGGTACACTCCCGCTCAAACTGCGTTGTGGACGAGTCCCCATTCCCACGGCACGCAGGGGAGATGAGTTGCCCGTGTTCAACGTGGCGAGGTGGCGCCCGATCCAACCTGAGGCGGGACCGCGCTCATCGCCCACACCGCGCTCCATAAGTTCCATCGCTTTGAAGTGACTGCGTGATTCGTCCGGTGCACCGCAGGCATGGATGATTGCAAGCTGCTCGCTTTGCCATGCTTCAAGCAAGGGGCTCATAGTTGGATGCAGCCCAAAAAATCCATCCAGATCAACAGCCCTTTCCTCTTTCTTCTTTCTTGCATCATCAGGTCTTGCGATTCCCAATGAAGGCCGCAATTGATAATACGCTTCTTCGCCGTGCGGGACGACCATGTTGAGCACGTCCGCTGCGCCACGGAGGAAGACGACGACTAATGTATCTCCGCGCGGAGCGGTGTTAACAGGAGCGAAAGAAAGTCGGGGGAGCCAGGTTTGAGTAAGCATTTATAAACTCCATTATTAGTGGTGGTCGAGTAGCCGCGATAGCGGCGTATGGAGACCACATCGCTCAATTTTATTTTTACTTTTAATTGCTGGTTTCGATACGCCCGCGAAGAGCATGCGGGGCTACTCAACCAGCGGAGTTTTATCGCCATTGAAACGCAGGCGAAGCGATGATGCTCGCGGCAATGATCTGACGAGTCTCTTCTTCGGTGGCACCTGCTGCTCGGACGGAATCAATTATTTCGTTACGAGCGAAGCGCTCTAACGGCGTGCCTAATAATAAAGATGTAATCGCATCCACATCGTCTTGCAAAATGCCACTAGACGAGACATCCAGTAAAGCATTGAGATTGTGTTTCGTGTCGTCGAGTTCGTCGCGAATCAACGCGAATGCAAATTGCCAGCGCGGCATGAGGTTGCCCTGCCAAGCTTCGCTGTAGTCGGGGTAGCCATCGGGCGTGGGCCAATTGAAATAAAGCTGCCCCATGCGGACGAGATAATCATGAAGCGCAATGCCGTCAGTTTCAACATTGAGCATGCGCAGCGCAGACAAAAGAAAATTGACGGGACGTTTGTATTTTGGCTGCGCGAGCGGCAAACCATCGAGCAGAATGACACGCAGCACAGATTTAATATCGCCATTGGTGTTGAGAAAAGTTTGCGCTGCTTTTTCGATGAGCTGCTCTGGCGGGTTATCGGCGATGAAGCGACGCGCAAGTTTGGTGCAGATAAACTTCGCGGTGGATGGATGTGTGATCAGCATTTCGATGACTTGCTCCGCTTCTTTAATGCCCGACGGCTGGACCGAAAGACCCAAAACATTTTTCTCACCCGTGTCATGGATGTCTTCCTTGAAGACAAAATCGCCAAGCCAGAAATGTTCTTTCACATTCCAACCCGTGAGACAACGTGCGAGTTCCATCACATCTTTTTGGCTGTAGCCGCCATCCACGCCGAGAGTGTGAAGTTCCATTAACTCACGCGCATAATTTTCGTTGGGATGGCTTTTCTCGTTGGCTTGATTGTCGAGATAGATCATCATCGCTGGCGAATGCGCGGACGCCCACACGAGATCGCGGAAATTTCCGAGCGCATATTTGCGGATCACTTCGCGGTCATCCACGGTTTTGAGGAAGAACTCTTTTTCCTTATCCATGAAGATGTTGAAGTGGTCGCTCCAAAATTCAACCATCACTTCGTAAAGTTGACGTTTGCTGTAAAGCTGTCGCAGGAAGGTTGCCTGACGCAATTCGTTGGGGACTTTTTCGCGGTCGTAGCCGTCGAAGAGTTGATTGCTGATTCCTTCAAGTTCATTGGCTTCCATGTTTAGGGTTTTGAAGGTTGAAAGTTGAAGGTCGCAAGCGAAGTCATTGATAGATTCGAAGTCGAGTTGTTCTTCGATGTAGGCTTGCAGACCGATCTCTGCGAAGCGGGCACGCTCCTCCACTCTTGCACCGAAGGTGATGCGGTTCAGCGCGAGGAAATCGCTTGAGCTAAACGAAGTCCACGGGACGGTGGGAAGATCGCCAGCTATCTTTCTATACAAAGGCGCACAGGAAGACAATGCGGCGCTGGCAGTGACAAGGGATGCGAGTTTGAGAAAGTCTCTACGGGATAAAGTCATTTTTAAAACCACGGAGGACACAAAGGAACACGAAGGTTAAGCCTGAGAAATCGAAGTTGACGTGGAAGATACTTGAGTCTTCTCATGCGGCTTCCAATTGAGCAGAGCAAAGCCAGTCGCGCCAAAGGCTATGATGAGCATGAGCGGCCAGATGAAGAACCAGCCTAGGATGGGGAAGAAAGCGGCGAGTTCGAGGATGACCGAGCCACGGATGAATCCATTCAGTGGAGAGAGGCTACTTTGATCTGTAAGTCTCTTTCCTAAATGCGCAGCGATGCCCGCGGAGCCGATAGAAGAAAGCGCGAGAGATGCCGCAAACAAAACCCAGCCAATGAATTTCGCAGGTCCAAAGGGAAGCGCTAGCAGGATAACGATGGGAATCGTCACTGCGATGACGATCATTACTCCCATCCAGAAAGTTTGCATGGGAGTCTTGTCCACGCGGGTTTGGGCGCGGGAGATGACGGCGGGGAACAACAGCCACCACGCGGTGAGCATGGCAGGGAAGGCGATGCCTATGATTAACAGGATGAAAAAGATGGCAGAGATATCGGCCATGAGGAAATTCCTTTCGTTTATTGAGTTATAGGTTGTACAGGAGTGGATGGGGGAAAGTTGCAAGATTTTTATTAACCACGAAGGACACAAAGGTTAAAAGAAAAAGACGCGGGGGCAGGCGCGTCTTTTGAAGAAAGAGGAAAGAGTGATTCGGAAAGTTATGAATTACGCTGAAAGAATCCCAAAATGGATGCGCCGATGCCGACGAAGCTGATATACGGCAGCAGGAGAAACCAGCCGACAAAGGGCAATGCGCAAGCAAAGCATAAAATTACTGTGCCCCAAATATTTCGCCTCCACGATGGCAGGTCTGAGAAGAGACGTTCGCCAAGGACATTGACCATGCCTGTCAGGCCAAGGCTCAAGAGCACGGAGAGAAACGCGAGGATGAGCAAGGCTGGGATGGTCAGCACTCCTTTGACAAAGGAACCTGCGTTCTCTGCAAGAGATAGCATGACAAACGCGATCAGGCCGAAGAAAAAGAAATTCACCAACCCCAAACCGAAAGCGCGGCCAGAAGTCTGATTGATGATACTTTGAGTCTTGATCACACGGCTGGTGAAGAGTGCGCCGATGACAAGGAAATACGCGGCGAGGGTGATGGTCAGCAAGATGACGATGAAGAAGATACGAAGGATGTCGGTCATGTAATTCTCCTAATTGATGTAAGGGTGAGGTTCTCTCGCCCTCATTTCATTTGATTTCGTAACAACAAGCCATTGCCTAATATCCACAGGACAGATACGCCCGCGAGGGTGAACAACAGGCTGGACATTTCAAGAGTAGGCAGGTTTATGGGCTGGAAGGTTGGAAGGTTAAAAGTCGAAAGTTGGTCAAGCCAAACTGTCCATTGGGTTTGGATCTGAAAAAATAGTTTTGTAAATGACGGCAGCTCGATCTGAGGAAGCAATGCTGAGGCAAAAGGCACGGCAACGATCAATGCAACCAGCGCGACAGCGGCTTGCAGGAAGGCTGTCAGCGTGAGGAATTTTGGTAGCTGGGCTGGCAGGCTTGGGTGGAGAGTGAACGGCGCGGCAAGGGATTTGGTCAACTCCAGTTCGGGGAGGGAATCCAATTCGGCGAATACATTTTGAAGCGTGGACAGTCGCGCCGCGCATTCTTCGCAAGAAGAGAGATGCGCTTCGATCTGCGCGCGCTCAGTCGTGGCTTCATCAAGATATTCGTTGAGTTGCTCTTCAGTTAGATGCATGGAGTTTCTCCGCCAAAATTTTGCGGGCGCGGAAGAGATGACTCTTCACATCGCTCAATGGGATTTTTAATTCTTCGGCGATCTCTTCGTAGGATAGTTCCTGATAATGCCGTAGTTCGATGACGACGCGATAATGCGCGGGCATCGACGCGAGCGCGCCACGGATTTGCTCGCTTCGTTCGCGGATCTCTTGAACTGATTCAGGCAATTGGGCAGAGTCGGCATCCCGTTCATCGTCCAGTTCTGCTGTGACCTTTTGCCCTTCGAGGTGGTTGAGACACAGGTTGGCAGCCACCCGCCGAATCCACGGGCCGAACTCGCGCTCGATGTCAAAGGTGTGGATGCGGTCATAGGCGCGGATAAAAACCTCCTGCGCGAGATCCTCTGCCTCGCCGCGCTCGTGCAACATGCGGTAGCAGACGTTGAACACGCTCGTCTGGTAGCGCGTGACAAGTTCGCCAAACGCTTCACGCCCTTCGGCGTCGCCGCGACGGGCACGCAGGATCAGGTCGCGGTCTGTAGGCATAGTCATGGCTAAAGTGTAATACAGGTGTGGGCGGGAAAAAGTTGCAGGGAAAGGGCGGTTGGTAGTGAATGGTTGGTAGTGGGTGGAAACTAGAAAATGGGAAGTGAAAAGCGAGTTGTATTTCTACTTTCCATCCCCACATTAGATGCCAAGTAAATTTACAGGCCGCGCTTCCGCGCGGCCTGTTTGTTACTTCAAAATGATCTTATTCCAATCCATCATCACCTTCATGTGCTCCAGCGGAACTTGTCCTTCTGGAGCGTAGCCCACGAAAGAGCGGTTGTAATTATCCTCATCGCCGTCTGAGAGATTCCAGCGCAGGGTATTGCGGAAGATGCCAAGGCAGGAAGTGCCGCGGAAGTCATCGGGCAGGGAAGTTTCGAAAGTATAAACATACGTCCCATCGGCAATATCCGCCACTTCGATGACAGTCGCTTCATGGATCCAGCGCAGCCACTGATTTTGAGTGACCCTCTTTTTCTCAGCGTCGATGGTGGTGCGCGTGCGGGTCATACCACCGCCTCTGTATTCCCACGGCGCGGCAGCGGGCGGCGCATTCTTTCCGCCTTTCGGCTTCGGGCGGTTCCCAAGGAATTCCGCAGGCACCAACCCCACCCCATTCGAATCCTGAGTCGCTTTGGGGATTTGCCACTGGCTCGGCTCGCTGTTGACATAACGCAGCCAAAAGATGCTGGCGCCCTGGGTGTAATGTTCCGCACCCGTGGCACGGATGAAATACGCGCCTGGTGTTTTCTCAGCAGCAAGTTTGACGTACCGCGCCGCATTATCGGTCAGCCCTCCAGGTGGGAGGTGCCCGCGGATATGCTGCGCGTGTTCAGCAGTTTCGTTGCAAACCGCGCGCGTGACGATGACCTCATGCGTACGCCCATGCTCAGGCCGCCACATCCCTGTATTGTCCGAAGCCCACTTGCTAAATAGCGGATACAAAGGATCGGCAAAGCGGGTCTTATCCTCCTCAGGGGTAAAAGTTTCCCAATTCGCATCGGTGACGTGATTGACTCGCAGTGATGTCAGCATGACGATCATCTTCCACGCCCAGGCTGGGAGTTGACTCTTCATCGCCTCCAACTTCGCGAGGGCCTGGTCGGTCGTCATGGACATGAACTCATACCGAGTCTCTTCTTCCACCAATGCAGCCAGACCAGCGCGCTTGGTTTTAGGGCCATTGGCTTTGACT
The DNA here is from genome assembly GCA_014860805.1 of Anaerolineales bacterium. Classification (GTDB taxonomy): domain Bacteria; phylum Chloroflexota; class Anaerolineae; order Anaerolineales; family Villigracilaceae; genus Villigracilis. The sequence goes on from JACZJB010000114.1 coordinate 19,846, forward strand.
CCCTGCATGTGTATGGCAATTTTGTCTTTCCATGCTTTTTCTGAGGCTTTGGCAAGCGCAGGTTTGTTCGGGGTTGCACCTTCGTATTGAGCGATCTTCTCCGCGCATTTTGCAGCCACGTCCGCATCGCTGAGCTTGGCCTGCTCTTTCCTCACTTCATCCACACGCAAGCGGACGAGTAGATCTTTCGGGTCTGCCCACGAGCCATGCGCAGACTTATAGCGCATCCCCGAAAAATGGACAACCATGTATTGCAGCCAAAGTGGGAAGCGTTTCGGTTCCTTCTCAAATCGCGCGCGAATATCTTCCAGCAATTGATATTGATTCTTACCTTCCAGAGTCTTGGTGTACTGCTCCACCTTCAAGCGGACAATGTCCCTAACTGTGGCTGGAACTTTCGGATCGTAATTGACGAGAAATTCATTTTCAGTGGTTTTGTAGTTCGGGTCGGCTTTGGTCAGTTTGAACCATTCCAGTTTTGGGCCTTCGAGCTTGTTGTAGGTCCCTTCGAACTGACGCAATTTTTCCATCTCTTCCAGCACCATCGGCAGCGCGGATTCCTTCTTGAGCTTGAATTCAGCCTCCACCTTGGCGCGGTTGGGGTGTTCTGGCAGCATCCCTTCCAACTGACGCTGCAAGAACCGAATTCGGTCATTCAGAAAACCGAGCTGCGTCTTGAACGACTCAATGCGGCTCAGGATGAAAGCACGTTCACCGCGAATATCTTTGGGCCAGGAAGCGACAAATAATGCGTGATTCTTTTGAATGAGCGCCATCGCCTCTTCTTCGATGGGCTTGTACTTGAGGTAATAGCCCTTCACATCAGGCAGCATAAAATAATTGCGCAAGCTGGAATACAGTTTAAAGTCCGCGATGCGCGCATTTTCCATGCCTTGCTCATATTCATCCACATCCGCTTTGAGCATGGAAATGTCCTTATTTTTGTATTCCGCCCACAGGTCAACTTCTTTGTAATAGATGAGAAAATCCCGCAGCTTGTTCAACCGCATGGGATAGATGGTCTTGCACAAAATTTCATTCTGCCATTGGAAATTCAACGTCCCTGCCATGAAGCGCTCCTTTTACCCACGCCGTTTTATTCAGTTTCTATAAACCATTATTTCCGCAAAGCGATCGGCTTTAGGAAAGAATCCAGCAGCACATCCATCTGCTCAAGCGACTCGCAGACAAAGAGCATCGGGTTGAAGGCATACACCGTTTTCGGGATGCGGGCAATCGTCTCAATATCGAACGGGATGAGAATCACATCTCCGCCGAACATGCCTTCCTGCGCAATGCCCAATGACCGGTACAACGAGAGGACAACGTTCCAGCCTTCGTCAGCGGAGGACATCTGTCCTTTTTGGTGCAGGGCATTCACACCGTCAATGATGCGATGCAAGTTGTTCTTGTTGGCGAGGAAATGCGCCTGGAGCTGCGAAAAGACCGGGCGTGAAAAATCGATCACATTGTCCCGTCCAAGGCGGTAGAACTCCATGATCGTGCGCGTCAATTCCTTGCGCCCGGAGATGATCCCCGCGCCGAAGACCTTGAAGCGATTGTCCTGCACGACCAGCCCAAACTCGGTGCTGTACCATGCCAGCCGTTTGATCACTTCGCGCTCTTCCTGAGTCGCCTTCATGTACGCAGGCGCGAATTTATCCTCGATGCGTGCGTAAAATTCCTGAGTCAAAAATGGCAGGTGACCAAAAATATCGTGGAACATGTCAGGTTCCGGCGTAAATTCCATCTGGTCGCGAGTGCGCAGATAATCGGTGATCAGGAAGATGCGCTGCGCGAATTTCTTATACCAGTCATCTGCCAGGGTGTAGCGCACTACCGTTCGTTCAATGTGCCAGCCCGAGCGCGGTGTGATGCGTCCGTTCAGATGCGCCACGGTTGGGATCTGATG